>CADAAM010000015.1 GCA_902785905.1 Oscillospiraceae bacterium | reverse complement strand
AAACCATCCGGGAGCGCTGCTTATTTGTGGCACTCTCCGGATGGTTTTGCACATTTTGGCCTTGATGAGGTCAATATGCTATGCCTTTTTCAACATACTATGACTAATTAGAGAGACGTTGCCTCTCAATAGCTCCTTTTGCTATTTTGAGACAACGCCTTGTATAGTGTAGTATTATGCCGCTGAAGACATTTCGACCGGCTCTGTCATGCTTTGCCAGAGCGCATCCGTGTCCTTGATTTCGGCGAGCTTTACAAGCTCACGGAAGGCGAGACAGTCCATGTCGTCGGTCCCGGCGCTGAGATTTTCAGTGGCATAGAGGATGCCCGCCAGCAGCAGGCGCGCAGCGTCACGGGGGATTGGGACTTCGCAGTCCCGGTAATTCAGGTACACCATCGTGGACGCGGCGCAGACGGGGACGGGATCGGCGGCAGGAGCGTCCTCAGGATCCATGGCGTCAAGGGCTTTCGGCGCTTCGAGACCGAAGCTCTCAAGGGCGCGAAGCGCCGCTTTGTCGAGCGGTCCGTCGGCGACAAGCTCCACATCCCGGCCGAGAGCCCGAAACAGCTCCGCGCAGGCCATCGCCGCGCCGACCGTGTCCGGGCCGCCGTGGGCGCAGACCGTGACCGTGCCCTCACCCGCGGCGTTCAAGACCAGCTCCCGGTAGGCCTGCGCGAGGCGGGAGGGCTGCCGCGTTCCGTCGGAGAGCTTCGTGGGGATGACGGCCAGATTCAGCGCCTCCAGCCAGGTCATGCCGTTGACGCGCCGGATATCCTCCAGTGTGTTGATGATCACGCTTCTGACCCGCATCCGCGTGTCGCTGTCGGGCGTCAGCATGGAGCTGACGGTGCTGATGACATAGTGCCGCCCTTCCGCCGCGCCGAGATAGAGCATCTCATGACCGTTAAAAAACAGGATCGCACCGGCGGGCAGCGTATCCAGAAGTGCGGCTTTCTCAGCGGGATCGAACTCCGCAAGCGAAAGCTTCTCAACGGGCATGGCCGACTGCCAGGTAGTATTGCGCGGCAGCTCCAGCCCGAAGCACTTGTATACGTTTCGCACGTAAAGCGAGCAGTCCGGCACCCCGAGCATCCCGCCCCAGCCGTAGGCGTCGCCGAGCATGGTGAAGGCCACGTCCAGAAGATTGGCCTGGGTAAGAGGCAGATAGCCCTCGCTCACACCGCAGTGCTGGGGGATGAGGGCGATGGTGGAGGCGTAGCTGCCGTCAGCCTGGCGCACCGGGAGATACACGGCATAATTCTGATAGGCGGCGCGGTTCGTGACCGCGGGGTCGAAAGCCCCGTCCGGCACGCGGCGCAGGACCGTGCCCATTGTCAGCATGCGCCGGGAGGCGTCGGCGTTTACATTGGACTGATCCAGATAGAGTTTCCCCTCCGTCACGACGAGCAGCTCGTCGTCCGGGATCTGCCAGACGGCAAGCCACTGCTCCCGGTTGGCGCAGAGGGCGATATCCGCCGCGCGCACCCAGCCGGAGACGCAGCTTGTGTCGCAGTAGAACCACGCGCCGTCGACGGACTCTGCCCGGATAAGCACCGGCTCGTTGACGCGGACGTAGGACAGCTGCAGCATGTCAAAGTCGTTGTCACCCGCGGCGTCGGTGATGATGGCGTCGGTCGGGGCCGCGCGCACGTTGGTCAGCGCAACGCAGATGCCGTAGCGGACAAGCTGCTCGGCGGCGGGTTCGGCTGCGTCGATCGTATCCAGCACCGCGGTCAGCTCCGCATAGGGGACGCCCTGCCCCTCACTGTCAAAGTAGCCGGCGTCCAGGTATGCGCCCAGCTCAGACATCGCGCCCGAGAGCAGCTTTCGCTGGAAAGCCGGACCGTCAAGGGCGGGCAGCTCCGCCGAGAGATCGGTCATGCGGCAGTCCGCGCAAGCGAGCACCGCGGCGTTGACGGCGTCGATCGTCTCACGGTCGGCCTCAATCTCGTCGGCATGGTCGGTCTTCCAGTAATCGGCGCGCGTCATCTCCGCTGTGACAAAGGGCAGACTGTCCACCTCAGCCAGAGCTGCCGGCGCTGCTGCCGGAAAGGCCATGAGCAGCGCGAGCACGGCGGCAAGCAGGCGGGAGAAAGATCTCTTGTGTGTCATGTTCCCATCTCCGATCAGTGTTTTTATTGCTCCGCCAATTCATTCTTGAATGAATTGGCGAGCAATTTCGCCATGTTTCGCGGTTGCCCCGCCAGGGGCGAGCGAAACGGCAATTCAATCATCTCACAAAATTGTACCAGAAAGGGATATGGATTTCAACGCGTTTCTGCTGCAATGGCTGTATAACGGCAAAAAACAGGAAAACAGAATGAAAAAAGACTTGCGCCCGGCATTGCGCGCCTTGGCGTCCGACTGTTTATGATTTCCGAAAGACCACAAAAAATGAATTGACAGCGCCCGGAACCTGCCGTATAATAACCCGCCAATACAGCAAAAAATGTAGTACAGGTGTGTAACATGTCAGATAAAAGAAAACCCGATTCCCGACGTATGGGGGAGATGGACGAGGGAAAACTGCTTTTGAGTCTGGCCCTGCCGATCATGCTGTCCATGCTGGTGCAGGCGCTTTACAATATCGTGGACAGCATCTATGTTGCCCGCGTGTCGGAGGACTGCCTGTCGGCCCTGTCCCTGGCCTTCCCGGCCCAGAACATCATGATCGGTCTCGGCACCGGCACCGGTGTCGGCGTCAGTACGCTGATATCCCGTGCCCTCGGTCGGCGGGATGCAAAGGCCGCGAGCCATGTGGCCGGCAACGCCGTCTTCCTTGCCGTCTGCTGCTGGGCGCTGATGGCCCTGTTCGGCATCTTCGGCGCGGATGCCTTTATCCACTCACAGACGGACATCGCCGAGATCCGGGGCCATGCTGACAGCTATCTGCGCATCGTGACCATCGGATCGCTCTTCATGTACATGCAGATGACCATGGAAAAGCTGCTCCAGTCCACGGGACTGACCAGGCTCTCCATGTGGACACAGATGTTCGGCGCGGTGACCAATATCATCCTCGACCCCTTCTTCATCTTCGGCTGGTGCGGCCTGCCCGCCATGGGCACCGCCGGCGCCGCGATCGCGACCGTGCTGGGCCAGGCGGCCGGCATGACGCTCGGTATCATTCTGCACCGTCGCCGCAACCATGAGATCCGCATTGTACGCGACGACCTGCGGCCGGACTGGAAAATTATCAAGGCCGTGTACCGCATCGGCTTCCCCTCGGTGGTCATGATGGTTGTGGGCTCTGCCACAAACTACATGATGAACCGCATCCTCATCGGCTTCACGCCGACGGCCATCGCGGTCTACGGCAGCTATTTCCGTATTCAGAGCTTCTTCTTCATGCCGGTCTTCGGTCTCAACAGCGGCATGATCCCCATTATCGGCTACAACTACGGCGCGTGCAAAAAGGAGCGCATTTACCGCACCTTCCGCTACAGCGTGCTGTACGCGAGCTTCTTTATGGTGCTGGGCTTCTTGCTGTTCCAGTTCATGCCGGGGGCGCTGCTCGGTATCTTCAGCCCCTCCGAGAACATGCTGGCCATCGGTATCCCGGCCCTGCGGCGCATCAGCATCAGCTTCCTTTTCGCGGGCTTCTGTATTGTCGCGGGCTCGGTCTGTCAGGCTCTGGACAAGAGCGCCGCATCCCTTGCCGTGTCGGTGCTGCGTCAGCTCGTGGCCCTCGTCCCGGCGGCGTGGCTGCTGGCGAAGACGGGAGACGTCAACATGGTCTGGTGGTCCTTCCCCATTGCGGAGATCATCTCCCTCGCCGCCTCCGCCTTTTTCCTGCGCGCGGCCTTCCGGCACATGGAGCACGTGCTCGGCGAGAGACAGGACGACACACAGCAGGAAATATAATACGGAACGACCATGGAAAGCAGGCGACTATGTGCGAGATGAGGCAGAGCCCGCAGGGGATAACCGGTGTATTTCCAGGGGCAATACCGCAGAACTGACACAAAGCTCACCGCAAGGATGATCCTGTTTCTATGGGAGAGCAATATAACGGCGGCCAGCTTCGGAGAAACATCCGGCGCGGGCCGTTTTTTACACGGAAAAGGTATGCAGAGACTTGCTGTTCCGCGCCTTCTGTGATAAACTGATTTATCAATGTGCCAATGAAAATTATAGAGTTTTCTGGCACATCCATAAGCATTTGATTGCCGTTTCGCCTTCCTCTCGGCGGGAGCAGGCGCGAAACATGACAAAATTGCTCCGCATTATTTCAAGAATATATTGAAGGAGCAATCATAAACCGTATTGAAAGCAGACGTCAGGAAGCTCTTCCTGTGAAACCGGAGGTAAGTATGCCAGAGAAAACGGTTAGAGAGATGAGTCTTCGTGAGAGAAGACGCCATTCTCTCACGACCAAGTTTATGCGCGCAATCATCGGCAGCGGCGTCCTGCTCGGCATCGTGACGCTGATTATCGGTCTCGCGCTCTATGGAGTCTCTCTCACCAACCGCTATGTGAGCCATGCGTTTTACCTCTCGCAGAATGCTGCTCCTTCCGTGATCTACGGGGCGGACAGCTTTTCCCTCGCGCGGCAGGTGTTGGAGATCTATCGCGGACTCAGCAAGGAGGAGCGGGCGCAGACCGGCACCGACGAATATCGCGAGCGCTTTGCCGCCGTCAAGGAGATGCCGGCCTATGCGACCCTGCTGCGCATGCTGCCGAGCTTCTCCCGCTCGGGGGAGGTGTCGGACGTTTATCTCGGCATGTACGACTGGGAAAACGGCGCGCTCGTCTATATCATCGACCCGGAGCTGGAGGACCACTTTGAGCCCGGCGAATGGGAGAGCGTTTCCCAGAGGGAACTGCAGAAGTTCAGAAACTGGGACGGTCTGGGCATGCTCTACGATATCGAGATGACGGGGCAGTATGGCTGGATGTGCACGGCCGGCACACCCATACGGGACAAGGACGGAGAGCTGCTCTGCTTCCTGCTGGTCGACGTGACCATCGAAAACGTTCTGGCCGGCATGCGTTCCTACACCCTGCAGATCACCGTAGCGCTGGCGCTGACCATCGTGCTGCTGACGTGGTTTTTGACTCGCCATACGCGCAGGACGCTGATTACGCCCATCAATAAGATTGCCGCTGCCGCGCGGGACTATGTACATGACCGGCAGGACGGGCGCAGGGATGCGGATCATTTCACGGGACTGAACATCCACACCGGCGACGAGGTGGAAAATCTCAGTCTCGCCATGGCGGACATGGAGTGCGAACTCAACGACTTTGAGGACAACCTCACGCGCATCACGGCGGAGAAGGAACGCATCATCACAGAGCTGGAGCTTGCCTCCCGCATCCAGATGTCCATGATCCCGCACAATTTCCCGCCCTTCCCGGACAGAACGGAATTTTCTGTTTTTGCGTCGGTAGATCCGGCCAGAGGGGTCGGCGGCGATTTCTACGACATCTTCCTCATTGACGACAATCACTTGTGTCTGGTCATCGCGGATGTGTCCGGCAAGGGCATCCCGGCGGCGCTGTATATGATGGTGTCCAAGGTCATCCTGCAGAGCTGCGCCATGCTGGGCAAATCCGCCGCGGAGATTCTCACCAAAACCAATGAGGGCCTCTGCTCCGGGAATCATGCCGAAATGTTTGTCACAGTCTGGCTGGGGATTCTGGAAATCTCCACCGGAAAGCTCATAGCGGCGAACGCCGGCCATGAGTACCCCGCGCTGAAGCATGCCGACGGCCGCTTCGAGATCTTCAGAGACAAGCACTGCTTTGTCGTCGGCGGCATGGGGGGCGTGAAATACAAGGAGTACGAGCTGCAGCTTGAGCCGGGCGCAAAGCTCTTTATCTACACCGACGGCGTCCCGGAGGCAAGCGACCGCGATGACCGCATGTTCGGCATCGAACGCATGATCGATGCGCTGAACGAGGAGCCCGATGCAGATCCCGAACGACTCATCAAAAACGTCCGCCGTGCGGTGGATGATTTCGCCCATGGTGCGGAACAGTTCGACGACCTCACCATGCTGTGCCTGGAATATCTGGGTTGACAGCGGCTTACAACAAAACGTACCGCAGCGGCTGACGCCGACGGCGGCCAGCGCTGAGAACACCGCAGGAGCTGCGGCGTTCAAGCTGTCGACAAAGTGTCGACAGCTTGAGAGGCAAAAATGGGAACTTTCGAAAAAGTTCCCATTTTTGCATGGATTGTACGTGAAGGGGGACTCCCCGTCCCCCTTCACAGATCCCCCTTACAAGACCAACTTGGTTTGCAAGGTTTCGTCTGCAGTCTGAGCGCCGCAGGAGCTGCGGCGTTCTCAAGAAATTGGATTAAATAGAGGCATGAAATGCGGTGATTTCGTAAAACTGCGAAATCACCGCATATTTTTCGCTGTGTTGCCGGACCGGTAAGCAGAAAGCATTTTGCCCGTATCGTCTCGATCAGCCCTTGACGCCGCCGGAGGTCAGGCCCGAGGTCAGGTGCTTTTCGATGCTCATAAAGAGGATCACGACCGGGATGGTGGCCACGAGGGACGCGGCAAAGAGGTACTGCCACTCGATCATGTTGAAGGACGAGAACTGTGTGATGCCCACGGTGATGGGCCGGTTTGCGGCCGTGGAGATCAGGACCGTGGCGATGGTGTACTCGTTCCAGGCGTTGATGAACACGAAGATCAGCGCCGTCACGATCCCGGGCGCGGCCATCGGGATTAGCACCCGGGTCAGCGCCCCGAAGGTGCCGCAGCCGTCAATCAGCGCGGCCTGCTCCATCTCAGGGGAGATCGCCACAAAGGTGCCGCGCAGCAGCCACACCGCAAAGGCCTGGTTGAAGGCGGCGTTAATCAGCATCAGGCCGAGCACGCTGTCGTTTAAGTGCAGGGTGTTCATGAGCTGGGAAATGCCGATCAGCAGCACGACGGGGGAGAACATCTGGCTCATGATGACAAAGCCGAGGAAGGCTTTCTTGCCCTTGAAGCGCATACGCGCCATGGCGTAGGCCGCGGGGATGCCGCAGAGCATGGCCAGCACCGTTGCCCCGCCCGCCACCAGCAGGGAGTTGAGCAGATAGCGCGGCACGCCCCGGTGGATAATGTCGGAGAGGTTGCTCCAGATCCACTTCGTCGGGAAGAGGTGCAGGAAGTACATGTCCAGCGTCTCGGCGTTGGAGCGGAAGGCCGTGACGGTCATGACATAGTAGGGGTAGAGCGTCACCAGGCAGACGATCACGACAAAAAAGTAGAGCATGGCCTTCGCCGCGCTGCTCTGCACGCTGCCGTAACGAAGCTGCACCGCCGCGAGCACCGAGACAAGCAGGCAGGGGAGCAGCATCCACAAAAGCCCCGAGTGTTCCATCGTGAGGCCGTTCAGAGCTGTGCCGATCTGATCGCCCATGGCCCCGTCAAAGAGCAGGAGATCCATTTTGGCAAACAGCGCGTCCTTCCCCTCCGTCAGCAGCTCCGCGTTGTAGAGCCCAAGCTGACGCGAGAAGCTGTAGTTGTTCATCAGAATGAACACCGGCACCAGCAGCAGGGCGAGCAGGAGAGCGACGGCGGCCGTCCCGCGCAGCAGGCTTGCGCGTTTATTGAGGAAGTGGTGCTCCAGCGCGAGCGTTCCGGCGCTGCCGAGCACGGCGCAGACCAGGGCCAGGGCGAAGAGCGCGAGCATTGTCCCCAGCACATATGAGGCGTTAAAGCCCGGCCTGATCAGCGACAGCGGGCTCCTGTCAAAACTCTCGCTGATGGTGAAGGTGATGAGGGAGGTGGTCTTGCCCTTGGAGTTGACGCGCTCAAGCACGTCCTCGCCGATCACGGCCTCATGGCCTTTGGCGCGGTAGTCCTCGGCCACGGCCTCGACCTCGGCGCGCACCTGCTGATATTTCTCGTCCCCCACAAAGGTGTTGGGGGATTTTTTCGTGTAGACGCTGGCGCTGAAGCTGTAGAGCGGCATGGACAGCAGGATGAGGCACAGCGCAAGGCCGATGACGATGAGGATCAGCGCGCGGCGGTTGGATTTGAGAACATCGGGATTGTTCACTGCTCTTCCTCCTTCCGCATGACGGTTATCATATAGAGGCCGGAACAGGCGCAGAGAATCAGAAAGCCGATCACAGACAGGGCCGTCGCCGGGCCCTTCTTCCGCTCATAGAACGACAGCATGTAGAGGTAGGTGATCATGGTGTCCGTCTTATGGGCGGGCGCGCCCTTGGTCATCGTGTACACGATGGGGAAGGAGTTGAAGACGTAGATAATATTCAAAACGGTGCTCACGGTCAGCTGGGGGCGCACCATCGGCAGCGTGATCTTGAAGAGCTTGTCCCAGAAGCCCGCCCCGTCCACGGTGGCGGCCTCATAATACGACTCGTCGATGGACTGCAGGCCCGACAGCACGCAGAACGCAACGAAGGGGACGGTCACGAAAATGCCGACGCCGCACTCCCAGATAAACTCGATCTGATAGCTGGAGCGCCAGTTGATCGCCTGTTTGATGACGCCGAGGTTCAGCAGCACGCTGTTGAGGCTGCCGTACTCGTACTTGATGATATAGTTCCAGACCGAGGCCTGAATGACCAGGGAGGTTGCCCAGGGGAAGACCAGGATCGCGCGGGCGATCTTGCGGCCCTTAAACTTCTGGTTGAAGACCAGCGCGATAATGAAGCCGAGGAGCGTGGAGCTGCCGACCACCGAGACGACCCACCAGAAGGTGTTGAGCATGACGGTCTTGAACGCCGGGAGATTCACCGCGTCCTTATAATTCTGAAAGCCGATATAGCCGCCGATCACACCGGCCTTGGAGATCTCGCTGAACGAGAGCTTGAAGACGATGATAATCGGGAAGATCACAAAGACCGAAATAAGAAGCATGCTTGGCAGAAGCCAGAGATAGGGCTCCCACCAGCGCCGGTTAAGAGGTGAATTCAATTCTTACGCCTCCAATCCTGGAAATAAGGAAACGGAGCCGGCTGAGGACAGCCGGCTCCTTGTAAACAAATAATCAGCCTGCGACTTCAGCCTGCAGGGCATCCAGACCGGCCTGGATATCGCCGCCGATCAGAGCCTCCTGCTCGACGGTGGTGACACCCTGACGGACAGTGGCCCACTCGGCCTTGGCGGCGGGGTAGAACTGGCAGGTGCCAAGAACGTCAAGCCACGCGCCGAAGCTGGGATCGGAGGCGACGAGGGCCTCAACGGCGGAGTTGACGGCGGGCAGGAAGCCTTCCATGCTGACCCAGCCGACATAGTTTTCGGGATCATAGAAGAACTTGAGGAACTTGCCGATGGCCTCGTTGCGCTTGGCCTGGTCAGGGGCGGAATCGTCCTTGAACGCCATCACGCGGTCCATAACGCCGACGGAGGAGCCGGTCTTGCCCTCGTTGGCAGGAATGCCGGCGGTTGCCATCTTGACCTCGCCGCCCTTATCGGACACGTAGGTGGGCAGCTGGTTGGTCGTCAGCAGCATGGCGAGCTTGCCTGCGGAAAACATATCCTGCAGATCGTAACGAGTCTCGGTTGCGGGGTTGGGGTTGGTAAAGCCGTTGTTGACAAGGCTGATAACATATTTGACGGCCTCGACGTTCTCAGGGGTGTTGAGCGCCCAGTTGCCGTCGGCGTCAACGAAGCCGCCGCCGTTGCCCCAGGCATAGTAGGCGAAGCAGGCCTGGCCCTCGTCGGTGGTCATATCGACGCCCCAGGGATATACGTCGCCGTTGTAGTAGTCGATGATGGCCTGGCAGGCGTCCTCAAGCTCGGCCCAGGTGGTGGGGACCTCAACGCCGGCATTCTCAAGGAGGTCGACATTGTAGAACAGGGCGCGGGCGGAGGCCAGATCGGGCACGGCCCAGACAGTATCGTCGATCACGGATTCAGCGATAAAGGCGGGGAAAAAGTCGTTGAACAGGTCCTCCGGGCAGTAGTCCTTGACGGGCATGAGCAGACCGTCGGGGACAAATTCGGAGAAGGTGTCGATGTTCAGAATGTCGGGCGCGTTGTTGTTGGCGATGCGGGTATCGACAACCTGATGCACGTCATTCCAGGAGACGACTTCCAGATTCAGCTTGATGTCGGGGTTGGCAGCCTCAAACTTCTCGACGAAGTTGGAGCCGTCCATGCCTTTGCCGAGGAACCAGTCGTTGGTGTTGGGACCGTACTGGCAGATGATGACGTCGAGCGTGATGGGCTCGTCCGCGAACGCGGTCTGCGCGGTCAGCGAGAACATCATGATCAGCGCGAGCAGAAGGGCAAGCGTCTTTTTCATTTTCCATATCTCCTTTTACTAAAAATGTGCCGCCTTGACGACAGCTACATTTTACTTTTCACCTGGCACTTTGTCAATAGAATGACTGGGTTTCTCCAAGTTTTCAAAGCATAATTTGTGTAAGATACACAAAAACAGACATCTCTTTTTTACATGCGGCACGGCCCGATCTCCGACGGAGCATCAGCCTGCGCGAGCTCTGCGCCCGTGAAGAAAACCTTTACTTTTTGCCTCTCAGCGGCTATAATATATTGTCAAGTTTTAATTAAGGAAGTTTTTTATGCCGGATTATAAAAAAGAAATCGAAAGACGCAGGACCTTCGCCATCATCTCCCACCCCGACGCGGGCAAGACCACGCTGACCGAGAAGCTGCTGCTCTACGGCGGGGCCATTCAGCTGGCAGGCTCCGTCAAGGGCAAGGCCACCGCGCGCCACGCCGTCTCCGACTGGATGGAGCTTGAGAAGCAGCGCGGCATCTCCATCACCTCCTCCGTCATGCAGTTTGAGTATGAGGGCTACTGCATCAATATCCTCGACACCCCGGGCCACCAAGACTTTTCCGAGGACACCTACCGCACCCTCATGGCGGCGGACTCCGCCGTCATGGTCATCGACGCCGCCAAGGGCATCGAGCCGCAGACCAGAAAGCTCTTCAAAATCTGCGCCATGCGGCACATCCCCATCTTCACCTTCATCAACAAGCTCGACCGCGAGGCGAGAAGCCCCTATGACCTCATGGAGGAGCTGGAGCGGGAGTTCGGCATCGGCACCTACCCGATGAACTGGCCCATCGGCTGCGGCCACGACTTCAAGGGCGTGTACGACCGCGAGAAGCAGGCCATTCTCGCCTTCAACGAATTCCACCGCGGGCAGAGCAAGATTCACGCCATCGAGTGCAAACTTGACGAGACCGAGAAGCTGGACGGGCTGATCGGCCGGAAGCTGCGCGAGCAGCTTGCCGACGACATCGAGCTGCTCGACGGCGCGGGCTTTGAGTTCGACATCGACGAGGTGCGCGCGGGCAGGCTCAGCCCCGTGTTCTTCGGCTCGGCGCTGAATAACTTCGGCGTGGAGCCCTTCCTTGAGAGCTTTCTGAAAATGACCATGCCGCCCCTGCCGCGCATGTCGGAGGACGAGATCGTCGACCCGATGGACCCGCGCTTCTCGGCCTTCGTGTTCAAGATCCAGGCCAACATGAACAAGGCCCACCGCGACCGCATCGCCTTCATGCGCATCTGCTCCGGCCGCTTCGAGCGCGACAGGGAGTATTACCATGTCCAGCAGGGCAAGGCGCTGCGCCTGGCCCAGCCCCAGCAGCTCATGGCCCAGGACCGCGCCATCATCGACGAGGCCTACGCCGGGGACATCATCGGCGTATTTGACCCCGGCGTCTTCTCCATCGGGGACACTATCTGCGAGAAGGGTATGAACGTCCGCTTCGAGGGCATTCCCACCTTCGCGCCCGAGCATTTCGCGGGCGTGGAGCGCATCGACACCATGAAGCGCAAGCAGTTTGAAAAGGGCATCACCCAGATCGCCCAGGAGGGCGCGATCCAGATCTTCCACGAGCCGTACACCGGCGTGGAGGAGGTCATCGTCGGCGTCGTGGGCGTACTGCAGTTTGAGGTGCTGGAATACCGCCTTCGCACCGAGTACGGCGTGGAGATCAGAAGACGGCCCATGCCCTATGAGCTTGTCCGCTGGGTCGAAAACGAGGACATCCGCATCGGCGACCTCAACCTCACCAGCGACACCAAGTGGGTGCAGGACTTCAAGGGGAATAACCTCCTGCTCTTTACCTCCGACTGGTGCGTCAACTGGGCCCTGCAAAAGAACGAGGGTTTGAGATTAAGAGAGTTTAACCGAGACTAAGAGGTATTGACCATGGCCGAGGGAATCAAAATCGAAATCTTCAAACAGAAAAACGCGGACGAGCTGACAAAGGCCCTCTCCGAGCCCGACTCCCGCATGGAGACCGGCGGGGCCGCCGCCGTGACCGCCGCGCTGGCCGCGTCCCTGCTGGAGCGCGCCGCCGCGATCACGAAGAAGACGGCGGGGGAGAATGAGCGCGTCGACTACATCCTGCGCAACGCGGAGATTCTGCGCGGCTATATGGTCCACCTCATCGACGAGGATGTGAAGAGCCGCCACCCTCTGCGCCGCGCCCTGAAGGAGGGCGGGGAACAGGAGATCGAGGCCGCGCGCCAGCCTGCCGTCGCCATCCCGGCGGAGATCATCAACATGATGGGCCAGATGCTGGAGCTTGCCAAGGAGCTGTGCGCCCTGTGCCCGAGGGACGCGGTGCACTGGCTGGGTGAGTGCGCGGAGCTTGCCATGGCGGCGATCCGCAGCTCCCGCCTCTATATCCTGGACATGTCCGACAAGTGCAGCGACGAGACCTACCGCTTCGTCGTCCGCCGCGAGAACGAGATCACGCTGAGCTCCTGCGAGACCTGCGCCGCGGAAATCCGCAGTGCGGCGGAGAACGCGGTGTAAATTATAAAAATTGGGGAGGCGCGTACCATGGAAGAGAACATCGCAAAACTCAAACAGTGGATCGCGGACAGCGACAACATTGTCTTCTTCGGCGGCGCCGGAGTCAGCACGGAGAGCGGGATCCCCGACTTCCGCAGCGTGGACGGCCTGTACAACCAGAAGTGGAAGTACCCGCCCGAGACCATCCTGAGCCATACCTTTTTCGAGCGCTTTCCCGAGGAGTATTACCGCTTTCACCGGGAGAAGCTGGTCATCGACGGGGTCAAGCCCAACCGCTGCCACCTTCGGCTTGCAGAGCTTGAGAAGGAGGGCAAGCTCAGGGCCGTCGTCACCCAGAACATCGACGGGCTGCACCAGGCGGCGGGGAGCAAAAACGTGCTCGAGCTGCACGGCAGCATCCTGCGGGCCTACTGCTCGCGCTGCCGCAAGCCGTATGACGCCGACCTGATGAACCACGGCACGGGCGTGCCGCGCTGCTCCTGCGGCGGGGTCATCCGCCCGGACATCGTGCTCTATGAGGAGGCGCTGGACGACGACGTGATCATGCGCGCCATCCACTATATCCGCCAGGCCGACGTGCTGATCGTGGGCGGGACCTCGCTCAAGGTCTACCCGGCGGCGGGCCTCATCAACTATTACCGGGGGAATAAGCTGGTGCTCATCACGCGCAGCAGCACCCCCACGGAAGCCGATCTAACCATCCACGGCAGGATCGGCGAGGTATTTGCGCAGGTATAATAGAGAAAAGGATTCAAACCAATGACCAGGGGAAAGCTCATCGTGCTCGAGGGCATCGACGGCAGCGGCAAGTCCGCCCAGTACCGCCTGCTCTGCGACAGAATGGAACAGGACAAAATTGCGTATAATCACATCGTATTTCCGCGCTACGACCGGGACAGCAGCGCGCTCATCCGCCTCTATCTCGGCGGGGCCTTCGGAAAAAAACCGGGGGACGTGAACGCCTACGCCGCCTCGACCTTCTACGCGGTGGACCGCTTCGCCTCCTACCGGGACGACTGGGGGAAGGTCTATGAAAACGGCGGGCTCATCATCTCCGACCGCTACACCACCTCCAACGCCGTCCACCAGGGCTGCAAGCTCGGGGATTCCGAGCTGCCCGCGTTTTTCAGCTGGCTTGCCGATCTGGAGTACGGCAAGATGGGTCTGCCGCAGCCGGATCTTGTGATCTACCTCGACGTGGATCTGGAGACCTCCCGCCGCCGCATGCGTGAGCGCGAGGCCCTCACCCACACCAGCGCCGACATCCACGAGCAGGACAGCGCTTACCTCGCCCGCTGCCTCCGCACGGCAAGCATGGCCTGCGAGCACTACGGCTGGACGCGCATCGCCTTCGAGAAGGACGGCCGGGAGCGCGGCCTTGAGGAGAAAAACGACGAGATCTACGACCTGATCCTGAGAACCATCGGAAACAAATAGGCATTTCTCTTCGTCAAAGAAATACAATTTCAAATCCGTTTTTGAGGCAGCTTTGCCGTCTCAAAAACACCATGAGCCGAAGCCGGGCGAGGCCTCGCGCCGACCAAACACGGCGCGTTGCGCTCCGCCGTGTGCGATAAGCGCGAGTTCTCAATTGCGAGACTTTGTCTCACAATTGATTAAAAGGAGCCCCGTTTGGGGCCCCTCTCGTGGTTCAGTTGCAGCCGCAGCCGCAGTTGTTGCCGCAGCCGCAGTCGTTGCAGCCGCAGTTGTTGTTGCAGCCGCAGCCATAGCCGTTGCCGCAGCCGAAGAGAATGATGATCAGGATGATGAGCCAGAGCGAATTGTTGCCGTTGCAGGAATTGCAGAACATAGTATTGTCCTTTCTCCGCACTTGAGCTGGCGCGTCCCGACCCGCCGTGCGGCGGCGGAGCGGGGAGTGTCTGCGCGCACCGTTTTCCGCGGCGCTCATGCCATACTATGTGCGCGGCCGTCTTTGTGCTACCGCGCCCGATTTTCCCGTTCCTCACTGAAGGAGTAAAACATGCCCGACGAACTTGACAAAATCAACGAAATCTTCCGCATCCATGACGAGCGTTCCCAGCGCGCCGAGACGTCCGAGAAGCAGAGCGACAAAACCGGCGGCAAGCGCACGGCGCTGACCGCGATGGACAAGCTGCTGATCGATTCCTCCGGCAGGGAGACGCGCAACTACACCGGCGACGCGGAGTCCGAGCGGGACTACCGTCCCGTGCGGCAGAGCCATGAGTACCACTCCGGCTGTCTCGGAGGGCTGATGTACTTTACGTTCATCGTCTGCGTCAGCATTGTGCTGGCCTGTCTGGCCTGGATGGCGGCGAGCGATATGCTGGCCCTCAACAAGGAGAGCTTTACCGCCGTGGTCACGCTGCCGAGCAGCATCTTCCAGTCCGAGACCGTGGACCGCTTCGACGAAAACGGCAAAAAGATCGGCACCAAGCGCGTCACCCATGCCGACATGGACTATGTGGCGGACGTGCTGAGGGACGCGGGACTCATTGAATACAAGTGGCTCTTTACCACGTTCTGCAAGATCTCGACGGCGGATCAGAAGGTGAGCCCCGGCGAGTATGAATTAAAGTCCAGCTTCGACTACCGCGCGCTCATCCAGAACATGCGCGCCGGCTCCTCCTCCACCATCACGGTCACGGTCACGATCCCCGAGGGCTTCAAGATGCATCAGATCTTCATGCGCCTTGAGGAAAACGGGGTCAGCAGCTACAACGACCTTATGGAGGACGCAGGGAACACCGAGTATAACTACGACTTCCTCGCCGAGAGCGAGGGCGAGGGCGCGTACCGGCTCGAGGGCTTCCTCTTCCCGGACACCTATGAGTTTTATGTCGGGATGCAGGGCTCGAGCGCGATCAACAAGCTGCTGGACAACTACCGCCGCCGCGTCACCGACGAGATGACCGCCCGCGCCGAAGAGCTCGGCCTGACGATGTACGACGTGCTCAAGGTCGCCTCCCTCATCGAGAAGGAGGCCGGCAGCGACGACGAGCGCGCGCTGATCGCCTCGGTTATCTACAACCGCCTCAACGCCGGGATCGTGCTCGGCATCGACGCCTCGGTACTCTACCCGTATGACGAGCATGAGGGTGCGCCGACGGCCCAGATGCTCGAAAAGGACGACCCGTACAACACGCGCGTGCGCGCGGGTCTGCCGCCCACGCCGATCTGCAGCCCGGGCCTCGCCTCCATCCAGGCGGCGCTGTACCCGGAGACCACGAACTACTACTTCTACGCCCTCGACGCAAACGCCGGGGTGCACCGATTCTTTACAAACGATACGGAGTTTAACAACTTTGTCGCTTCTCAAAATTATTCGTAACGATGCTGCTCGCCCCCGCGGGGGACAGGGAGCGGCTGGAGATGGCGCTGGCCTACGGGGCGGACGCCGTCTACCTGGCGGGCAAGGAATTCGGCCTCCGGGCCGCCGCCGGAAATTTTGATAATGATGAGCTTTCAAGCGCCATTGAGCTTGCCCACGGGATGGGGAAGAAGGTCTATGTGACCTGCAACACCCTCCCGCGGGAGGACGAGTTGCTCAGGCTCCCGGACTACCTCGCCTTTCTCAACGAGGCCGGGCCGGATGCGCTCATTATCGCGGACCTCGGGGTGCTGGCGCTGGCAAAGCGCTTTGCCCCGAAGCTGAGGCTGCACGTCAGTACCCAGCTCGGCGTGGTCAACAGCGCCACGGCGAACGTGCTCTTTGCTCTGGGCGCGGACACCGTGGTCCTGGCGCGCGAACTCGGCATCGAGGAGATCCGGCAGATCCGCGCGAATACCCCTTCGGAGCTGCGCCTCGAGGCCTTCGTCCACGGGGCCATGTGCGTGAGCTTTTCGGGCCGCTGCCTGCTGTCCAACTACATGACCGGGCGCGACGGCAACCGGGGCGAGTGCGCCCAGCCATGCCGCTGGAAGTACAGCCTCATGGAGGAAAAGCGCCCCGGACAGTACTTCGACGTCTTCGAGGACGACGGGGGCAGCTACATCTTAAACTCCAACGATCTGTGCATGATTGAGCATCTGCGCGATCTCATGGAGGCGGGCGTGAGCAGCTTCAAGATCGAGGGGCGCATGAAGTCCGCCTACTACGCCGCCGCCGTGACCAACGCCTACCGCCACGCCCTCGATTGTGTCGCGGCGGGGGACGAGGTGCCGGAGGTCTGGGTGCGCGAGATGGAGATGGTCAGCCACCGGCCCTACTGCACGGGCTTCTACCTCGGAGGCGAGCCGGGCCAGCATCCGGAAGGGACATACGAGAGCGGAGCGGACATCGTCGCTGTGGTGGAAAGCTGCGGCGAGGACGGCAGCGCGGTCCTGACCCAGCGCAACAAGTTCGCCGAGGGCGAGGAACTTGAGCTGCTGACCCCGCAGGCAGAGCCGCTTGCTTTCACTGTCGGGACGCTCTTTGACGCGGAAGGGGAGCGCATCCCCGACGCGCGCCATCCGATGATGGAGGTGCATACCGCGCTGCCGGTCAACGCCCCGCGGCTGTCGATCCTGCGGCGGAGAAGATAAGGCTCTCAAAATACCGGAGAATAATAAGGCAGCGGAACCACAGTACATACACTGTGATCCCGCTGCCTTGCCGTATGACAGTATGCAGCTCACCAGCCGCCGGTTGCGCCGCCGTCGCGCGGCTTTTCGGAGGAAGAAGTATCTGCGGGGATCCCCTCGCCCAAACTGATGGGCGATTTGCTCATGGCAGGATTATGTTTGCCGGGCATTTTGAGTTTCGACGCCATGGAACTCCCGCCGGAAACCGCTTCTTCTTCATTTTCGCTCAGTGCTTTCATGTTTTCATGCTCATTCATGGTTTGCTTCTCCTTTGTTTTTCATTTGATGGCGCAAGTATAGCACAGGGTTTATCACAGAAGCATCACACGTTTATGGACATCGTGAGTCGGGTCCATGCTCTTATTTCTGATTTTACCAAAAAATGGCTGACCCGTCAAGCGTACAGGAATAGCGCTGAAAATTGGGATCTGTTCTTGACAAATCGCGGATTTCTGGTACAATGCCGTTTGTCAATTGATATTGCGACTGGCTGAGACGGAAAGAGTCGGCGCAGGACACTCCAGAGAGGGGCCATATGCTGAAAGGCCCTGTGTCCGAAACCGGCAGCCACTCCCGAGCTAACCCGGGATGACCGGGGCGTCTGCCCGCGATAAGGGCGCTTGAGATGCGGCGAAAGCCGCAATCAGGGTGGTACCGCGAAGTACATTCAGCTTCGCCCCTGCACAGGGGCGAAGTTTTTTTGTTTTCGATTGAAAACACGGTTTTCAATCGAGACTCGCGCTTATCGCACGCGGCGGTGCGTGACGCGCCGCGTTTGGTCGGCGCGAGGGCTCGCGGAGCTCGCCTTAAGGTGTTTTTGACGCGGCAAAGCTGCGCCAAAAACGATTGAAATTGTTAGTTCTTTATTTGGAGGATACAGTATGGAAAAATACGGACTGAACCAACTCAGAGAGATGTTCCTGAGCTTTTTTGAGACAAAAGGCCATCTGCGCCTGCCGAGCTTCTCGCTCATCCCGCAGAACGACGCGAGCCTTCTGATCATCAACTCCGGCATGGCTCCGATGAAACCCTACTTCAAGGGCGAGGCTGAGCCGCCCCGCCGCCGCGTCTGCACCTGCCAGAAGTGCATCCGCACCGGCGACATCGAGAACATCGGCAAGACCGCCCGCCACGGCACCTACTTCGAGATGCTGGGCAACTTCTCCTTCGGCGACTACTTCAAGAAGGAGGCCATCGCCTGGTGCTGGGAGTTTCTGACCTCCCCCGACTGGGTGGGCATCGACCCCGACCGCCTCTACCCGTCCATCTACAAGGACGACGACGAAGCCTTCGAGATCTGGAACAAGGACATCGGCATCCCGGCCGAGCGCATCTTTCGCTTCGGCAAGGAGGACAATTTCTGGGAGCATGGCGCGGGCCCCTGCGGCCCCTGCTCCGAGGTCTACTATGACCGCGGGCCCGAGTACGGCTGCGGCAAGCCCGACTGCACTGTCGGCTGCGACTGCGACCGCTACATGGAGGTCTGGAACAACGTCTTCTCCCAGTTCGACAACGACGGCAACAACAACTATACCGAGCTCAAGCAGAAAAACATCGACACCGGCATGGGCCTGGAGCGCCTGGCCGTCGTCTGCCAGGGCGTCGACTCCCTCTTTGACGTCGACACCGTTATGAACATCACCCATAAAGTGAGCGAGCTGACCGGCGCCTTCTACGGCAAAAGCCACAAGATGGACGTGTCCCTTCGCGTCATCACCGACCACATCCGCTCCGCCACCTTTATGATCTGCGACGGCATCCTCCCCTCCAACGAGGGGCGCGGCTACGTCCTGCGCCGTCTACTCAGACGCGCCGCCCGCCACGGCAAGCTCCTCGGCGTGAACGAGCCCTTCCTCTATAAAGTGATCGACACCGTCATCCATGAAAACGAGTGCCAGTACCCCGAGCTTCGCGAGAAGCAGGACTACATCACCCGCGTCATCAAGACCGAGGAGGAAAACTTCAACCGCACGCTCGACGCGGGCATGAAGATCTTCTCCGACCTGCTCAATGAGCACAAGGCCAAGGGTGAGACCGTCTTCTCCGGCGCGGACGCCTTCAAGCTCTACGACACCTACGGATTCCCCATCGACCTCACCATTGAGATGTGCGAGGACGAGGGCATGAGCGTGGATGAGGACGGCTTCAAGGCCCTGATGGAGGAGCAGCGCGTCAGAGCGCGCAAGGCCCGCGAGGCCCTGGGCGATCTCGGCTGGGCCGGTATCGAGTTCGGCAAGGAGATCCCCGACACGAAGTTTGTCGGCTACGATCAGACCGAGACCGAGGCCGAAGTCCTGGCCCTGGTGTCCGAGGACGAGCTGCAGAACGAGCTCGGCGCGGGCGCGGAGGGCATCATCGTCCTCGACAAGACCGTTCTCTACGCCGAGATGGGCGGCCAGGTGGCCGACCACGGCGTCATCAAGTCCGGCGACAGCGTCTTTGAGGTCAACAACGTCCAGAAGAACAAGGGCGGCAAGTATATGCACTACGGCGTGGTCAAGTCCGGCGACTTCAAACTCGGCGACAAGGTGACCGCCTCCTACTGCGAAAAGCGCCGCCGCGCCATCGGCCGCGCCCACAGCGCGACCCACCTGCTGCACAAGGCCCTGAGCGAGGTTCTGGGCGATCACGTCCACCAGGCGGGCTCTCTGGTCGAGCCGGACTTCCTCCGCTTCGACTTCACGCACTTCTCCGCCGTGACGCCCGAGCAGCTCAAGCAGGTCGAGAATATCGTCAACGACGCCATCCTCGAGGGCTACGGCATCGAGGTGAAGGAAATGCCCATCGACGAGGCCCGCAAGACCGGCGCGACCGCCCTCTTCGGCGAGAAGTACGGCGACGTGGTCCGCGTGGTCAACATGGGCGGCTGGAGCGTGGAGCTCTGCGGCGGCACCCATCTGGACAACACCGCCAAGGCCGGCGCCTTCCACATCATCTCCGAGGGGTCGGTGGCTTCCGGCGTGCGCCGCATCGAGGCCAGCACCGGCCTTGAGACCATGAAGGTCCTGAACCGCGATCTCGAGGAGCTCAATAAGCTCTCCGCCATGTACAAGACCAGCCCCGCCGATCTGCCCCAGAAGCTGGAGCAGCAGGCGAGCGAGCTCAGGGAGGCCAAGCGCCTCGTCGAGCAGTACAAGGCCAAGGAATCCGCGGGCGGCGCGGACGAGCTGCTTAAAAACGGCAAGGACATCGGCGGCCTGCGCGTCGTCACCTGCTCCAAGGAAAACTGCGACGCCAACACCCTGCGCAAGCTGGGCGACGTGCTGCGCGACAAAAACGCGGGCGTTGTGGCCGTGGTCGCCAGCGTCAACGGCGACAAGATCACCTTCCAGTGCGTCTGCGGCAAGGACGCCGTGGCAAAGGGCGTCAAGGCCGGGGACATCATCAGGAACATCACCGCCATCGCGGGCGGCAAGGGCGGCGGCAAGCCCGACTCCGCCATGGGCGGCGGCAACGATGTCAGCAAGCTCGGCGAGGCCCTGGCCGCGGTCGAGAAGTTTGTCAGCGAAAAGATTTGACGGGAGGACTATAAAATGGAAGATTGCCTGTTCTGCAAAATCATCGCCGGGGACATCCCCAGCACCAAGGTGTACGAGGACGACTATGTCTACGCCTTCCGCGACATCAACCCCCAGGCTCCGGTGCATGTGCTGGTCGTGCCGAAAAAGCACATCTGCTGCACCCGCAAAATCGACGAGAGCAATTCCGTCTATGTCGCCAAGTGCTTTGAGGCCATTGCCAAGATCGCGAAGGCCGAGGGCCTGGATAACGGCTACCGCGTCATCAACAACTGCGGCGAGGACGGCGGCCAGACCGTCATGCACCTGCACTTCCACCTGCTCGGCGGCGTGAAGCTCGGCGAGAAGATGATCTGATTATCGAATACGGCGGGGCCGGATACCGGCTCCGCTTTTTTGGAGGCAGCCTATGCGAAGGCTTGCGACGGCGGCACTGGCTTTCTCCGCCGCGCTGTTCCTGGCAAACTACATCCTGCCGACAGGGTGGCTGATCGTGCCCGCGGTGCTTGCCGCTACGCTCGGGGCCGCCCTCTCGCTGTTTCGGCGGAGATGGCTGCGCCCTTTGGTGATCGCGCTGGTGTTTTTCGCCCTCGGCCTTGCGGAGTTTTCGGTGTACAGCCGCCTCACGGCCGAAAGGGCGGAGGCGTATGTCGGCCAAACGCGGGAGGTGACGGGCGTCGTGCTCGAGTACCCGGACGTGAACGAGGGCTACTGCCGTCTGCGCGTGCGGGTCGATTCGCCCGATCTGCCGAAACTCAAGGCGATCGTGTACGACAACAAGAAGCTCTTCGCCTCGGCCCGGCCCGGACAGCGCGTATCCTTTACCGCAAAGTTCAGCGCGGCGGACACGCTCTACGGCAGACCCTACGACAACTACAGGGTCGACGGCTTCTTCTGGAAGCTGAGCGTCAAGGGGGACGAAGCCCTGACGGACGGCGGGTTCTCCCTCTCCGCGCTGCCGGTACGATTGAATAAGCTGCTGCGCGACAGGGCGGACCGCGCCTTCCCCGACAGCTGCCGCGCCTTTTTGAAGGCTTTGATGCTGGGCGACAAGAGCGACTTCTACGCGGACGACGCGCTGTATGTCGCCATGAGCCGTTCGGGCCTCATGCACATCGCGGCGGTATCCGGCCTGCACATCGCCTTTCTGGTGGGCCTTCTGTGTCTGCTGTTCGGAAACGGCAGGCGCGGGGCGCTCGTCAGCGTCGTCCTGGTCTGGGCCTTCGTCCTCGTCACGGGGATGAGCAAGTCCGCCCTCCGCGCCGCGATCATGCAGAGCTTTCTGCTGCTCGCGCCCATCCTGCGTCGGGAAAACGATCCGGTGACCTCGCTCTCGGCGGCCCTGGCGCTCATTCTCGCGTTCAACCCCTTCGCGGCTAAAAGCGTGAGCCTGCAGATGAGCTTTGCCGCCATGGCGGGCATTGTCTGCTTCGGACAGCGGCTCTATGACTTTTTCCTGCGCCCCCTGCCCGAGAGCGCGAGGGGCGGCCCGCTGTCCTATCTCTTCGGCGTCGCGGCGAGCTCGCTGAGCGTCATGGTCTTCACCACACCCCTGACGGCCATTCACTTTTCCTATGTGCCGCTGCTGTCGCTGCTGAGCAATCTCGCCTGCCTCTGGGCGGTGAGCCTGTGCTTCTGTCTCGCGTGGGCGGCCTGCCTGCTCGCACCGGTGCCGTTTCTGGGCGCGGGGCTCGTGTGGGCCTGCGCCCTGCTTGCCCGGTACATCCTGTTTGTCGCGGGCAAGGTCGCGGGGCTTCCCCATGCGGTGCTGTACATGGCGACGGACGGGGCGCTGTGCTGGATGCTCGCAAGCTACGCGCTGCTGATTCTCGGCTTCTTGCTCCGCAGACGGACATGGCTGCGCGTGCTGCTGCCGGGCGGGCTGTCGCTTGCGCTGCTGGTCGGCCTGCTCCGGTACACGGAACGCTTTTACCGTGAGACTGACTGTCTCAGCGTCCTGAACGTAGGCCAGGGCCAGTGCATCGCGGCCTTCGCCGGAGACGCGACCGCCGTCGTGGACTGCGGCAACATCAATACCATCGACGACGCCGGGAACCTCGCGGGAGAGTATCTGCTGGGCCGCGGGCGGCGCAGTATTGAGCTGCTGGTTCTGACCCATCTGCACGCCGACCACGCCGACGGGGCGGTGCGGCTCATGGAGCTTTTGCCCGTGGACACGCTGATCCTCCCGGCGGACGCGGCGGATGAAAACGGTCTGCGCGGCAAAATCCTTGCCTGCGCCGAGCGACACGGGACAAAGGTCGTCAGCCTTGAGCGCGACGCCGAGGCCCGCGCCGGGCGCATAGCCGCAAAGTTCTTCAAGCTCAGCGATACCGGGGACGAGAACGAGCGCTGCCTTGCGGTCAGGCTCTCCATCGGGGATACCGATCTGCTCACCACGGCGGACGCGCCGAAGAAGCTGGAGCGGGAGCTTGCCGACAGAGAGGATCTGAGCGGCATTGAAATCCTCGTCGCGGGCCACCACGGGTCGAAGGCTATGATGTGATGCGGACGGACCTCAACGGCACCGTCGAAATTCGTTTGGAGAACAGCCATGGCTAAAAAGGGCAGAGACGAAGAAAAACTCAATTACACCTCCGAGCTGCGCACGCTCAAGGAGCGCGGGCCGCAGCGGCTGTATTTCCTCTGGGGACCGGAGGACTATCTGCGGGAGCAGTTTTTGACCCAGCTCAAAAAAACAGTCCTCCCCGAGGGGGAGGACGGGTTCAGCTATAAAAGGATAGACGGGCCGGGCCTGGACGCGCGGGAACTGCAGCAGGCGGTGGACGCCATGCCCTTCATGACGGAGAGTACCTTTATCGAGCTTCGGGACGTGGACGTCAACAAGCTGTCAGACCCCGACGCGTGTGCCAAAATCCTCGAGGACATCCCGGACTACTGCACCGTCGCCTTCGTCCAGAACGCGCAGTTTGAGCCGGACGGGAGGCTTAAGGGCATGCTGACGGACTGGATCGTCCGCCGCTTCGCCGCCGCCGGGAAGGGGATCGAGCTCGCGGCCGCCCAGCGCCTGATCTTCATCAGCGGGGACCTCATGAGCAGGCTCATCCCCGAGATCGAGAAGATTGCGGCCTACGCGAAAGGGGAGAAGGTCACCCAGGCCGACGTCGAGGCCGTCGCCAACCACATCCCGGAGGCCGTGGTCTTCGAGATGACGGAGCTGATCGCCCAGAAGAAGACAAACTCTGCCCTGGCCGTACTGTCGGAGCTCCTCGCGGACAAGAACAACGAGCCGATTATGATGCTCGCCGTTTTGGGCAGGCAGATGCGCCAGCTCTGGGCGGCAAGGCTCGCCGCCGACAAAGGCCTCGGGACAAAGTACGTCATGGAGGTCTGTGCCTTGAAGTACGATTATATCGCCGCAAAGCTCATAAACGCGGCCAAAGGCTTTACCATGCCTCAGCTTGTCCGCGCGGTGGAGCTCTGCGCCGAGACCGACTACCGCATGAAGTCGAGCGGCACGGACGAACGCGAGCTTTTGAAGGAGGCCGTGCTGCGCATCGCGGCAGGGGAGTGCCATGCGGAAAATTAAAGAGGTCATCGTCGTCGAGGGACGCTATGACAAGAACACCCTCAGCCAGGTCGTGGACGCGGCAATTTTGGAGACTTCCGGCTTCGGCATCTTCAACGACGCGGCCAAGCGGCGCTTATTAAAAACCCTCGCCGAGACGCGGGGCCTCATCGTGCTCACCGACTCCGACGGCGCGGGCTTTCTGATCCGAAACCACATCCGGGGCATTGTCGACCCCAGGCTCGTCAAGCACGCCTATATCCCGGATATTTCGGGCAGGGAGCGGCGCAAGGAGAAAGCGTCAAAGGAGGGCAAGCTCGGCGTCGAGGGCATGAGGCCGGAGGTCTTGATCGAGGCCCTGACCCGAGCCGGCGCGACCTTCGACGACAGCCCCGCGGAGCAGCGGCCCGCGCAGATTACCAAGGCCGACCTCTACGCGAAGGGCTTAAGCGGGAAAGAGGGAAGCGCGGAAAAGCGCCGTCAGCTTCTTCTGCGCCTCGGCCTGCCCGAGCGCATGAGCGCGGACGCCATGCTGGATGTGTTAAACGCGCTCATGGACAGGGAATCCTTCTACCGCCTGGAGATGTAAACGTCCTCGATGCAGACCGGGAGTATCGCCCCGATCAGCAGCAGGGCCTGGCCGGTCTCATAGAGACTCATGGCCGTCATATACCGCTCATAGCCCTCCGCCATGCTGCCGCCCCAGCCGAGCAGCAGCGCGAACGCGCACACCAGCACAAAGGCCGTGAGCCTCACAGACCAGATGAAGATGATCCATGCCGCCGGACACATTTGCAGCATCCGGCGGATTGTTCTTCTGAGCATCCTTTCATCACCCCCGATTTCATTGTATCAGGGCGGGGCCGTTTTTCAAGGCACAGATTTTGCCACTGTGCACAAAGAAAGACGTTTTCTTTTGAACAAAATGCAAAATAATTCTCTTGTCATCCGGCGCTCTGTGTGTTATATTAGACGGGATTTCAGAAATGTTCATGTGTTTCTGAAACAAAAAGGAAACATCCGCTTTTTCCGGCTCGCGGGAAAGACGGAGTTTCAAATAAAAAGGAGGAAAAACATGAAAAAGATTGTTGCGCTTCTGCTCGCGCTGACCATGGTGTTCGCGCTCTGCGCGTGCGGCCAGCAGAGCGGCCCTGCCGCTGCTCCTGCCGCGACCGAGGCCCCCAAGGCCGAGGAAAAGGCTGAGGAAAAGGCCGACGAGGGCTTCCACATCGGCATCGTCACCGGCTCCGTCTCCCAGTCTGAGGATGACCGCCGCGGCGCCGAGGCCGTCCAGGCCAAGTATGGCGAGGATATGGTCAAGCTGGCCATCTACCCCGACAACTTCCCTGAGGAGCTCGAGACCACCGTTCAGACCATCGTCAACATGTCCGACGATCCTCTGATGAAGGCCATCATCGTCAACCAGGCTGTCCCCGGCACCACCGAGGCCTTCCGTCAGATCAAAGAGAAGCGCCCTGACATCATCTGCATCGCCGGTGAGTCCCATGAGGACCTGCCCGAGATCGGCTCCGCCGCCGACCTCGTCTGCAACAACGACTTCGTTGCCCGCGGCTACCTGATGATCCGCACCGCGCATGAGCTCGGCTGCGACACCTTCGTCCACATCTCCTTCCCGCGCCACATGTCCTACGAGACCATGAGCCGCCGCGTGGCCGTCATGAAGGCCGCGTGCGAGGAGTTCGGCATGACCTTCGTGCTTGAGACCGCTCCCGACCCCACGACCGATGTCGGCGTTGCGGGCGCCCAGGCCTATATCCTTGAGAAGGCCCCCGAGTGGATCGAGAAGTACGGCAAGAACTCCGCGTTCTTCTGCACCAACGACGCCCACACCGAGCCTCTGCTCAAGCAGCTTCTCGCCTACGGCGGCTGCTTCGTCGAGGCTGACCTGCCCTCTCCCACCATGGGCTACCCCGGCGCTCTGGGCATCGACCTGACCGCTGAGGCCGGCGACTATGCCAAGATCCTCGCCAAGGTCGAGCAGGCCATCGTTGAGAAGGGCGGCGAGGGCCGCTTCGGCACCTGGGCCTACTCCTACGGCTACACCGTGTCCGCCGGCCTTGCCCAGCACGCCATCAACGTCCTCAACGGCGAGAGCGAGCTGCTGAACATCGACGACATCGCCAAGGCCTACGAGGTCTACTCTCCCGGTGCTGCCTGGAACGGCTCCAACTACACCAATGCCGAGACTGGCGTCAAGGCGGAGAACACCTTCCTTGTGTACCAGGATACCTATATCATGGGCAATCCGGGCCACTACATGGGCTCCACCTCCGTCGAGGTTCCCGAGAAGTACTTCACCGTCAAGTAATTCTCACAAGCAAACACAGAAGGGGAGGGAGTACTTCTCCCTCCCCTTTCCTCGTTATACTGAGCGAAGCGAAGAACCTTTCCTTCCGGAAAACAGGGGAAGGATTCTTCGCTGCGCTCAGAATAACAGTTTATAAACGTACTTAGAAATAGTAGGTGGGTAACAGATATGGCAAATGCAAACACTCCGCTTCTGGAGATGCGCAATATCAAAAAGGACTTCTTCGGCAACCAGGTCCTCAGCGATATCAACCTGACGCTCCGCGAGGGTGAGGTGCTGGGACTCTGCGGCGAAAACGGCGCGGGCAAGTCCACGCTCATGAAGATCCTTTTCGGTATGGACGTCATCCGCGAGACGGGCGGTTATGAGGGCGACATCCTCATCAGCGGCGAAAAAGTGAAGTTCAATACACCCTTTGACGCGCTGGCCGCCGGCATCGGCATGGTGCACCAGGAGTTCTCCCTGATCCCGGGCTTCACCGCCACGGAGAACATCCTCTTAAACCGCGAGCCGAAAAAGAAAAACGTGATCTCCGAGGTCTTCGGAGACAGACTCAACACCCTGGACTACAACGAGATGACCGGCCGGGCCGAGGCCGCCATCGACAAGATGGGTTTTTCCATCGACAAGAACATGGTCATCAGCGAGATGCCCGTCGGCCACAAGCAGTTTACCGAGATCGCGCGCGAGCTGAGCAAGGAGCAGCTCAAGCTCCTGATCCTGGACGAGCCGACCGCCGTGCTGACCGAGAAGGAGGCCGAAGCGCTGCTCGCTTCCATCCGCTCCATGTCGAAGCAGGGCATCGCGGTCATCTTCATCACGCACAGGCTGCACGAGATCCTCGCCGTCTGTGACAAGGTCGTGGTCATGCGCGACGGTCTGGTCGTGGCGGACGTGGCTGCAAAGGACACCACCGTAGAGGAGATCTCCAAATGGATGGTCGGCCGCAGCGTGGACACCACCGCAAAGGCGGAGGTACGCGACAACGAGGGCGCGAAGATCGCCATGTCCATCAAACGCCTCTGGGTCGATATGCCCGGCGAGACCGTGCGCGACGTGAGCCTTGACATCCGGGAGGGAGAGATCCTCGGCATCGGCGGCCTTGCCGGTCAGGGCAAGCTCGGCATCCCGAACGGCATCATGGGCCTGTACGAAGCGGGCGGTACGGTGATCTTCCAGGGACAGGAGATCCCGCTCAACAGTCCGCGCAAGTGTCTGGACGCCTCCCTCGCCTTCGTATCGGAGGACCGGCGCGGCGTGGGCCTGCTGCTGGACGAGACCCTTGAGTGGAACGTGGCCTTCCCGGCCATGCAGGTCCAGAACAAGTTTTTGAAAAACTATCTCGGCGGCCTTGTCAAGTGGCGTGACGAGAAGGCGATCCGTGAGGTCACGGAGCGCTACATCGACGAGCTTGCCATCAAGTGCACCGGCTCCAAGCAGAAGGCGAGGGAGCTGTCCGGCGGCAACCAGCAGAAGGTGTGCCTGGCGAAGGCCTTCGCGCTCGAGCCGAAGTTCCTCTTCGTGTCCGAGCCGACCCGCGGCATCGACGTCGGCGCCAAGGCGCTGGTGCTCGAAGCCCTGCGGCGCTTCAACCGCGACAGCGGCGTCACCGTCGTGATGATCTCCTCGGAGCTTGAGGAACTGCGTTCGATCTGTGACCGCATCGCGATCGTCTCCGGCGGTAAAATCGCCGGTATCCGCCCGGCGTCCGACCCGTCGGAGGACTTTGGCATGCTGATGGTCAGCATGGTCAAGTGAGGAGGGCAGCATGAACGAAACATTAGACAGAACCAACCTGACGCTGCGCGACAGGCTCAAGGCCGCGGTCGAATCCTTCGGCCTGCCCCGCCTGATCATCGCGGGCTTCCTGCTGCTGCTCTTTATCGCCGCACCCTTCGTGGGCTCCGATTTCTGGACGCAGATCAGCAACACCCTCAACCGCTTCAGCTGGAACGCGGTCATGGTCCTCGCCATGGTGCCGATGATCCACTCCGGCTGCGGCCTGAACTTCGGCCTGCCCCTCGGCATCATCTCGGGCCTTTTGGGCGCAACGCTCTCCATTGAGTTCGGCTTCACCGGCCCGCTGAGCTTTTTGATGGCCATTGTCATCTCCACACCCATCTCCCTGATCCTCGGCGCGGGCTACGGCTGGCTGCTCAACAAGATCAAGGGCGGCGAGATGATGATCGCGACTTACGTCGGCTTCTCGTCCGTGTCCTTCATGTGCATGATGTGGCTGCTGCTGCCCTACCACAGCCCGACGATGGTCTGGGGCTTCTCCGGCAAGGGCCTGAGAACCACCATCTCCCTGGAGGGCTTCTACGACAAGGTGCTGGCAAACTTCCTGCAGATCAACATCGGCAATCTCTCCATCCCGACGGGCACGCTGCTCTTCTTTGCGCTGCTGGCCTTCGGCATGTGGGCCTTCCTGCACACCAAGACCGGAACGGCCATGACCGCCGTCGGCTCCAACCCCACCTTCGCAAAGGCTGCGGGCGTGAATGTCGACAAGATGCGCCTGCTGTCCGTTATGCTCTCCACCTGGCTTGCCGCCATCGGCATCCTGGTCTATGAGCAGGGCTTCGGTTTCATCCAGCTCTACATGGCGCCCTTTTACATGGCGCTGCCCGCCGTGTCCGCCATCCTCATCGGCGGCGCGAGCGTGAACAAGGCATCCATCACCAACGTCATCATCGGCACGATCCTCTTCCAGGGCATCGTCACCATGACGCCGACGGTCATGAACAACATGATCCACATGGATATGAGCGAGGTTATTCGCGTGGTTGCCTCCCAGGGCATGATCCTCTATGCTCTGACCAGAAAGACGGAGGGCGCAAAATGAAAAACGATAATTTTGGCAAGAAAGTCGTCGGCCTGATCCGCGACAACACCGTGCCGCTGATGTTCATCCTCATCTGCGCGGTCTGCATCCCCATCTCCGGCTTCTCCCTGCCGTACCTGATCAATGAGATCGTCACCCGCATGGGCCGCAATATCTTCCTGATCCTCGCCCTGCTCATCCCCATCATGTCCGGCATGGGCCTGAACTTCGGCATGACCCTCGGCGCGATGGCGGGGGAGATCGCCCTGATCTTCGTCTCCGACTGGCAGATCTGGGGCATCCCGGGCGTGGTGCTGGCGATGATCCTGTCTATCCCCATCTCCGTGCTGCTCGGCGCGTTCTGCGGCAAGATCCTCAACATGGCCAAGGGCCGCGAGATGATCACCAGCTACATCCTGAGCTTCTTTATGAACGGCATCTATCAGCTTCTGGTGCTGTACATCATGGGCTCTCTCATCCCGATCAAGCACTTCTCCATCAAGCTGCCGCGCGGCTACGGCATCCGCAACACGGTGTCGCTGCTCAATATGCGCCAGTGCCTGGATAACCTCCTGGCCGTGCGCGTCGGCGGCGTGAAGATCCCGGTGCTGACCTTTATCATCATCGGCGTGCTGTGCCTGTTCATCGTGTGGTTTCGCCGCACGAAGCTCGGCCAGGACATGCGCGCGGTGGGCCAGGACATGGGCGTTGCCCGTGACGCCGGCATCAATGTCGAGCGCACCCGCATCATCTCCATCGTCATGTCCACGGTCCTCGCGGGCTTCGGCATGATCATCTACCTCCAGAACATGGGCAACATTGCGACCTACAGCTCCCACTCCCAGATCGGCATGTTCTGCATCGCGGCCCTGCTGGTCGGCGGCGCGAGCGTGGACAGGGCCTCCATCGGCAACGTCTTCCTCGGCGTGGTGCTCTTCCACACCATGTTCATCGTGGCCCCGAAGGCGGGCGCGGTCATCACCGGCGACTCCATGATCGGCGAATACTTCCGCGTCTTCGTGTCCTACGCGGTCATCACTCTGGCCCTCATCATGTACGAGACCAAGAAACGCAAGCACAAGAGCCTGGTGGGCCAGCAGCTCCAGCAGGCGCAGAAGGAGGCGGACGCGCATGAATAAGAGAGCGCTTCTCTTCCGACTCGGCGCGGTGCTCGTTCTGATCGCCATTGCCGCCTGCATGATGGTCATCGGCCGCGGCCATACCATCTATCTTGACAACAAGACCCTCGAGTATGAGGGGACCGAGTACAAGGCCTGTTACCGCGCTACGCTCTACGGCCCCGACGGGGAGAAGATCTCCCGCCTCAACGCCCGTGAGCGCGGCATGTCGACCAACATCGGCCAGAGCTTCAGCATGACGGTCGGCATCATCGAGCAGAAGGACGCCGACGAGGTCATGCAGACCATCGCCCTCAAGCTGCCCTACAACATGGACGGCATCATCGTCAACATCCCCGGCTACCTCGCGGGTCTGCCGCAGGATGCATGGATGAGCGAGTTTGTGGCGACGCCCTCCGAGGCTGAGCTGCAGGAGGAAGCCCCCGCCGACGGCGAAGACGTCCTCGCCGGTGCGGAGTTCTAAAAAGTTACAGCCCATGCCCTTCGCATGGGCTGTGTTTAATGAGGAGGATACTATGGCAGTTTTGAAAGGCTTAAAGCCAGAAAAGGTTTTTGAATTTTTCGAGTATCTGTGCTCCGTGCCGCACGGCTCGGGCAACACAAAGCAGATCAGCGACCTCTGCGCCAGATTTGCCGAAGAGCGCGGCCTGCGTTATGTGCAGGATTCCTACAACAACGTCATCATCCGGAAGGATGCGACGCCCGGCTATGAAAACGCCGAGCCCCTGATCTTCCAGGGCCACATCGACATGGTCTGCGCCTCGGAGCCGGACTGCGGCATCGACATGGCGACAGAGCCCATCCGCCTCGTCGTGGACGGCGACTGGGTTAAGGCGTACAAAACCAGCCTCGGCGCGGACAACGGCATCGGCGCCGCCCTCGCCATGGCCCTGCTGGACGACGAGACGCTCAAGCACCCGAAGCTCGAGGTCGTGCTCACCACCGACGAGGAGACCGGCATGTTCGGCGCGGATGGTATCGACCTGTCCGTCCTCGAAGGGCGCAGGCTCATTAACCTCGACTCCGAGGAGGAGGGCTATCTGACCGTGAGCTGCGCCGGCGGCATCCGCGCGGACTGCGTCTTTCCGGCGGACTGGGAAGCCGTCCCGGCCGGGCTGCGCTTCTATGAAGTCACGGTCGACGGGCTCAAGGGCGGCCACTCCGGCGCGGAGATCGACAAGGGCCGGGCCAACGCAAACCGCATCATGGGCCGTTTCCTCTATCGCGCCGCATGGACGACCGGGCTGCGCCTTGTCTCCGTCAACGGCGGCAGCTTTCCCAATGTCATCTCGCTCTGCTGCCGCGCCGTCGTCGCGGTTCCCGAGGACAAGGCGCGGGGGTTTGAGCTGATGTGCGCGGACGACGAGGCCATGTTCCGGCATGAGTACGCCGCGGCCGACCCCGGCCTACGTCTGAAAGCCGTGCCCGCAGCGGAGACCGGGCGCGTGTTCTCCGCCCCGCGGACAAGGGCCCTGCTGGATATGCTGATGCTTGCCCCGAACGGCGTGCGGGCCATGAGCATGGACATCCCTGGCCTCGTGCAGACCTCACTCAACCTCGGCGTGATCGAGACCGGGGAAGAGGGGACCGTGCTCCACTTCCTGCTCCGCTCCGCCATTCAGAGCCAGAAGGATCAGCTTGCGGCGGAGCTGGAAGCGCTCTGCGGGCTCCTCGGCGCGTCGTTCACCACCCACGACCCCTACCCCGCCTGGGAATACCGCCGGGAGTCCGACCTGCGCGACGCCCTGTCCGACGCCTGTGAAAAGGTGCTGGGCAAGAAGCCGGAGATCACCGCCACCCACGGCGGGCTCGAGTGCGGCCTCTTCATGGACAAGCGTCCTGACTTCGACTGCGTCTCCATCGGCCCGGAGCTGCACGAGGTCCACTCCGTCCGCGAGCGGCTGAGCATCGCCTCCACCGAACGCCTGTACAATATCCTGCACACGTTCGTGGAGAATTGGAAATAACAGGCCGTAGGGGCCGATGCCCTCATCGGCCCGTTGATTAACGCGGTTGTGCGCTGTTCGGCGGGTCGATCTGGGGATCGACCCCTGCATTTTTTTAACCATGCGTGTTTTTGACAGGCACTGTCATACCCCGCCCCTCCGGCCAATAGAATAAAAGGAATGGGGGCGTTTTCATGGATCACAGACGACTGACGCTGAGCCTTGCCGCAGTACTTGCGGCGCTGTGCCTTTACTATCGCGGCGGCCTTGCGCCGCTGCCGCTGCTCCTGCTGCCGGTTGCGGCGCACGAGCTGTCGCATGTGCTGGCGCTTTGGCTGCTGGGGCGGCGGGTGACGGGTTTTCGCATCGAAGCCCAGGGCTTCGTGATCGGCTGCACCGACGGCTCCGCCCTGTCCGACGTCCTGATCGCCCTGGCGGGGCCGCTGGGCGGCGTTGTGTACGCGCTGCTCGCCGAGCGGGCGGGGACGGACTGGCTTTCTCAGAGCACGGGGGTGAGCCTGCTGTTGTCGGCCTTCAATCTGCTGCCCATCCTGCCCCTCGACGGCGGGCGCGTGTTCTCTGTCCTGTGCGCCGAACACCGCGGCCTGTACCGGACCGTCAGCGGCGTGCTGCTGGCCCTGCTGCTCTTCGGCGGCGTTTTCCTCGCCGTGTGGAAGAAGAGCACGGTTCCGCTCGCCGCGGCGCTCTGGCTGCTGCTTTTGAGGAACGATGAGGAAACACTTGTAAAAAGCGGGGAAATCGGATAGAATAGGGCAATCTTATTACTCCGGCAATGAAATATCCCCATGCTATAGGGCTGTACAGCCGGAGTAATAAGATTATAAATGCCATTTTTCTCGCCCCTGGCGGGGCAACCGAAAAATATGGCAATGATTAATTCGGCAATTTCTTACGTTTCTGCAAGAGATTTGCGGTTATTTAATTGCCGAATTAATAAGACAGGAGACTGTGATGGACAAACGACTCGAACGCATCCTGCCCCGCGTGCAGAAGCCAGCGCGCTATACGGGCGGCGAATATAACCAGATATTGAAAGAGAAAGAGAAGGTCGACCTGCGCGTCGCCTTCTGCTTTCCCGACACCTATGAGATCGGCATGTCGAACCTCGGCATGAGCATCCTCTACCACACCATGAACAGCCTCGACTATGTCTGGTGCGAGCGCGTGTTCGCCCCCTGGGGGGACATGTATGAGGAAATGCAAAAGGCCGGTCTGCCCCTCTATGCCCTCGAGAGCGGGGACAGCCTCGACAAGTTCGACGCGCTGGCCTTCTCCATCGGCTATGAGATGGCCTATACCACCGTGCTGGATATGATAAATCAGGCGGGGCTCCCGCTCAAAAGCACCGAGCGGACAGAGCTCCTGCCCCTGGTCTTTGCGGGCGGCTCCGCCGCCGTGAACGGCGAGCCCATGGCGGACTTTATCGACCTCTTCGTCATCGGCGAGGGGGAGGAGATGAATAACGAGCTGCTGGCCCTTCTGCGCAAGGCTAAGCTGGAAAACTGGACCAAGTGCGATTTTCTGCGCAGGGCTGCGCAGATCGGCGGGGTCTACGTCCCGTCCCTCTATGACATCGCCTACAACGACGACGGGATCGTCGCCGCCATCACCGCAAAGGACGGCGCACCGGAGAAGGTCACCAAGCGCATTGTCGTCGATCTTGACAGCGCGCCCTATCCGACGAACCCGGTCGTCCCCTCCACCGAGGTGGTGCACGACCGCGTCAATCTCGAGCTCTTCCGCGGCTGCGTGCGCGGCTGCCGCTTCTGCCAGGCGGGCTATATCTACCGCCCCATCCGCGCGAAAAAGCCCGAGACCCTGGTGCGCCAGGGCATCGAAGCCCTCAAAAACACCGGACATGAGGACGTGACGCTCCTCTCGCTCTCCACCAGCGATTACCGCCCGCTTCCCGGGCTCTGCGACGGC
>CADAAM010000014.1 GCA_902785905.1 Oscillospiraceae bacterium | reverse complement strand
GCCGGTGAGGGCCTTGACCTTTTCGGATTCGCTTTCGGGGACGATCTCGGCGCCGTTGACAAGATAAACGCCGCCGTCATAGAGCTTGACCATGATGATAGTTCCTCCTGTTATTATAATCCGTTATCTGAAATTCAGTTAATCAGGTAATCCGCAATTTCAAGATTGTTTTTTTCCAGCATCATCATGTGGCTGTTGCCGCGGATGCCGGAGTCTTCCAGACGCACAAAATCATGCCGGACGCCGAGCTGATCCATAACATAGGACAGCAGATGATCGAACTGCGCGTGATAGGACGCTTCACTGGTCACAAGCAGGATCGGCATGCACAGGCGCGGGAGGCTGCGCTCTTCATCGAGCACCCAGCCCGCGTGGAGTCCCTCGCCTTGGGATGGGAGAAGCCGCAGTTTGAAATCTGCCGGGGACTGCACAGGCGGTTCAAAATGGAGCGGAAGGTCTACAAGGCCATAGTTTTTTGCTATTGGGCTGCTCTGATCCACGGAGAACGGCGGCGCGGTCGGCTCCAGCGCCAGAACCGCCTTCACCTTTTCCGGGAAAGCATCTGCCAGCAGCCAGCCGAAGGGGCCGGCCTGGGAGTGCGTCAGGAGGATGCAGGGGCCGAGCAGCTCCAGCAGCTCCTTTCCCGCCGCAAGCACCAGCTCCTGTGAGCGCTTGTTGCTGGGCAGGTACTCCACCTGTGCCGCCGCAAACTGGCGAAACGCCGGATCTTCCCAGTCACCGCCGTTTTCCGGCCATTGGGTATGCTTCTTTGCCTGGGGCCAGGGGCCCTCATCGGTAGTAAAGCGCTGCCGCACGATTTGCAGGGGATGGAAGATACGCGGCCCCTCCGCTGCCGGATGATAGGCCGATCTGCCGCGGGACGGCTGCTCGGCCAGCACCACGTAAAAGCCCTTGGAAACGAAATAATCCGCCCAGCCCATACGCCCGTCGGGGGTCTGGAGCCAGTTCATGTTCGTCTGGCCTGCGCCGTGAAACATTACGACAGGATACTCGTGCTTTCTCTCACGGGGCTCATAGACCTCCACAAACATCTGACCGGTGAGAAAACGCTTTCCGTCTGTTTCTGCATATTTTCCGCCGACATAGAAGCAGGCCCTGCCGCCGAGCGCAGACTGGTCGATCAGCGGAATCCGCTTATCCATAGCAGTACCCTCTTTTATTCCGCGATGATGCTTGTCTGGATCTGATACCAGTGATAGGGCTCGGGATTGAAGCCGCGGGCCGCGCTGCCGTGGGATTTCAGAACCTCGTTGACCTGGGCGAAGTACTCGTTGAGGTCTTCGTTCTTGGCGCGGGCATTGTTGTGATGCAGGGGCAGGCAGAGCTGCGCGCCCATACGTTCGATCATGCCGGCAAACTGCTCAGCGCTGTAGGAACGGATGCGGTGGCAGAGCATGAGGTTGGGCTTTTCGTCACGGACATGCTGCACATGCTCGTCATAGTCGCGCCCGGCCTGGAAGTCGATTTTGAAATTGTTGTGCGTCTCAATGAGGTAGTTGAGATTGAACATGGAACCGAGGGGGCCGAAGCGGCTGGGGCACGGGATACCGAAGCCCTCAGACCCGTCGTAAAGGCAGCGGGGATCGCTGGGGCGCTGGAACTTGCCCTCGCGGAAGGCGCGGTTGTCATGGGCGCCGGGGTACACCTTGAGGGTGAAATCGTCGAAGTAATAGGTGTTGCCGGGGTACAGGGGATAGATCGCGGCATAAGGAATGTCAAAGGTCTTTGCCACTTCCTCGGCGCAGTAGGCCGGGACCAGCACGCGGCCATAGAAACGGTGCCAGAGCTGGCCGACCAGATTGGAATGGTCGCCGTGGACATGGTTGAGCAGGATGTAATCCGCACCGGTAAACTCGTCCACAGAGAAGCCGCGCTGGGCATAGACCTGCTTTTCCAGCTTCTGGTTCTTGGTGAGCTCTTCCTCGGGGATGCCGTCAAAGGCCGAGGCGTCAAAATAGAAGGGATCGGTCACAAGGACCTTTCCGCCGGGAAGGACCATCTCATAGCACTGAACCGAGATCCAGCGGATGCGCAGAGCCTGGGAGCTGACGCTTTCAAGATAGGGCTGCATGGAAATACCTCCTGTATATTTGTTTGTATTCGATCTTCTGAACATACTATAGCGTATATACAGGTATTTTTCAAATTGAACTTTCTCTTGTCTTTATTCCTTTTTGTAATATAATAGGCTTTGTTAAGGGGGCATCGGCATGAACGTAAAGGACTATGAATATATCCTTGAGATTTCCAGGTGGGGCAGCATCTCCAAGGCGGCGGAAAAGCTCTGCATCACGCAGGGGGCGCTGACCAAGTATCTGCAGCGCGTGGAGCACGAGCTGTCGGCGTCCCTGTTTCTCCGAAACGGCAACCGCCTTGTCCCGACAAAGACCGGCGCGCTGTATCTCGCCAAGGCGCGGCAGATCATCGACCTGGACCATGAGCTGAGCGAGGAGATCGCGCGGCTCAATTCCTCCCAGGACGCGGCGATCCGCTTCGGCTATCCCATGGGCATGCACGCCTTCGTGATGGAGTTTTTGCTGCCGGCTTTCTTTGCCGAATACCCGGAGGCCAGCATCCGGCTCGAGGAAGACAGCTCCAGGGCCGTCATTCAGGAGCTCGATGAGGGAAAACTGGATCTGTGTCTTGCCTACGCCTCCGAAAAAAGCAGTGCGCTGGAATATGATCTGCTGGCCGTATCGCGCATGGTGCTGGCCGTGCCAAGCGATTCCCCCATTGTGAAGCTCGGCGTCCGGGAAGAAGGACAGCCCTACCCCGTTCTGGGCAATCCGCTCTGGCTGCAGCAGCCCTATATTCAGATCGCTCAGCACACCCGTTCCGGCAAGGCGGCGGAGCGCTATTTTCGGCAGATCGGGCGACGCCCCTCCAGCCGTGTCTATGTCGACGACACCCGCAGCGCACTGTCGGCGGTGGAGCAGGGGCTCGGAAACTGTCTCCTGACCGCCATCCCGCACACGGACAAGCTTGTCAACTATATGATCCTGCCCGATCTGCCGCCGGAGGAGCAGGAGGTCTATCTGATCTACCGCAAAAAAGAGAGTCTGAACAAATCCTTTAAGGGCCTGATCCGTCTGGCCCACCGTCTGTATGAAGAGTTTTAAGCCGCACAGCCCGCCCCGGGATTCGGGGCGGGCTGTGTGCTTATTTCATTTTGATTCCGCTGCGGACAAAGCGGCAGATCAGATCACAGGCCTCCTCATGTCCGGCAAGGCGCTTGATCGTAAAGGCATGGATGGCGTCCGGGAAGCGCTTGACCGTGACCTCGTTTCCGCAGCGCGCAAGGCGCAGGGCAAAGTCCTCGGCCTCATTGCACAGATCGTCCGAACCGGCGGTGACGATCAGAGACGGCGGGAAGCCCCGGAGCATTTCATCCGGCGCATAAACCGGTGAGCAATAGGGGTCCTTCTGCCGCTCACGGTCACAGTAAAAGAGATTGTACAGGCGGGCCCGCTCCACCGGGATTCCCTTGCCCATGGGCTTTTTAGCCTCCGGGTCTGTATAGATATCCAGCGGCGGATACTCGCTGATGAGCAGAGCCGGGGTCCTCATGTCCTCCTCAAGTGCGCGCATCACCGCGCCTATGGCAAGATTTCCGCCGGCGCTGTGACCCATGATCACGAGTTTTTCGGGATCGACGTTCAGCTTCCTCGTATTGGCATAGATCCAGCGCAGCACGCTGAAGGTTTCGTGCAGGGCAGCCGGGAAAGGATAATAGGGCGCGATCTTGTAGTCTACATCCAGGATTTTGCAGGACAACGCGTGGTTTATGCGGCGGCAGAACAGCTCGTCGTTCTCGGTGCGGCCGCGGATAAAGCCGCCGCCGTGGAGGTTCAGGATCAGCACATCCGGATTTTTCATCTGCTCCGGCTCACTGTAGTAGGCCTTAATGTCGCCCTCTTCGCCCGGGATGGTCCATTCCTCCATTTTAACAGGGAACTCCGCCATCATTTCTTCGGTGACTTCAGGCTGTTTGTTTTTCTTCTTGGTCTCCTCCGCCATGCGGATCATTTCTTCGCGGGTCGGGGTCTGCATAAGCGTCTTCCTTTCCTGTTTTTCAGATCACATGTTTTCCAGCTGCTTTCTCAGATACCGGAGCTGGCCGCCCGCGAGGACGACTTCGATCTCGCTGTCGGTGAGATCCAGCTTCACGGTAAATGTATAGTTTTTTGTCACATCTTTGACCGTGACGCGGCGGGTCGGGATCTGGTCGAGGAGATTTTCGATGCGCAGCTCATCTCCCTGGTCGATGCCGTCATAGGCGGCGGGGTCTTCAAAGAGCATGGGGATGATGCCGTGGTTGACAAGATTGCCTTTGTGGATGCGGGCAATGCTCTTGGCGATGACGCACTTGACGCCGAGGTACATGGGGTTGATGGCCGCGTGCTCGCGGGAGGAGCCCTGGCCGTAGTTCTCGCCGCCGACGATGATGCTCCGGCCCAGCTCCTTTGCGCGGGCGGCAAAGTCCGGGGCGTAACGGTGGTAGCAGTACCGGCTCATAAGGGGGATGTTGGAGCGCATGGAGGAAAACTCGGCGCTTGCGGGGGTAATGTCGTCGGTGGAGACGTTGTCCAGGGTCTTGAGAGAGACCGGCACGTCCAGCACCTGCTCCGGCACCTCGGGCACCGGGAGGAACTTGATGTTGGGTCCGCGGGTGATCTCCACCTTTTCGGCCTCTTCGGGCGGAAGCGGCGGAATGAGCATGGAGTCGTCGACGATGTAGGCGTCCGGTTCATGGATGCCCGCAAGCTCCTTGACGTTCTCGCCGAGGACGTCTTCGGCCGTTGCAAAGGTGCCGAGGATGGCGGTGGCGGCGGCGCTTTCGGGGCTGACCAGATAGATCTCCGCCGTGGGGTTGCCGGCGCGGCCCTTGAAGTTGCGGTTTGAGGTGCGCACGGCGACACCGTTTGTGGGCGGGGTCTGGCCGATGGCGCAGCAGGGGCCGCAGGAGATTTCCAAAAGACGCACACCGGCGTCCACCAGCATATCCAGATACCCGTCGCGCAGCAGTTCTTTATAGGTCTGGCGGGAGGCGATGCCGCAGGTGCACTGGACGTTCTCATTTACATGATGGCCCTTGAAGACCAGGGCGGCCTTGGCAACGTCCGCGTAGCTGGTGTTGGTGCAGGAGCCGATGAAGACCTGCTGCACGGGCTTCTTCTCCACCTCATTCAGGGGCTTTACGTTGTCCGGCAGGTGCGGGCAGGCCATGAGTGGCCGAAGCTCGGACATGTTGAGCTCGATGACCTCGTCATACTCCGCGTCCTCGTCGGGCAGGAGCTCCACGTAATCCTTCGCGCGGCCCTGGGCGGTGAGGAACTTTTTCACCTGCCCGTCCGCCGGGAAGATAGAGGTGGTGGCGCCCATCTCGGCGCCCATGTTGGCGATGGTGGCGCGCTGGGGGACTTCCAATGTTGCGGCGCCGGGGCCGACATATTCATAGACCTTGCCGAGGCCGCCCTTGACGCTCTCGCGCCGCAGCATCTCGAGGATGACTTCCTTGGCGTTGACGCCGGGACGGAGCTCGCCGGTGAGGTTGACCTTGACGATCTTCGGCATTTTGAGACGCATGGGGACGCCTGTCATGGCGGTGGCCACATCCATGCCGCCGACGCCGATGCACAGCATGCCGATGGCGCCGCCGTGGGGCGTGTGGCTGTCGCCGCCCATGCTGACCTTGCCGGGCACGCCGAAGCGGGCCACATGCACGGTGTGGCAGATGCCGTTGCCGGGGCGGGAGACATAGACGCCGTACTTCTTCGCTGCGCTCTGGAGATAGATGTGATCGTCCGGCGTCATGTTGTTGACATAGAGAAGATTGTGGTCAAGATAGCTGACCGAGCACTCCGTGCGCACGCGGGGCAGGCCGATGGCCTCAAAGGCCAGGTAGGTCATGACGGCGTTGATATCGTGGGTCAGGGTCTGATCGACCTTGATGAAGATTTCCTCTCCCGGCGTCATGCTGCCGGAGACGAAATGCGATTCGAGGATCTTTCCGGTAAGCGATTTGCCCATGATGTTCTCCTTTCTTATTCGGCGCGAAGCTGCTGGATGGTGTCGATGAGATAGTCGGTAAACTCCGCGCCGGTGCAGCCGTCCTGCCGCCCGGTGATGACGAGCTTCTTTTCCGTCACGGTGCAGATATCCATGGCCCTGTCGAGAATGGCCTTGCGGTCGCCGCAGCCGATGTGGGCCAGCATCTCGCCCATGGCGCGGATGAGGCTGCCGGGGTTTGCCCAGGGGCCGCGGCCGGACTGCATGATGCGCAGGCCCGCGCCGTGGATGGCCTCAAAGAGGGCGTAGCGGCTGCCGATGTTGGAGGAGGACGCGGTGCCGAGGCCGCCCTGCATCTCAGCGGCGACGTCGGTGACGATATCGCCGTAGAGATTCGGCAGCACGATCACGTCGATGCCCTGCATGAAGGTTGGGCTTCCGAGCTTTGCGGCCATGGAGTCCACCAGCTCCTCGCGGATCTCGATCTCGGGGTACTCGCTCTCGCCGATGCGGTGGACCGCCTGGAGAAAGTCGCCGTCCACGAGCTTGACGATATTGGCCTTGGTGACGACGGTGACGTTGTGCTTGCCGTTCTTGCGGGCAAAGTCGAAGGCGGCGCGGGCAATGCGCTCGGCGCCCGGCCTGGTGCAGACCTTGAAGTCGACAGCCAGCTCGTCCCCCACGCGGATGCCGCGGTTGCCGAGGATGTATTCGCCCTCGATGTTTTCACGGAAGAAGGTCCAGTCGATGCCCTTGTCCGGGATGCGGATGGGACGCACGGCGGCGAAGAGCTGGAGCTCTCTTCTGAGCAGGCTGTTGGCGGAGACCAGGTTGGGCAGGCCGTCGCCCGCGCGCGGGGTGATGAAGGGTCCCTTGACCAGCACGTCGCACTCCTTGCAGGCGGCCAGGACTTCATCGGGCAGACTCTGCATCTTGGCGACGCGGTTTTGGATGGTCATGCCCTCGATGGTGCGAAACTCGATCTTGCCGGAGGCGACCTTGTCTTTGACAAGTTCCTTGGCAACGCGCAGGGCGTGCTCCATGAGGACGGGACCGGTGCCGTCGCCGGGCATGACGCCGACCACGATCTTTTCAAGCCTGGAGAAGTCCTTGGGTTCTGCTTCCTGTTTCATGAGCTCGATGCGGTCAAGCTCGGAATTGAGGCGCTCGGCAAACTCTTCCTGCGCCCTGCGGATGATGCTCTCTCTGTCCATGATCATTTCCTCCCGTAATTTGGTATCTGTTCTCGGTATTTCTGGGAATAGTATAATGGAGAGACAGTGATATGTGAAATGCTATTATTTATATCAAGTCGATAAATAAAATCTCATGATATTGTTGCAACTTGACGAAGGCTGTTTTATACTGGAAGCAACAAAAGCAGATTGGAGGGCCGTACCGTGGAATTTCGACAGATGAAATATATTCTGACGCTCGCCGAGACCCGCAACATGACGCGGGCTGCCGAAAAGCTGTTCATTTCGCAGCCCGCGCTGAGTCACTATCTGAAATGTGTGGAGGATGAACTGGGCGCACAGCTCTTTGACCGCTCCACGACTCCCATGTCGCTGACCTATGCCGGGCGCTGCTATGTGGAACGGGCGCGCGCGATTCTGTTGGAGAATGAGCAGCTCAAGCGCCGGATGCGGGACATCACCCGGCATATGAGCGGCAAGCTCACGATCGGCACTTCCCGCGACAGAGCCTCCTACATGATGCCGCGTATCCTGCCGGAATTTGCCGCCCTCTATCCCGGCATTGAGACAGAGGTTCACACCGCGAGCGGCAAGAAGCTCTTTGAAGAGCTGCGATCCGGCCGTGTGGATATGGTGCTGCTGCCGCTGGCCGGGCAGGATGATCTCAAGGGCCTGAGCAGTGAGCTGATCTGCTCCGAGGAGTTGGTGCTTGCGGCAAAAGCCGGAAGCATCGCCGAAGAGGATCAGATTTCCGGAAAGCACGCCGTCAAAAGCGGAGCGCTCAACAACGCGGATTTCTTTCTTCTCTTTCCGGAACACGCTATGCGCAGCTTCTGCAACCGCTGGTTTCGACATGAGCACATCCGTCCCAGGATCAAGATGGAGTTTTCCAGCAACATCAGCTGTCTGCGCATGGCGGCGACGGGGATGGGCTATACCATCATTCCCTATCTGACGACCCGGCTGGCCAATCCCGGCGCGGCGGTGGAATACTTCTCCCTCGGCCCGGAGCCGGAGACCTGGGAGGTGCATATCTTCTACCGCAAGGGCGTCTATCTCGGCGAGCCGGAGCTGAAGCTCATTCAGATCGCAAAGGAACAGTTCGGGCATGAGAGTCTGAGATAAAAAGATTGAAGCCATGATGAGTAATTTGGCTTCAACCTTTTTGCTTTATTTCAGATGCGCAGCGACTCGCTCTGCCACATAGCTTTCGCCCTCCTGCCACTCGTCATAGAGGTTGACAAGAAAGCCGTGGCGGCTGTTTTCAAAGCAATGGTAAGTGATCGGCACCCCGGCGGCTTCAAGTTGTTTTGTATAGCGTAGCGCTTCTTCGACTAAGTTGTCCTTTCCGGCGGTGACGATATCCGTCGGCGGCAGGCCACGCAGCTCCTCAGAGGGTGTCAGGGCCAACGACACGTCGAAATTTGCGCGCTCTTCAAAGACGCGGTTATAGAAGAAGCCGTAATACTCCGTGCTCATGCCGCGCTCGTCCAGCTCTCCCCCGCCGAAATGATCGTTGTAATTATCCGCGGGCAGGTAGCAGAGGATCTGCGCGAGGGGTTGAAACTTTGTCTTTCCGCGCCACAACACGCCGCCCAGAAGGTTCCCGCCGGCGCTCTGTCCGCAGAGGATCACGCGCTCCGGGTCGCCGCCGTACTGCTTACAGAGCTCCGGCAGCTTGTCAAACAGTGCTTCCAGTTCCTCAAGGGCGGCGGGATAGGGATACTCCGGGGCCAACACATAGTCCGCGTCAAAGATCAGGCATCCGGTGCGCACGGCCATGCGGCGGCAGAAATAGGTGTCGCGCTCCGTGTGCGGCATGGTCCAGCCGCCGCCGTGTACATTGACAAGGACCGGTCGCTTGTCTGTGCTGTGCTCCTTCTCCTGCACCACATAGACATGGGAGCTGCCCCACGCGGTCTCGACCTGAATCTCTTCGACCTCGGTCACATCGTCCAGCCTGCGAAACAGGGCCGTCATCTCCTCCGGGACACGCTTTTCCGCCATGGTACGGGCGCGGACGGCGATTTCCAGCAGTTCCGCTTCGCTTAAATCGCGGCAGCTTTCGATAAACTCTTTCCGATTCATAGCCGAGTCCTCAAATGTCGTAGACGGAGCCGTCGTGGGCGATCTGGGCGGAGATGCTTCTGGCCTTGGCCGGGAAGCGCTCGCAGATATCGTCCACCAGCTCGATGCCGATGCCGGGGCGGTCGGGGATCACGATGTAGCCCGCGTCCTCCACGAAGGCCTCCTTGGTCATCTCAGCCTCGTTGCCCGTGTGATAGAAGGACGGGAATTCCTGAATGGCAAAGTTTGGGATGGCGGCGTCAAGCTGCAGACAGGCGGCGGTGGACACCGGGCCCAGCGGATTGTGCGGGACGATCTTGCAGTAATTGGCCTCGGCCATGGCGGCAACCTTCTTGGAGGGGGTCAGGCCGCCCAGGGCGCAGACGTCGGGGCGAACGTACTTTGCTGCGTGCTTCTGGAAGGTGGTCTCAAACTCCTGGATATTGATAAAACGCTCGCCGGTGGCAACGGGGATATTGGTACGTGCCGCGATATCCGCCATGGCCTCGGGAGAATCGGGCGGGATGGGATCTTCGAGAAACAGCGGCCGGTATTCCTCCACGCCCTTGGCAAAGGCAACGGCCTCCATCGGGTCCATGCTGCGGTGGCATTCGAGGATCAGGTCGAACTCATCGCCCACAGCCTCGCGCACGGCCTTGACCTTGGCAATATAATCGGAGACCTTGGCATTATACACGCTCGAGCGTCGCTCGGCCTGGCTGAGACGGATGTCGCCGGTGATCATGAGACGGGCGGCGTCAAAGCCCATCTCCTTGATTTCAAGGCAGCGCTTCGCCATGGTCTCGGGGGTGAACTGGAAGCACGCCTCGTAGGAGCGCACCTTGTCGCGGCACTTGCCGCCCAGAAGCTCATAGACCGGCACGCCGAGAGCCTTGCCCTTGATGTCCCAAAGGGCGATGTCGATGGCGGACAGGGCGCTCATGAGGATGGAACCCCGGAAGTACATGCTGCGGTATAGGTAATTCCAGTGATGCTCGATGCAGAAGGGGTCCTGGCCGATGAGGTAGCCCTCCATCTTTTTGAGGATACCCACGCAGCCGTCGAGGTAGCCCCATGCGCCGACCTCACCGGTGCCGCAGATGCCGGAATCGGTGTGAACCTTGATGAACAGGTACTTGCTTGCCGGTAAAAGCTCAAGCGATGTGATTTTCATATGCAGCCTCCCAAGATTATTGTCGTTCTTTATAAAGATTTTTTATGTATTCCCCTTGCTCTTTTTATGTATATAGAATATTATAATTTCAGGCTGTTGTCCAATACATGTTCTTTGCGTATCCGATTAACATTTTTTATCAAGAAAAACCGCATATACATTTTGCATAAAATTCCTTTATTATTTTTGTCGGTAATCCCGAATGAAGGAAGGTTCGCACATGCTTTACGAAAAGCTCGATTATGTCATTGCCATCGCCGAGGAGCAGAATCTCACCCGCGCGGCCAAAAAGCTGTACATTTCCCAGCCGACCCTGACCATGTATCTCAACCGGCTGGAAGAATCCCTCGGCGTGCAGCTCTTTGACCGGCGAAAAAACCCCGTCCTGCTCACGCCTGCCGGGAAGCACTATATTGAAAAGATGCGGGAAATCGCCGAGGCAGAGCAGATCCTGCGCGGCGAGCTGCGCACCGTGTCGGACCCCGAGCGCACCTTCCGCATCGGCAGTGCCCGTGTGCGCGGCCACTACTGGCTTCCGCCGCTGCTGCGATTGTTATCCGAGAGGCATCCGGAAATTTTCTTTACAGTCTCTCTCGGCGCCGAAAAGCAGCTGCAGAAGCTCCTTGGGAAGGATTCCATCGACATGGCGATCGGGTCCCTGGCTGACATTCCGGAGAGTGATATCCCGCTTGTCTACGAGGATGTGGCACTGGAGAGGACGCTGCTGGTCGCGCACAGGAAATACGGGCTGGTTCCGCCCGAAGAGCATGACCGCAACAGTCCCGATGATCCTTACCTGATTGATCCGGCGAGCCTGCAAAACCTGCCCTTTATCACGCCTTCTTCTGCCAACGGCATGTATCTGATCTTTCAAAAAATGATTACACAGTTTAACATCAAGCCAGGCCATACGCTGGTGATTGACACCATGACGACCGGTCTGCAGATGACCGTTCAAGGACTCGGCGTGCAGCTTATCTCCGCCGGAATTTTGTGTTCCCTTACACCGGGGGAGCGAAGAGAGCTTGACTATTGTCTGCTGCCGGACTTTCCTGTGACACGCAAGTGCTCCGTTGTGTGGCGCGAGGATACCGATCAGCATCCTCTTATTCAAGAAGCTATACAGCTTCTCCGGGAAAACGTGCTGCCGCAGATGATTTATACGGAGGTAATCAGCAATGGATCACAACAGTAAATACGCAGATCTCATCATGTCCGAGCTTGCGTATGAGCCGGACATGGCCCCGGACTTCCGGGAAATCTACCGCCGCTTTGCCGAGCGCGTTTTGTGGATCGACGGGAATCTTGTGCCCGGTGCGTTTCAGATGAATGTCTCCTGGTACAAAGCCGTTCCGGCCCTTGATCCGATTTTTGCCGAGCATCGTCATGATTCCGCTGAGATCATCGGCTTCTTCGGTTCCGACCCGGAAGATCCGCACGATCTGCACGGCAAGGTGCATGTCATCCTTGACGGTGAGGAACATGTGCTGACGCGCTCCTCCCTCGTCTTTCTGCCGCCAAAGCTCCCCCACGCAATCCGTATTCTGCGCGTGGACAGGCCTATTTTCCATTTCTCGGTTATCACAGAGAGCGAGTATAACGGCAGCGCCTATCAGAAGTAATCCATACAGAAAACCGCCCCTGCGATCAGGCAGGGGCGGTCATTATGTTTTATGGTTTTATGGTGTGATCAGAGAACGGGCAGGACGGTCATGATCCAGCCGACGGAGATGATGCAGCCGATGATGGCGAAGAGCCATCCACCTTTGAGCAGATCCTTCTGATCATATCCGCCGTACTCCATCATGTAGGGAACGGCAGCGGTGGCCATCGGGGTCATGAACGCGGTCAGCGCGCCCGCCTGGATCAGGATGATGAGGCCGCGGGGATCGCCGCCGACCTTGTAGCAGGTGGCGATGGCGATGGGGATGAAGATCAGCATGGCGCCGCGGTTGGACATGAACTGGGTGAGAACGAAGGGAATCACGAAGAAAATGAAGCCGACAATGTAGTTGTTGTTGACCTTGGAGACGAGGCTGGCAATCCCGCCGCCGATCCAGTCGCCGGCGCCGGTGCCGGACAGAGCGCCCGCCATGGCCAGCGCGCCGACAACCAGGAGCAGCATGCTCACGGGGATGGCCTTGCCGGCCTCCTTGGGCTTGAGAACGCCGCAGATGACCATGAGGACAGCGCCGATCAGGCAGATCTGCCAGATGGCGAGGGACTTGAGGACGTTGGCCTGGAGCATGAGGGCGACGGCGGTGCCGAAGAAGATCACGATGCCGGCGGCTTCCGCAAAAGCGGGAAGAGCCTTCTTCTCGGCGGTCTTGTGGACTTCGCTCTCGGCGGTCTTGACGGAGGGCTGATCCGGGGAGAAGCGGGGCATGACAAAGGCGCAGTAGATGACCGTGAAGATCAGCATGGGAAGTCTTGCCTTCATGGGATCAAAGAAGTTCACGACGGGCATGGTGCCGGTGAAGTTTTCAAGCTTGTCATAGTAAGCGGTGATGTAGCCGTTGAGCTCGGCCGCCTGGGTCGCGCCGGTGCCGATGGGCAGGGTGCAGCAGGTGGCGATGGCAACAATGCAGAGGGGCAGCGCGATCTTGGACTTGGAGATGCCCATGGAGTCGGCGGAGGCCATGCAGAGGGGAGCGACGATGCCGAAGACGACGACGGGGCTCTGCACCATCTGGCTGAGGAGCATGGCGAGTATGCAGTACATCAGCAGGACCTTGGAGAGGCTGCCCTTGGCGAGCTTGGAGATGCCGTTTGCGAGGTTCGTGCAGAACTGGGTCTTGTTGAAGCCCGCGGCCACAACGCTCATGGCGCCGATCATGATGACGTTGTTGTTGGAGAAGTACGCGAGGGCGTCCTTTGCGGTGAGGCAGCCGGTGAGGGCCAGCGCGGAGATGGAGGTCATGGCCACGGTGGCCAGGCTCCACACGCCGGTCATGTAGCCGGCACAGGTGAGGACGAAGATCACCAGGCAGATGATGAGTTGCGTAGACATGGTTTCCTTTTCCTTTCTCTTCTTTATTTTGCTGTCCTTCCTTCGGAAGAACATGTCTCCCGGGTTTTGCTGTGCTCAGTTTATCATGCGTGTATCTATTACTCAAATTCTAAATATTCATCATTCCATGCCACGAAGGAATAACTTCACTGATCGCAGATGGACCCGTCCAGGTTCAGGCGCGTCATGACCTTATGGGGCCGGAAGGGGAATTTTTCCTCCAGATCGGGGATGACGTCGATGCCGATGCCGGGCTCTTCCGGAACGGGGAGATAGCCGTCCTTCATCACCGGGATATGATCGACCATATCGCACTGGCGCAGCTTCACGCCGCTGCCGGTCAGATGGTCGGCGGTGGAGGCGGCAAAAGGATTCGGGTACTCGGTGATGGCGATGTTGTCGGTGGCCGCGACAAACTGCAAAACCGCATTCGTCATGACCGGGCTGCAGGGGTTATGCGGCACCAGGCTCTTGTGATGGGCCTCCGCCACGGCAGCGATCTTCCTGGCACCGGTAAAGCCGCCGCATACGCCGAGGGAGGCGCGCACATAGCTGCAGGCCCCGCGCTCAAGCAGCATCTCGAACTCATGGTATGTATTGATGCGCTCGCCGGTGGCAATGGGGATGCGGCACTGGGCGGCGACGCGGCCCATCTCATCGAAGTTGTCCGGGCGAATGGGGTCCTCGAGGAACATGGGGTTATACGGCTCCAGACGCGCCGAGAGCTGGACGGCAAGGCCCGGTTCCAGACGGCGGTGCAGCTCGAGGCAGAGGTCTACCTCCTCCCCCACGGCCTCACGGACCTTGGCGATGCGGCGCTCAGCTTTGTAGAGCAAAGCGGCGTTGCCATCCGAGAAGGGTGAGGTGCGCGGCTCGTCCAGATAGGGGTTCAGGTGCCCGAGGGCGGTGTAGCCCTGCTCCACGCCTTTGATCGCGTTCTCCACCAGCTCTTCCTCTGTTCTGCCGGAGGTGTGGTTGTAGACGCGAACCTTGTCCCGGCACTTGCCGCCGAGCAGGCGGTAGACGGGGACATTGAAGTATTTGCCCGCAATGTCGTAAAGCGCGATGTCAATGGCGGACATGGCGCCCATGACCGCCGCCCCGCGGAAGTGGGAAAAGCGGTACAGGTACTGCCAGTGGTGCTCGATGTCCAGCGGGTCCTTCCCGATCAGATATTCGCCCATGGTCAGGATCGCTTGGGCTGAGGCCTCCAGGAAGCCCCAGGCTCCGCTCTCGCCGAGGCCGACGATCCCCTCGTCGGTATAGATTTTGCAGTAAACCGCGCGGTTTGCGCGCAGGACTTTGACGTCGGTTATTATCATGCTGCGTTCCTCACTTCACGCGGAAGGGGGCCATCACGTCGAAGTTGATGTCGAGACCCGCGCCGGGTGCCTGGGAGGGGCTGACCGTGCCGTCGGCATTGAAGACGACGGGATTTTTGAAGGCCTCGTAGACCTTGGCGTCGTACTGAGGCGGGTAGAACTCGGCGATGGTGGCGTTGGGAACGGCACAGTCGAGATGCACATGCACCTGCTGCTGGCCGTGGGGACTCATGTCCAGGCCGAAGGCGTCCGCCATGCCGGCGACCTTCATGAACTCTGTTACGCCGCCGAGGCAGGTGGTGTCGGGATTGAGGATGGCAATGCCGCGGGCTTTGGTGATCAGATCGCGGAAACCGAAGCGGGAGACCTCGTTCTCGCCGCCGGCGATGGGGATGATGGTCTTCTCGGCAACCTTGCTGTAGCCGTCGTAATCGTCGGCATCCACAGGCTCCTCCAGCCAGTAGGGGTGGTACTCCTCCACCATCCTGGCAAATTCCACCGCCTCAAAGAAGCGGTAGGCGCAGTTGGCGTCGATCATGAGCTTGGCATCGTCGCCGATGACCTCGCGGACGGCCTTGACGCGGGCCGCGTCTTCCCGCAGAGAAACGCCGCCGACCTTCATCTTGACCGCGTTGACGCCCCAGTTGCGGTACTCCTCCATCTCCTGCTGCAGTTCCTTGAGGCCTTTGCCGGGAGCATAGTAGCCGCCGGCGACGTAGCACTCGATCTTTTCCTTGTGCGCGCCGAGCAGCTTGTACAGGGGCATGCCCGCGACTTTTGCCTTGATGTCCCAGAGAGCAATGTCGATGGCGGAGACGGTTTTCAGGCTGGTACCGCGGCGTCCGATGAACTTTGGGACGTAGGTTTTCTGGAAAATACGTTCGGTATCCAGGGGGTCCATGCCGATGATGGCCTTGCCCATGGTCTCGGCAAATTCGATGGCCCAGCTGCAGCCATATCCGGTGATGCCTTCGTCGGTATCAACGATAAGAAGATTCAGCTCATTGTGGGTGTAGGTGTGTTTACCGTTTGCGATGGGCTTTGCCTTGGGCCAGCGGTAGTGCTCTACGCGGACGTCTGTGATCTTCATAAGCACTTCTCCTTGTTGGAATAAAAATTATTTATGAATTTCCTGTTTTTTTCTTGCTGAATATAGAATATCCTAATTTCCACTCCTTGTCCAATACATGATTTTTGCGTTTACTATCAAGATTATTTATTTTATGTCCCTCGTTTCAGCATTGTTCATAAGTCCGATTTATGCTATTTGGCGATGGTATACAAAAAAACAGCGGAGACCGCAGATAAAAACGGTCTCCGCTGTCAGTATTCATGTGTATTATCTCATACTGGTCTCCCATAAACCAAAGGCACGTCGGAGACCTATGAGACGTGTTTTGTGCCCGAGGGCACAAAACTGGCAGCGCGCCTTGCGCGATGCCTTTTCGTTAAAACGAGCTGTTATAACGAAAAACAGTATCAGATTCTTGCGACGCCGCTGGCACGGGCCACCCCGGCTGCCGAGCGATTGACCATTTCCAGCTTGCCCTTCCTTTCATAGTGCAGCCGCAGGGATTCTTTTGCGTAATCCATGATTTTATCTTCTTTATATCATCTGTTCGGGATGAAAGACTTCATCAAAGCGCTCCGGAGTCAGAAAGCCCAGCTTCACGCAGGCCTCTTTCAGGCTGATGTTTTCCTTGAAAGCCAGCTTTGCGGTTTGGGCCGCGTTCTCATAGCCGATATAGGGGTTCAGCGCCGTGACCAGCATGAGAGAGTTGTACAGGTTGTGCCGCATCTTTTCCCGGTCGGCCCGGATGCCGACGGCGCAGTTTGCGTTGAAGGCCCGGATGGATTCACTGAGCAGCCGTGTCGACTGGAGGAAGTTATAGGCGATGACGGGCAGGAAAACGTTCAGCTCAAAGTTGCCCTGGGAGGCGGCAAAGCCGACGGCGGTATCGTTGCCCATCACCTGCACCGCCACCATGGTGACCTGCTCGCATTGAGTGGGATTGATCTTGCCTGGCATGATGGAGCTGCCGGGCTCGTTTGCGGGGATCGTGATCTCCCCGAGACCGCAGCGGGGCCCGGAGGCAAGCCAGCGCACATCGTTTGCGATCTTCATCATATCTGCCGCCAGCGCCTTGACCGCACTGTGGGCGAAAACCAGCTCGTCCCGGGATGAGAGCGCGTGGAACTTGTTGACGGCAGTCACAAAGGGCTTGCCGGTCAGGGCCGCGATCTCGGCCGCCGCTTTTTCCGCAAAGCCCGCCGGGGCGTTCAGTCCCGTCCCCACGGCAGTTCCGCCGAGGGCCAGCTCGTACAGCGGCTGCAGGGCGAGGCGGATCATCTCGCAGTCCCGCTCCAGAGAGCTGCGCCAGCCGCTGATCTCCTGGGAGAAAGCGATGGGCACCGCGTCCTGCAGATGGGTGCGCCCGCTCTTGACCACGCCCTCGTGCATCGCCTCAAGCTCTTTAAAGGTTTCGATCAGTTCCTCCGCCGCGGGCAGGAGCCGGTCCTCCAGACTCAGCACCGCCGCGATGTGCAGGGCTGTGGGAAAAGTATCGTTGGACGACTGGCTCATGTTCACGTCGTCGTTCGGGTGACAGAGGCGCTCCCCTGCCAGCTCGTTTGCGCGGTTAGCAATGACCTCGTTGGCGTTCATGTTCGATTGGGTGCCGGAACCGGTCTGCCAGACCACCAGGGGGAAATGCCCATTGAGCGCCCCCGCTGCGATCTCGGCGGCGGCCTGTTCGATGACGGCGCATTTGGCCTCGGTCATCTTCTCGGGCTTGAGCGCGTGGTTGGCCCGCGCCGCCGCCTGCTTGAGAATGCCGAAGGCATAGGTGATCTCCCGCGGCATGGTCTCGATCCCCACACCGATGGGGAAGTTTTCATGGCTGCGCTGGGTCTGCGCGCCCCAGTATTTCTCGGCGGGCACCTTCACTTCGCCCATGGAATCATGTTCGATCCTGTACTCCATTGAAATCCCTCATTTCAAATTCAGCATATTGCGCAGGCAGCGCACCATCAGACCGAATGCGATCTCGTGCCCTCCCCTGCTCAAGTCTTGTGATGTATTTGGTCTGGGTCGGCTGAGAGATATAGAGCTTCTGCGCCGCTTTGGTCAGATTTCTCTCCTCGGCAAGCGCCAGAACGTTATCCAGCCTGTACGTCATTTTTACTTGTATTCGTTGTAGGACAGATCCCAGCGCCATTCATGATAGGGCGCGGTTTCCAGAATATCGTCCCTGAGTTCCACGCCGAGGCCGGGGCCTTCCGGCAGCAGCATATAACCGTTTTCGATCACGAAGGGGGTCTTGATCTCCTGCTGGATCTTGGGCCACTCGCCGGGCGCAGGGCACATCTCCATGACCTCGAAATTGGGGATGGCAGCGGCAAGGTGGAGGCTTGCGGCATAACAGATGCTGCCGGTGGCAATGTGGGGGATCACATTGACATAGTGGCTCTCGGCAATGGCGGCGGCTTTCTTGCAGCCCGTGATGCCGCCCATAATGGCCACATCCGGGCGCAGGAAGGAGATGTTGTCCTCCCGCAGCAGCATGTCGACATCCTGGATGCAGAAGCTCCGCTCCCCGACGCCGATGGGCGCCATGGCGCGGCGGGCGACAGACTGGATCGTCTGATAATTCTCGTAATTGATGGGATCTTCAAAGAACAGGAGGTTCACATCCTCCACAAGCTGCATGAGTCTGACGCTCTCATGCGGCTGGAGAGAGCGATGGATCTCGCAGCCGATATCCACATCGTCACCCACGGCCTCGCGCACGGCGTGGATCATGTCGCTCATGGCCCGCTCGCGCCTGGCGTAAGTGCCGCCGGCTTCCTTGATGTTCGTGGGATTGAGTCGGATGCAGGTGTAGCCCTCCGCCTTGAGCCTCTTGGCACATTCCACGCTTTCGTCGATGGTCTTGCCGAAGACCACACCCCAGAGGCGGATCTTATTGCGCACAGCGCCGCCCAGCATCTGGTAGATGGGCACATTGAAATATTTGCCCTTGATATCCCACAGCGCTATGTCTATAGCGCTGATAGCGGCGGCGATGGAAGTGCCGCCGAACTTGAAGCGGCTGTACAGTTCGCTGTCCAGATACTCGATGCGCAGAGGATCCTGACCGAGAAGCGGCTCCTCCATGCGGTGTATGGCGCCGACCATGGATTCCCGAAAGCCCCAGTTGCCGCCCTCCCCCACGCCGACGATGCCTTCATCGGTGTAGACTTTGACAAACATTCTCCGCCAGCCGGTCATGATGGGTTCTACTTTTGTGATCTTCACGACAATGCCTCCTTTTTCATGATCTGATTCGGGTGATTTTATTGTATCATAGCTGCTCTTTCCTGTCCAATAATGAATCGGAATCGCATTATTCCTTTTTGGCTATCGCTGCTTTTGCACTTAATAAAAGTTCGCTTCTCCGGATCATTGACTTTCCGCCGAAGTTCACATGGAGTTGGTTAAGAATGAGGGCAGGAGCCGTGGCTCCTGCCCTCAAGCTGTCGACACTTTGCCGACAGCTTGACGCCGCTTCCGGACTTTCCGGGAGCGGCGTTTTTCATGCCCGCTTATCAGGTCAGATCCGGCTGCCTTTTTGGAGGTGAGCGCTTATGGCTGAGCCGGACAAGCAGGACATGACGGCAAAGCTGCAGCGCGTGGCAGACTCCATGTTTCCCGTGACAAGCGAGCGGAAAGAGCACGAGCATACACATAGTCGATCGCTGAATCAATCAAAGACATATTCACCTCGTTCGCTCAATGTTTATCCGAGCGCAGCCAGAGCTGCTTCTCTGGCGTGGATCAGGGCCGTATCGAACACCGGCAGTTCAAGGTCTCCGGAATGGACGAGCAGCCCAAGCTCCGTGCAGCCGAGGATGACACCCTGGGCCCCGTTCTTCTGAAGCTGCTGAATGATCCTCAGCAGAACCTGTTTCGATTCTTCTCGGATGATGCCGACACAGAGTTCATCGAAAATGATACTGTTGACAGTTTGGATCGCCTCTCCTTCCGGTGTAAGGACATCAATTCCGGCTTCCCGTATCACATCCTTATAAAAGCTCTCCGTCATGGTATAGCTTGTGCCCAGCAGTCCGACCCGGGTAATTCCTGCCTCTGTCAGCTTTTGTGCGGTTGCTTCGGCTATATGAAGCAGAGGAACGGAAAGCCCTGCCTTTATTCCTTCCGCGACCTTGTGCATCGTATTGGTGCAGATCACAATGAAATCAGCCCCGGCGGCCTCCAAATGCTGAGCTGCGTCTCTCAGAATGGCTGCGCTCTTTTCCCAATCTCCGGAGGACTGGCAGCGTTCGATCTCATCAAAGTCTACACTGTACAGGAGGATCTTTGCGGAATGAAGCCCACTGAGCTTCTCCTTGATCGTCTCATTGATAACCTGATAGTAGGTGACGGTACTCTCCCAGCTCATGCCGCCGAGCAGTCCGATCGTCTTCATCTTGTTTTCCTCCTCAATGATT
>CADAAM010000013.1 GCA_902785905.1 Oscillospiraceae bacterium | reverse complement strand
GATGAGGTCAATATGCTATGCCTTTTTCAACATACTTTGACTAATTAGAGAGACGTTGCCTCTCAATAGCTCCTTTTGCTATTTTGAGACAACGCCTTTCTGTCGGCGCTCATAGCGAAAAACATAACCGCCAATAACCGACGGTTATGTTTTGCTTTTATACTGATTTCCATTAAATAGTAGACAACATCTACTTTTTATAGCGCCTTGCGGCGCGTTGAAAATCGTATGAGACGTCAGTTGCGTCAGCAACTTTATGCCGCCGCAGGTGGCATCTTTTCAATAAAAAGTGTCGACTTTTTATTGAAAAATAGTATTACTCGGCAATCAGGACGATGGTCACATCGCCGAAGTTTGCAGGGGCCTGGTATTCAGTCTTGTCCTTGGCGAAGCCGGCGGGCGGCTTGAGCAGATGGACGGTGTTGCCGGGACCGGGATTGACATCGAACTCAGCCTCGCCGTTTTCATCCGTCACACCCAGCATACAGATGTCATCCGTGCAGAACTGCACCTTCGCACCGGCGACGGGTGCGCAGTAGTCCTCGTCACAGCCGTAGCGATCGCAGTCCTCCATCGACATAGCGCTGAAAGTCATAGTCATAATAATCGGCGGACGCGGCCGGAATCACGCCTGCCAGGAGCAGCAGGGCAAGGATGCAGGACAACATTTTTTTCATGCTCAATTCCTCTGTATATTCATTAGCTTCTTTTTGCAGGATAAACCTGTCAGGTCTCCACACTGATGATATCCAGAAAGCCCGTTATATCAAAGACGTTCATGACATATTCGTTGACATGGATGATTTTCTGGCTGCCCCCGCGGCCAAGCATCAGCTGATCCATCGCCAGAACCACGCGCAGACCGGCCGAAGAGATGTAATCGACCCCGGCAAAGTCCAGGATAAGCGACGTAATCCCGTCGAGTCTCTTCTTCAGTTCCGCCTCCAGCTTCGGTGCGCTGTTGGTATCCAGGTGGCCCTCCGGCAGTACGGTGAGCGTGGTGTCGTTTTTTTGATATTCGATGATCATATACTTGCCTCCTCCGGCATGGACGTATCATGTCAAATTATTCTTTCTCTGCTGGCGGAACCATTTTTGTTCCGAAGCCAACCACATCGTGCAGCAGGATATCCGTCTGTATGCCCTTGGGTCTGACCCATATGGAGCCGGCCTCGTTGACGATGACGCGGTCCCCCGCGGCCTCGATCAGCTCCGTAGAGGCGAGAATCTGTCCGCCGCGGGTAAAGCCCTCAATGCGGGAGGCCAGGTTCACGTTCCGTCCGATCATGTCGTATTTTGTGCGGGTCTCAGAGCCGATGTTGCCGAGTATCGCCTCGCCGATGTGGAGACCGATGCCCATGGAGAGGTTCGGATAACCCTGCTCGCGATTCCAGGCGTTAATGGCAGGCATGCGGCGCTGCATGGCGACCGCGCAGACCGCGGCATTGCGCGCGGAAAAAAGGTTCTCCCGCGGTGCGCCGAAGACCACGACAAGGGCGTCGCCGACGAAGGCGAGAATATTTCCCTGCCAGGCGTTGACGATCTCAATCAGTTCGCTGAAATAGTGGTTGAGCATTCTCAGGAAGGACTCGGCGTCCATCTCCTCCGACAGCTGCGTGGAGTGGCGTATATCCGTAAACAGCATGCTGACGACGCGGCGCTCTCCCCCGATTTTGATGTTTCCCCGGTTGTTCAGGATTTCCTCAAGCACCTCGTCCGTCAGATAGCGGCCGAAGGTTTCGCGGATCAGCTCGTCACGGCGTTTGATCGTCTCTTTAAGGTGTCGGTTTTCCTGTTCGAGCTCCCGCAGCCGTTCTTCCATGCTCTCGTTCACAGCTCAATCACCTCTCCCTCGCGTGCGAAACGCACATCCTCTCTTCCGATGAGCGCCTCCCTCTCCAACAGGTCCTGATCCGTACAGCCGGGGTCATGGTGAACCAGCAGCAGACGCTTTGCGCCGCAGCGCTCCATCAGCTCTATGCCTTTTTCCCCGGTGGAATGGCCGAAGCCTCTCCTCGCCTCGTAGGTATCCGGACTGTACTGTCCGTCGTACAGGAGCAGATCGGTCCCCCGCGCAAATTCCTCAAGCATCGCAAAACCGAATGAATCATGCTCATAATCGGTCGCGTAGACGAGGGATTTTTCTCCGTGGGATACGCGAAAAACGAGACAGCCGCCCGGGTGCCTCCCCTCCATGCAGTCGATGCGCAGCGCGCCGTGATGCATGGGGAAGTGCGGGGGCACAAGCTCCAGATCGCCTTTGTAGTGCAGGAGGCTGAGCGGCCAAAAGGGCGGCGAAAACAAGGCGTCAAGCATTTTTCGCGCCTCTCTCTCGTCCTTGGCCGGCAGGCAGAGGATGGTCTTCTCCCCTTCTGCCAGCAGACGGCGATACATGCCGAGTCCCAGCACATGGTCAAGATGCATGTGTGTCAGCAGAATCAGAGGGGGACGCGGCAGCTCCACGGGCGCGGAGAACAGCCCGGTGCCGGCGTCCAGAAAGACACAGTCGTCCCCGGCCTGTACCATATAACAGGAGGTGGCACCGCCGAAGACTTTTCTCTCTCCCCCGCTGATCGGCATGGAGCCGCCGCAGCCGAGCACCGTCAGACGTATTGTCTCCCCCCGGGCTTGTTTTCCGTCAGGATAATCCGCCATTTGAATCCCCCGCTTTCCGAACACTTCGTCCTGCGACCCTCACTCGTCCGATCATTATCCCTATGTCCGCGGTGCACTGCGATGAAGGAAAGCCTCGGCGCACGGACAATTTCATGCAGTATTTTTCATTATAAAATGATTCTACCACGATCTCCCACTCCTGCACAAGAGAAAAAAGAATGATTTTAATTCTTTCTGCCGGTGCGGGAATCTTTTGAAGAATCTGAAGAACTCTTAAACCGAGGTCAAAACACTGGACATAGCACCATCAATCTGGTATGATACAGTCGACCCGAGAAAAGAAGAGTCCAAACAAACAAAATAATAAAACGAAAAGGAGATTATTACCATGGCTAACGATGAAGTGAAAGTTCTGAACGATCAGGAAGCAGAAGCCGTTTCCGGCGGCGGCGCGAACGGCCCCTCCTGGGTTGAAGGCGGCGCGACCTACTACCGTGTTGTCCGCGGCGATACCCTGTCCGAGATCGCTGTCAGATTCGGCACCAGCATCTGGAACATCCAGGCGCTCAACCGCGATCTCATCAAGAATGTCGACCTGATCCGTGAGGGCTGGGTCATCCGCGTCATCTGATTCGCTTAAAACAGCATAGAAATTGCCAAGGGCGGGAGCCGAAGCTCCCGCCCTCAGTTTCTGTTTTAAAGCATTTTCTTGATATCCGCGAGGCGCTCCAGCGCGGCGTAGAGGGTCTCGTCCTTCTTGGCAAAGTGCATGCGGACGATGTTATTGACCTTCTCCTTGAAGAAGGAGGTGCCGGGCACGACGGCCACGCCGACCTTCTGGGCCATCTCCTCGCAGAACGCCACGTCGGTCTGGCCTTTCTTGAGATAGGGGGCAATGTCCACCAGGAGGAAATAGGTGCCCTCGGGATCGGAAAACGGGATGCCGATGTCCTTGAGGCCGCCGGTGAAGATCTTCTTCATGTGGGCGTAGTGGGCGGTGAATTCCTCGTAGTAGCTGTCCGGCATCTCGAGGCCGACGACGGCGGCCTCCATCAGCGGAGAGGGCGCGCCGACGGCGTTGAAGTCGTGGAACTGCTTGATTTTATCCATGATGTGCTTCGGGGCGATTGCGTAGCCGAGACGCCAGCCCGTGATGGAATAGGTCTTGGACAGGGAGTTGCAGGTGACGGTACGCTCCCACATGCCGGGGAGATTGGCCATGTAGGTGTGGACGTGGCCGTCATAGATGATATGCTCGTACACCTCGTCGGTGATGGCGTAGACATCGTACTTGATGCAGAGATCGGCTATGAGCTTGAGCTCGTCATAGGTGAAGACGCGGCCGCTGGGGTTGGAGGGGTTGCAGATGATGATGGCCTTGATTCCCTGCTTGAAGACGTCCTCGAGCACGTTCGGGTCGAAGCGGAAGGTCGGCGGCACCAGGGGGATGAAGACCGGCTCGCAGTCGGCAAAGAGGGTCTGGGCGGAGTAGTTTTCAAAGTACGGGGAGAACATGGCGACCTTGTCCCCGGGATTTGTCAGGGCAAAGAGGGTATCGACCATAGCCTCGGTGGAGCCGATGGTGACGACGATCTCGGTCTCGGGGTCGATGTCGCGGCCCATGAAGCGCTTGGTCTTCGCGGCGACGGCGCGGCGGAAGTTCGGCGCGCCCATGGTGATGGGGTACTGGTGCGGGCCCTGGTTGGCGACCTCAATGAGTCTGTCGGTCAAAGCCTTGGGCGGATCAAAGTCCGGGAAGCCCTGGGCCAGGTTGATGGCGTTGTTGGCGATGGCGATCCTCGTCATGCGGCGGATGACGGAGTCGGTAAAGAGCGCGCATTTGTTGTTCATCGGTTTCATGGTTTATCTCCCCTCCAGATAGTCTTTGAGATACAGGATAGCCCGGCGGTAGCCCTCGAAGCCGAGGCCGATATAGCTCTTGACGCAGGCAAGGCCCGCGTAGGAGACCTGACGAAAGCTCTCGCGCTTGGATACGTCGGAAATGTGCACCTCGACAGCAGGGATGGCCACTGCCTTGAGGGCGTCCAGGATGGCGACGCTGGTGTGGGTATAGGCCGCGGGATTGATGACGATGCCGTCGATGCGCCCGTAAGCGCCCTGGATGGCGTCGACGATGGCCCCCTCGTGGTTGGACTGGAAGAGCTCGCAGTCGACGCCCGCCTCCACACACGCGGCGCGGATGAAATCCTCAAGGGCGTGAAAGTCCTGTCTGCCGTAGATGTCCGGCTCACGCAGGCCCAGCAGATTCAGGTTTGGGCCGTTGATGATGAGAAAGGTCATTTCAGCACCTCCAGAATCGCGTCCACGGTCTCCTCCGGTGTGCCGCTGTTGTCGACGGTCAGGTCGGCGAAGCGCTCATAGAGGGGCTTTCGCATGGCGTACATGGCCGAGAGGTCTGCGTTGAGCGACAGGGGTCTCCCCTCCCGCGCGAGCCTGTTCAGATCGCGCCGGAGCCAGACGATGGTCCCGTTCTGGTGAAGGGGGGCATAGTTCTCCGGTCTGGTCACGCAGCCGCCGCCGGTGGAGATGACGGTCCCGGAGCGCTTGCCGAGCTCCCGGAGGGCGGCCGACTCGCGGCGGCGGAAGCCCTGCTCCCCTTCCCGCTCAAAGATTTCGGGTATGGTGAGACCGGCTGCCTTTTCGATCTCGGCATCCGCCTCCAGAAGCGGTCTGTCGAGACGCTCGGCGAGACGTCTGCCGACGGAGGACTTGCCGCAGCCGGGCATGCCGACGAGGACGATGTTCTGCATACCGTGTGAGAGCAGCGCCGTGATGCGCGCAAGCTCACTTTCGGGAAGCGTATAGCCGAGGAATATCTCCGCGCTGCGCTTGGCCTGGGCCACAAGCATGGTGAGGCCCCCGGCGCAGGGGATGCCGCGCGCCTCCGCCTGCATCAGCAGGGCGGTGCGGGCGGGGTTGTAGACCACGTCCAATACGGCCTCGAGCCTGGGGAAGACGTCAAGCTCAACGGGGCTGACGCCGTTCTTCGGGTACATGCCGACGGGGGTGGCGTTGACGACGATCGCCGCGTCCTCGTGGCGGTCAAGGTTATCATAGTTATCCTCGCCGCTTCGGGAGATAGGCACGACCACCGCCCCCCGCGCGCGCAGCACGGCGCACACGGTCACGGACGCGCCGCCCGTGCCGAGGACCAGGGCTTTCTTTCCACGGATGCTGCCCTTGACCGTGCCGTCCAGCAGGGTCTCAAAGCCGAAGGCGTCGGTGTTGTCGCCGAAGATCGTGCCGTCCGGGCGTCTCAGCAGGGTGTTGACGCTGCCGATGGCGCGGGCGGTGTCCGACAGCTCGTCACAAAACGGGATGACGGTCTTCTTGTAGGGAATGGTCACGTTGAGGCCGTGCCAGTCGCCGTTTCTGACGAAGTCCTCCACCTCGTCGGGGGCTTTCTCATAGAGCCTGTACTCATAATCGGCCAGCTCCGCGTGGATCTGCGGGGAGTAGCTGTGGCCGAGCTTTTCGCCCAAAAGTCCGCATTTCATGTCAGATCACCTCGCTGTAGCTGCCGAGATACTCATACTCGTCCGTGAGCTCCTTCAGCTCGCCCATGAGCTGGATAAAGCGCGGAGAGTAGACCGAGGTATCGAAGTCGAAGTAGAACATGAACTCAAAGCTGCGCTCCGGCATGGGACGGCTCTCTAACTTGGTGAGGTTGATGCCGAGGGCGTTAAAGCGTGAGAGCAGGCGGTAGAGGGAACCCGGCTCGTGCGGGAGGACCATCATCAGGCTCGTCCGGTTCGCACCGGGGTAGATTTCCAGTTTCTTGGAGATGCAGATGAAGCGGGTGTAGTTGTTGCCGGAGTCCTGCACGTCGCTCTTGAGGATATCGAGGCCGTAGAGCCTGCTGCATTGGCGTGACGAGAGGGCCGCGACGCCGCTGTCGCCGGATTCCGACGCCTTCTTTGCGGCCACGGCGGTGTTCTCACAGGGGATGACCTTGACGTTCGGCAGGGTCTGCAGAAACGCCGCGCACTGGGCGATGGCCTGGGGGTGGGAGTAGATCTCCCGGATATCCTCGAGCTTTGCGCCGGGGCGCACCAGAAGGTTGTGGTCCACCTTCACGCGCACCGAGCGCACGATGCGAAAGTCATGCCTGCGCATGAGGTCATAGACCGCGTTGACCGTGCCGGCGGTACTGTTCTCCACAGGGATGACGCCGTAGCGGCAGAGGCCCTTGTCGATGGCGGCAAAGACCGCGTCGAAGGTGGAAAAATAGAAGGTGTTGGGCCTTTGAAAGAGCTTTTCGCAGGCGATGTCGGAGTAGGCCCCCTCGATGCCCTGGCAGGCGACGATGGCCGACTCGGGAAAGAGCTGCGGGGTCTCCTTCAGGGCCTTCTCAATGGCCTCCGTCTCGGGGCTGCTCGGATGCAGGACGCGGTTCTGACGGCTGCGCGAGAGCTCCATGATGGTGGAAAAGAGCGAGACCGTGTACTCTCGCAGCGCCTCGGGGCTCTGCGCCTCCAGAGTCTTGAGCTTTTCCTTTTCCCTTCTCAGGTCCAGGACGGGCATGTGGTTGTCACGCTTCCAGAGGGCGATGTCTCCGGCGATGTCCATGCGCTCCGAGAAGAGGCGCAGAAGCTCGCTGTCGATGCCGTCGAGGCGTGCGCGGTAGTCTTTTAATTCCATATTGATTCCCCCAGTATCAGATCGTATACAGCCAGGGCCGCGGCGGCCTCGATCACGGGGACCGCGCGCGGGACGATGCAGGGATCATGTCTGCCGGTGATGCGGAGCTCCTGCGGCTCCATGGTCGTGAGATTGACGCTCTGCTGCGCCCTCGAGATGGAGGGCGTGGGCTTGACGGCGGCGCGGAAGACGAGGGGCATGCCGTTTGTGATGCCGCCGAGGATGCCGCCCGCGTGGTTGGCGGCGGTCTCGATACGGCCGTCTTTAACAAGAAAGGGGTCGTTGTTTTCGCTGCCGCGCAGTTTAGCCGCCTCAAAGCCCGCGCCGAACTCAATGCCCTTGACGGCGGGCACGGCGAAGACGAGGCGGGCGATCTGGTTTTCAACCCCGTCGAACATCGGCTCCCCAATCCCGACGGGCAGGCCGCGCACGACGCATTCGATCACGCCGCCGACGGAGTCTCCGTCCTCGCGGGCGTTTTGGATCGCGGCGCGCATCTGCTCACCGATCTCATCATCGACGACGGGAAAGGCCTTGTCCGCGACGGAGGCCTCAAAGGCGCTCTCGTCCCGTATCCCGGCGATGGCGGCGATGCGGGCGTCGACGGCGATGTTGTGCCGTCTGAGCTCCTGCCTGACGATGCCGCCCGCGATGCACAGCGGCGCGGTCAGGCGGCCGGAGAAGTGCCCGCCGCCGCTGTAGTCCTGAAAGCCCCGGTATTTGACCTCCGCCGTGTAGTCGGCGTGGCCGGGGCGCGGCGTGATTTTGAGCTGGGAATAGTCCTTGGGTCTGGTGTTGTTGTTATGGATGACCGCCGTCAGGGGCGCGCCGCAGGTGAAGCCGTCCTTTAATCCGCAGAGAAAGTCCGGTCTGTCCTCTTCTTTTCGGGGGGTGGACCAGTCGTTCTGGCCGGGGGCGCGGCGGTTTAGGAAGCGCTGTAATTCGTCCGGGTCAATTTCGATACCCGCGGGCAGGCCGTCGAGGGTCATGCCGATGGCCTCCGAATGGCTCTGTCCGAAGATGCTCAGGCGCAGTTTTTGGCCGATAAAGGTACTGCTCATCTCGCGCACCTCCAGAAGTCCTCCCAGAAGGCGGGGTAGGATTTCTGCACGCAGTCCGCGCCGCCGATCGTGACGCTCTCACGGCACAATCCGGCGGCGACGGCGGCGCTCATGGCGATGCGGTGGTCGCCGCAGGAATCAACGTCACCGCCGCGAAGTCCGCCCGTCCCGTGGATGACGAGGCCGTCGGGCAGCTCGTCCACCGCCCCGCCGAGGTCGCTTATCAGCTTTGCCGTCGTTTGCAGGCGGTCGGACTCCTTCATGCGAAGCCGCGCCGCGTTGATGATCCTTGTATCCCCCGTTGCCCCGCAGGCCAGAACGGACAAAACCGGAACCAGATCGGGGATAGGCGCGGCGTCAATGGTGACGGGACTCAGCTCCGCGCGACGCACCGTTACCTCGCCGTCGGAGGCTTCTACCGAAGCGCCGAACTGTCTGAGGATGTCCAGCACGGCCCTGTCCCCCTGGGCGGAGCGGAGATTCAGCCCGCGCACGGTGACGCCCTTTTCACTCAGCGCGCCCATGCAGAGAAAGAAGGCGGCGTTTGACCAGTCCCCTTCCACGCGCAGGACGCCGGGAAGCGTAAAACGTTGGGAGCCGGGGATATGCCAGCGCTGCCCCTCCCGTTTAATCCGGACGCCGGAGAGGGCGAGCGCGTCCTCCGTCAGGCGGATGTAGCCCGCGGATTCCAGCGTCCCCTCCGCCGTGACCGCGCTGTCGCCAGAAAGCCGCGGCAGGGCCATCAGCAGGCCGGAGAAATACTGGCTGGACACGTCCCCCGGGAGGCTGTAGTCCCCGCTGCGGAGCTGTCCGCCGAAACGCAGAAAGCTCCCGTCCCGAGAAATCTCCATCCCGTGGGCGCGCAGGACGTCTTCATAGACCTGCATGGGCCGCTCGGGCAGGCGTCCCTCCATTTTGAAATAGCCCGAGACGCCCAGCGCCCCGGCCACGGGGAGCAGAAAGCGCAGGGTCGAGCCGCTCTCCCCGCAGGGGAGCAGGCCGCCGCCGACAGGCTTTTGAATGGGCGTGACGCGGATGCGGCGTTCCTTCGCCTCGATCCCGGTGCCGAGCGCCCGCAGGCACTTCGCCGTGGCGAGGATGTCCCTGGAAAAGCCGTCGATCAGAAGTGTTGTTTTCTCCGTCCCCAGCGCGGCGCAGATCAGCAGGCGGTGGGCGACGGATTTGGAGGAGGGAATACAGACTTCGCCAGCGCAGGGCCCCGGCGTCAGCCCGACAGAAAAACGGCGCTCCTTCTTCATCTCAGCCCCGCCTCCAGCCAGGCGCGCAGCTCCTCCTCCGGAACGGGGAGGATGTCGCAGCGGCCGATCTCGCGCGGGACGACGAGGTGGAGCTTCCCGCCGGAGATTTTCTTGTCCAGGCGCAGGGTGTCCAAAAGCTCGTCCGCGCTGAATGTTGTTTCAGTCGGCAGGCCGTAGTCGCGCAGCAGGGCGATCACGGCTCCGCAGTCGGCCTCGGAGAGCAGTCCCCTGCTCTGCGCGGCCCGGCAGATCATCGCCGTGCCGACGGCGACAGCCTCGCCGTGCAGAACCGCATAGGCGCTGCGGCTCTCGACCGCGTGGCCGAAGCTGTGGCCGAGGTTCAGAAGGCGGCGCTTGCCGGTGTCCCTCTCGTCCTCCGCAACGATCTCCGCCTTGCGCTTCACGCAGGTCTCGATCACGGCGGGCAGGTCGACGCTCCGGTTTTTCAGCGCCTCGAAGAGGGCCGGGTCGCCGAGGACGGCGTATTTGATGACCTCCGCAAACCCGGCGCGAAGCTCCCGCTCCGGCAGGGTCCGGAGGGTGTCGGTATCGCAGAGGACCAGCGAGGGCTGGTAGAAGGCCCCGACCTGGTTTTTTCCGGCGGGCAGGTCGATGGCGGTCTTGCCGCCGACCGAGGAGTCCACCGCGGCGAGCAAAGTCGTCGGGACCTGGACATAGGGCACGCCGCGCTGATAGGTCGCCGCCGCGAAGCCCGCGAGGTCGCCGGTCACGCCGCCGCCCAGGGCGACGACGCAGTCGCTTCTCGTGAAGCGGTTGTAGGTCAGAAAATTCAGCAGCTCCCCGTAGCGCTCGAGGCACTTGGTCTGCTCCCCCGCCGGGAAGACGAGGGAGACCGTCTCGAAGCCCGCGCACTCAAGGCTGCTCTGCACCGCGTCCCCGTAGAGGGGATAGACGTTCATGCCGGAGACGACTGCGCAGCGCTGCGCCTTTGTCACGGCGCGCACTTCCTGGCCGAGCGTCGGCAGAAGCCCGGAGCCGATCTTCACGTCATAGCTGCCCGAGGGGGCGCTCACATGGACAAGGCGTGTCATCCGTCGATCTCCTCCTTGAGGCGCTTGCCCTCCTCCAGGAGGGTGGTGAGCTTTTCGCGGTCGTTGTCTCTCATGGCGTCGCGGTAGGCTGTGAGGCTGTCGATGATGCAGTCCACCTCGCCGATGAGGTAGTCTTTGTTCTCCAGAAAGAGCTCGGCCCACATGGGGGCGTTGAGCCAGGCCACGCGGGTGAGATCCTTGTAGCTGCCCGCGGAGAAGCCGTGGTGCTGCTTGGCTGTCGGGCTCTTGACATAGGCGTTGGACACCACGTGCGCAAGCTGCGAGGTGAAGGCGATCATGGCGTCGTGCGCCTCGGCGGTGGTGACCGAGTAGCGGCCGAAGCCCGCCGGACTCAAAAGGGACTTGACCCGCCCGAGCAGAAAAATGTCGTCATAGCGCGGGGGGACGATGACCATGGGCTGGTTGTGGTACAGGGTCGCCTTGGCGTACTTGTAGCCGGAATACTGGGTGCCCGCCATGGGGTGGCCGCCGACGAAGGTGAAGCCGTATTCCTCGGCGATCGGGAAGGCCGCCTCACACACGACGCGCTTGGTGCCGCAGCAGTCCATGACCAGCGGCTTTTCGCCGATATAGGGTGCAAACTCCCGCAGAGTGCTGACCGCCGCCTCGGGGTAGATAGTGATCAGGACAAGGTCGCACTCGCCGATGTTCTTTTTGGTAAGATCTCCGTCCACGTCGCCGCTGAGTTTGGCGAAGTCCAGGACGGACTGCGAGCGGTTGTGGGCGAGCACCGTCCAGCCCGCCGCGTGGTAGGCCTTGACGAAGCTGCCGCCGATGAGGCCGAGGCCGAAGACGCCGACGGTGCTCATCCGACCACCCCCCGGATGGCGCGGACCTTGTCGGCCAGGGCGGAAAACTCCTCGGGCCGGAGGCTCTGCGCCCCGTCGCACAGGGCGTGGATGGGATCGTTGTGGACCTCGATGATGAGACCGTCCGCCCCGCCGGCGGTGGCGGCCAGGGCCATTGGCGGCACGAGGCGGGCAATACCGGTGGCGTGGCTCGGGTCCACGATCACGGGCAGATGTGAAAGCTCATGCAGCATGGGCACGGCGGAGAGGTCCAGGGTGTTGCGGGTGTAGTCGGAGAAGGTGCGGATGCCGCGCTCGCAGAGCATGACCTGCTCATTGCCGGAGGCCATGATGTACTCCGCGCTCATCAGAAGCTCCTTGAGCGTGTTGGCAAGGCCGCGCTTCAAGAGGATCGGCTTGTCCGTGTGGCCCAGCTCGCGCAGAAGGTCAAAGTTCTGCATGTTGCGCGCGCCGATCTGGATGACGTCCACGTCCTCGAAGAGGGGCAGATCGTTGATGTTCATAAGCTCGGTGACGAAGGGCAGACCGGTCTCCTGCCGGGCGACCTTCAAAAGCTCCAGCCCCTGGGCCTTGAGGCCGGGGAAATCGTAGGGAGAGGTGCGGGGCTTGAACGCGCCGCCGCGCAGGAGCGTCGCGCCCGCTGCCTTGACGGCCTTCGCCACGGTGACGATCTGCTCCTCCGACTCCACCGAGCAGGGGCCCGCGATCATCACGAAGTTACCCGCGCCGATTTTGACGTCGCCCACCGAGATCACCGAGGACTCGGGGTGGAACTTGCGGCTGCTCATCTTGAAGGGCTCCGTGACGCGCTTGACGCTCTCGACGATGTCAAGGCTCTCCACGAGGTCCATGTCCACCGTGGAGGTGTCCCCCACGAGGCCGAGAACGGTCTGAAATTCGCCGTTGGAAATGTGGATGCGCAGACCCAGGGCCTTGAGCCAGGCAATGAGCTGGGCCATCTTTTCCTCGGAAACACCGTGCTTCAATACAACGATCATATCTATTTCCTCCTGTAAATAAAAAGCATTCTCACCCGGGAAGCGGTGAATCAATCGAAGTGTGCGGATTGGCGAGCAGATTTTTCGTCTGATGAAGGCGAGAAATCGCAGGCATACTTAAGTGAGCGTCCAAATCTTTGATTTGGCTAACGCGAACTTATCCATGTGAGCAAAGCGAATCGGATTGTGTATGTCAAGATTTCGAGACAAAATCAGGCGGAAAATATGCCGTCAAGACGTGCGCGGCGATTGGTTCGCCGTTTCCCAAAAACAAAAGCCGCACAGGATAACCTGTGCGGCAAAAAAAGCTGAGATCTCTCTTTTTTGCGCCACAAATTATCCTTACCCGCGAACGCCGGTAAAGGTATAATAGGACGCAAAAACGAGGCTGGACTTCATTACTTTAAACCCCTAACATTCAGGATGCCTGTATTGTAACGCCGTGGCCTTGAACTGTCAAGACGAAAGAAAATACGAACCGAAGCGGCGCGGAAAGTCATTTTTTAGGTAAACTCACAAAGCACCCGCCGCGGCATTCACTTCAGCTTGCTGCGGATGATCTTGCCGCTGGTGGTCTTGGGCAGCTCCTCTCGAAATTCCACGATGCGGGGATATTTATACGGCGCGGTGCGCTTCTTGACATAGTTCTGAATCTCGGTCTTGAGCTCGTCCGTGCCCTCCTTGCCCTTGACGAGAACGATGCAGGCCTTGACCACCTGGCCGCGGATCTCGTCCGGGACAGCGGTGACGCCGCACTCGAGCACGTAGGGCAGCTCCATGAGCACGCTCTCAATCTCGAAGGGGCCGATGCGGTAGCCGGAGGACTTGATCACGTCGTCCGCGCGGCCGACATACCAGAAGTAGCCGTCCTCGTCCTGCCAGGCAAGGTCCCCGGTATGGTAATAACCGTCGTGCCAGCAGGCGGAGGTCTCCTCCTCGTTCTCATAGTAGCCCGCGAAGAGGCCGCAGGGCGCGCCGTCGCCGGTGAAGACGCAGATCTCGCCGATCTCGCCCGCGGGGGCGGGCTTGCCGTCGGGGTCAATGAGCTCCACGTCGTACTGGGGGTTGGGCTTGCCCATGGCGCCGATCTTCGGCACCATGCCGACGAAGTTGCCGATGACGACGGTGGTCTCGGTCTGACCGAAGCCCTCCATGATGGAAAGCCCGGTGGCTTCCTTGAAGCGGTTGAAGACCTCGGGGTTCATGGCCTCGCCCGCGGTGGAGGCGTGCTTGATGGAGCTCAGGTCGTACTTGCTCAGGTCCTGCTTGATGAGGAAGCGGTACATGGTCGGCGGCGCGCAGAAGGTGGTGATGTTGTATTTTGCGAACATCGGGAGTATCTCTTCGGCGTTGAAGCGGTCAAAATCGTAGACGAAGACGGCGGCCTCGCACAGCCACTGGCCGAAGATCTTGCCCCACATGGCCTTGGCCCAGCCGGTGTCGGAGATGGTCATGTGCAGGCCGTTGGGGTCGACGCAGTGCCAATATCGGGCGGTGACGAAGTGGCCGAGGGGGTACTTGCAGTTGTGGGCGGCGAGCTTCGGATAGCCGGTGGAGCCGGAGGTGAAGATCATCATCATGGGGTCGTCGCCGCAGATGGCGTCCTCCGTGCGGACAAAGCGGCCGGAGTACATCTCAAACTCCTCGTCGAAGCTGTGCCAGCCCTCCACCTTGCCGTTGACCGCGATCTTGACCGCGATCTTGCCGTACTGCTCGATGGCCGGAGCGCTCTGGCGGGTGCTCTCCCCGTCGGCGGTGCAGATGATGGCGGAGACGTGGGCGGTTTCGAAGCGGTAGAGGTAGTCCTTCTCCTGCAGCTGGTCGACGGCCGGGATGGCCACGGCGCCGAGCTTTTCCAGCGCGATCAGGATGGGCCAGAACTGCCAGTTTCGCCGCAGCACCAGCATGACCTTGTCGCCCTTCTTGATGCCGAGGGCGCGGAAGTAGTTGGCGGCGCGGCCGGAGAGCTTGCGCATGTCCCCGAAGGTCAGGCGCGTCTCCTTCATGTGGCGGTCGACGTGCATGAGGGCCAGCTTCTCGGGCTGCTGCTCGCCCAGGGCGTCCACCACGTCGAAGGCGAAGTTGAAGCGGTCGGCGTTTTCAAAGCGGATCATGCGCAGCACGTCGCTGCCGTCCTCGACGGGGGTGATGAACTTCTCGTAAATGCGCTTGCGCCCGGTCTCGCGGGCGGCGGTGATGGTGGGCTGTTCGGCGGGGCGCTGCTCGAGCTTTTCCTCGGGCGTGAGGACGATGGCGTAGAAGTCGCAGTCCTCGCCGTCGGTGGCGATCATGCCGTGCGGGGTGGTGGAGTCAAAGTAGATCGTGTCGCCGGGGCCGAGGATCTCGCTATGGCGGCCGAGCTGGACCTTGAGGTGGCCGCGGATGACGATGTCAAACTCCTGGCCCTCGTGGGTGGTGACCTCGATGGGGCGAAGCTGCGCGGCCTCGCTGAAAACGCTGTGGACAAAGAGCGGCTCGGCAATGCGGCGGCGGAACTTATAGGCGAGGTTGTAGTAGGTCATGCCGTGGGCCTGCTCGACGCGCCGCCCCTCGCCGCTGCGGGTGAGGATGTAGCTGGAGAGCCGGGGGCTCACGCCCTCGATGAGTTCGGTGACGTCGACGCCCAGGATCTGCGCGCAGGTGTAGAGGAAGGCGAAGTTCAGCTCCTCCTCCCCTGCCTCATAGGCCTGGTAGTCTTCGGGCTCGAGGCCGAGGCGCTGAGCCATCTCCTCGACGGAGATGCCCAGGATCGTTCTCAGCTCGCGGATGCGGTCCGTGATCTCCTGAATTTTGTATTCCAGTTCAGGCAGTTTGGCCATGTTTCAGCCCTCCCGTAAAACGACTTTTTTCAATATGTGGAAGTATAACACGCCGCCGACATGATAACAAGTCGGAAAATGTATAAAGATGCAGGGGCAAAGCCCGCCCTCCTTTCGTGAAATAGGCATAAAAAGTGACGGCGGACCCCGTTCGGGTCCGCCGTCAGACTGCAGATAAACCCTTGCAAACCAGGTTGGTCTTGTAAGGGGGATCTGTGAAGGGGGACGGGGAGTCCCCCTTCACGTACAATCCATGCAAAAATGGGAACTTTTTCGTAAGTTCCCATTTTTGCCCGTCAAGCTGTCGACAAAGTGTCGACAGCTTGACGGCGGACCCCGTTCGGGTCCGCCGTGAGGATCGCCGCCCCGATGGGGTTCAGCGCTTGTCCCGGTCGATGAGCTTGAGCGCGATGATGGCGACGACGATGAAGATAAAGGTCAAAAGCGCGATGGCCCCCCAGTTTTTGAGGACGTTTTCGGCGGTGCTGACAAAGGCGTCGCGCGTGTTGTAGGTGCCGGACCAGTAGAGGATGTCGTCGACCTTGCCCTGCTCCTGGATTTGCAGGATGACATCCAGCAGCGGCTTTGTCCCCTCAAATTCGATGTCCTTGAACTTGAAGATCGTGTTCCAGAGCGTGACCATCTTGAGCTCGTTATACCGGCCGACGGCGCAGAGGCTGTCAAGGCCCCAGCGGGAGATGGTCAGCACGGTGATCTTCTTGGCAAAGCCCGCGAGCTGGAAGAAGCCGCCCGAGAAGACGAGCTGGAAGATCAGCAGGAAGGGCATGACGGTCATGGCGGTGGTGGTGGTTCGCACGATGCTGGAGACCATCAGAGCCATCATGTCGGCTGCGAAGGTGATGAGCAGGAGCGTGATGCCCAGATCGAACATTCCGCTTGCGGTGATGATGCCCTGCTGGGGGAATTTTACGCCCGAGAGGTTGCAGATCACCAGAGTGATGACGGTCTGTGCAAGGCAGAGCATGAACTGATAGATCATCTGCGCCATGATGTAGGAGGAGACGTGCATGCCGGAGCGGTGCTCGCGCTTGACGATGCCGCGTTCCCGGCAGACGACCTGGATAGAGTTGAAAAAGCCGTTCCAGATGCACACGCACACCAGCGCGAACGCGCCCATCAGCGTGCCCTCCTGGGTGATAAAGAGGTTTGCGCCCACGACGAAGGTCACGACGCTCGCGATAATGGCGCCCATGGGGAGGACCTTCCAGTCGCTCTGATAGACGAACATGCGCAGTAGCTTGCCCAGATAGATAAACGTCTGGCCGATGCGGCCTTTGTGCTTGATGTTCTCGTTCACGCTCTGACACCTTCCTTTTCCGCTGTCATATTCGCGTAGCGCTCGATGCACTCGTCGGCGAGGCCCTCGCCGCCCTCTTCCCTGCGGTTGACGCTCATGACGATGCCCTCCATCGTGTCCTTGCCGAAGAAGTCCCGCGCCTCCTGCGGGCTGCCGTAGAAGGCAAGGCGGCCGTGGGTGATGACGATGACGATTTTGCCCTCGTCCGCGATGCCGCGCAGCTTGGTGAAGATCTCGCGGGCGATGACGCCGTCGAGGCCGGAGTCCGGCTCGTCCAGGACGAAGAGCTCGGGATCGGTGACAAGCTCCATGGCGATGGAGATGCGGCGCAGCTGGCCGCCGGATTTTTTGCAGACAAGGCCGTCGGCCCCGGCGGTGAGGCCCAGCAAATCCATGACCTCCCCGACCTTCTCGTCCCGCACGGCGTTCGGCATCTCTGCGGGCAGACGCAGCTCCGCCGCGTCCGTGACGGTGTGCTGCACGGTGTCGTTTCCGCGGATGAGGTTCTGCTGCGGGACAAAGCCGATGCGGTACTTCATGCGGTCGTAGTCCTTATAGACGTCCGCACCATTTAAAAGCACCGTGGCATCCGCCTTCTCGTAGCCGATGAGGGCGTTGACGAAGGTGGTCTTGCCCGCGCCGGAGCCGCCCAGCAGCAGCACCAGAGAGCCGTTTGGGATGTCGAGGGCGATGTCCTTGAGCAGATAGCGCTTTTCAAACAGCTCCTTGACGGTGCGCTCCCTGAGATCGACGCTCAGGCCCGTGTTCGACATGACGCGCCCGCCGGGAGAGCGCACGCCCGGAATCTCCGCCGGGGCGGTGCCGGCCTCCCAGTCCTCATGGATCTTCCCGGCCGCTACCGGCTGATACTTCTTGCTGAAGCCGATGATCATCAGCGCCAGCCACTCCGCGATCAGCCACAGGATGATCCAGCGCTTTTTCATGTCAAAGGCCCGGATGAGGGCGAGGAAAAAGCGGATGCGGTAGACATAGAGGGCGATGACCACGACCAGCTCCGCCAGAGATACGGCGAGCGCCAGGCGGGACTCCACGTTAAAGGCAACGGTCAGGTTCAGAAGCACCGACAGGACGGACAGCACGTCCAAAACTGCGCAGACGACGCCGTCCTTTGCCATGTCCAGCCTCTCGCTCAGTGCGAGATAGCGCAGGCCGGGGACATAGGCCATCCATGTTTTTTCCCCGCCCATCTTGCGCAGCACCCTCTGCAGCGCAATGGAGAAAAGGGTCCATTCCAGCAGAATGTTCAGATTGTTGATAACTTCCTGTTGAATCATTTCCACAGCGGCAGCACCGCCCTTTCCGCCCGCGGTCTTTGCGGGCTGTTGATGCCTCCGGCGGAACACTTCCGGGCCGGATTGCTTGAGTATAATCTATCATATCTGGCGCTGCGCCGTCAACCGGGAGCGCCGTTTTTACAAAGAGGAGCGCGTGAAAAAGGACTGCCGAAGCAGTCCTATTTCAGGTATCAGGATTCACTTGCCCGCCTGACGCTGCTTTGCGCAGGCGCTTGTTCTCATACATGCGTTCGTCCGCCTTGCGGAAGAGCTCGCCGTAATAGGTCTCTTCATCCTTGCGCAGGCTGTAGCCGAAGGAGAAGTGCAAGCGCTGTGTCCTTCCGCCGCTCAGGACGACGGTCTCCCGATCCTGATACTGGCGCAGGGTGTGGATATCATCCAGAAGCGTGTCGTCGTCGGGGTAGCCGTAGAGGAATATGACGAACTCGTCCCCGCCGTTTCTCGACAGCAGATACTTTCCCCGAAGGCTCTGCCCGAAGCGGGTGAGTGTCTCCACGATGCCGAAGATATAGAGATCGCCGCTGTAGTGGCCGCAGCCGTCGTTGATGGTCTTGAGGCCGTCGGCGTCCACCATGATGATGGCGCAGCGGCGCAGCTCGTCGGGATTGCTGAAGAGTCTGGCCAGGGCGTTGTCCAGACCCCGGCGGTTCAGAATGCCGGTCAGCGGGTCCATGTCGCGCTGCTTTTCGATCTCGCGGCGGCGCTGTATCTCCTCCGTCTCATCCACGACGATGCCGGTGATCTCGTAGCCCTCATGCACTTCCTCAAGGCGGATATAGCGCTCCCGGTCGCCGATGCGCAGGATATACACGCCCTCTTCTCCCGGCAGCGGAGCTCTGCGCAGGGAGTTGACAACGGCCTGAAAGGCCTCCCGCCCGACGGCGAGCTGATTGTCCTGCAGAATCGAGAAGGCGAGGATTTGGGGCACATGCTCGGTATAGCGCACCCAATCCATGTTCTCGCTGTACTCATACACGCCGATGTTGAGATCTGTCTGGTCAAGGACGAAGGCGATCTTTCGTGTGCTGGCCAGCAGGCTTTTGACCATGGCGTTGATGTGGTCGCTCAGCTCCGAAAATTCCAGATTGCTGCGAATATTTACCGTCCTGCCGAGGTCGCCCCGCGTGATCTCCTTGAGGGCGTCGTTGGTCTCGGTGACGCCCCGGATCACATATTTTTCCAAAAAGCGCGACACGCTGGACATCATCAGGAAGGTGATCAGCAGCAGTCCCAGAGTCATCATGACGGAATTGCCGAGTATGGTAACACCCGCGTTGTGGCGCGGCGTGATATAGCCGATGAGATTGTCATCCAGAACCGTGAAGAGGCAGAAGACCGACTCGCCGTTGATGCGGGCGTGGAAGCCGTCCGTATCCGTGAGGGCCGTTTCCAGGCTGAGGCCGAGCTCCTCCAGTGTTTTCCCGACGTCTGTCTTGACGGTCGCGCCGCGTATGAGGCCGCTGCTCCTGTCGACCGCGTAAAGCTGCACGTCGGTGTTGGCATACAGCAGGGAGAAGATATAGGACAGCTCGTTTTTCTCCGTCACCTTGAGCACGTTTGCCGGGTACATGCCGATCTGCACAATCCGCTCGCCGTCCTTGCTCCAAAGGGCGGAATACTGCATGGGCATGCTGACGGCGGTGTTGGGGGTGATATCCTGTACCAGACGCAGGGACTTGTCCCACAGCAGGGGTTTGAAGAAGCCGATCTGCTCTCCGTCGTCGAAGCTGTAGCCGTAATAGTCCGGCACGGTGCCCGCGACAATGACGCCGTTCTTGTCGAAGATGTGGATCTCGTCCACCTCTACCATCGCCGCGATGCGCTCCAGCCCCAGCCGGTCGTTGACGGTCTCCGGTTCTTCACGCAGAATCTCGGCTACGGTCTCCGCCCGGTGCAGGGTGGATTCCTTATACTCAGCACGCAGGGCCTCGAGCTCCTGCCGGTTCTCCACCAGGATCTGCTCGATCTGGGTGAACATCTCCCTGGCGTCGGCATACAGGCGCTCCTGCTCACCCCGATACTGGAAGAAGACGAACAGAGCCAGCAGCAGCGCCGTCACCACGGCGGCCACCTTGGTCAGATAGCCTGTGATCTGCTTTTTCAGTCTCGGCACACTGTCTCCCCCTTTCTCAAAGCTGCATTGCAATTCATACTGGTCTCCCATAAAACGGCTTAAAGCCGTTTTATAGCGCCTATGAGACGTGTTTTGTGCCCAAGGGCACAAAACTGGCAGCGCGCTTTGCGCGATGCCTTTTCGTTAAAACGAACCGTTTTAACGAAAAACAGTATCAGTATAACTGATGCCGACCGGGACAGTCAAGTATTGTTCCGCCTATTTCTCAGTTTGTCTGCATATTTTTTCAGAGTAAAGCCGATATTTCTGAAAGAATGAGCCGTTTTTTTGGATTCATTTTCCTTTCAGGGCAAGGCACAGCGCTTCTTCTGCACCAAGAAAGGAAGCGCCGGGCCGTTGACGCTCCGTCATTCCGGGCAGCAAAGCGGCGAAGGATCTCTCCCCGCAGGTTTTCACCGCCCTTGGGGAAAGATCCTTCGCTTCGCTGAGGATGGCCGATTTTCCGGCAGTCCCGTTCAGTTGTCGTATACGCCGTCCTTCACCAGCGCGGCGCAGGCGGCGAGTGATGGCGACGGGGACGCGCGCGCCCGCGAGCACGCCGCAGCCCCTGGCCCCGGCGTTGTGCTCCAGCACCTTGACCAGGAGATTGCCGGAGACGAGGTTCGGCACCACGATGCCGTCAAACTCCCCGCAGTAGGGGCAGTCAAAGTTTTTGAGCCGCGCGGCCTCCTTGCTGATGATGAGGTCATAGGCGATGGGCCCGACCAGGTTGCAGTCCGCGATGGGCTGCTGTTGGTGCTGGCGGACGATGGTCTGATCCTCCACCGTGTCGCGCATGTGATAGCTGGGCTTTTCGACCATGGCGAGCAGGGCGATGTTCGGCCGCTCCACCCCGAAGGCTTTGAGCACGCGCACCATGTTGACCGCGACCTCCCGCCGGTTGTCGGGCGTGGGGTTAATGAGCAGGGTCACGTCGGAAATCGCGAGCAGCTTGGGATAGCCGGGGACGCTGAGCAGCTCGATATGCGTGACCAGGGCGTCGGGCCTGATGAGGTGGTTTGCCTTGTTCAGCACGGGCATCAGAAAATCGCGGGTCTGGGTCTTGCCGCGCATCAGCACGTCGGCCTTGCCGGCGTTGATCATCTCGATGGCGACCTGCACGGGGCTGTCGCCGTCGGCGACGGGCTGGATGTCATACCTGCGGTCAGAGCAGCCGAGCTTTTCAAGCGTGTCGCGGATCTTCTCGAAATTACCGAAGAGGATGGGCCTGACCCAGCCCTCGGCCTCGGCGTCAAAGAGCCCTCTGAGGATGTTCTCGGCGTCGGCCCCGGCGACCGCGACGCGCAGGGGGCGGTTCAGGGAACGGGCCTTGTCGATGATGGTCTGAAACTCCTTCGGGTAGTGATCGCTCATAGTTTGCTCCCTTCTATGTCCGACTCCAGCTTACTTCTTCTTTCTGGAGAAAATGCCGCGGCCCGCGTCGCCGTCCAGCTCGCCCATGGAGGCGGCGAACTGTCTGAGCAGCTCCTTCTGGGAGCCGGTCAGGTTCCTCGGCACCTTGATCGAGACGGTGACGAACTGGTCGCCCCGCCCGGAGCCGCGCAGATACGGGATGCCCCTGCCGCGCAGGCGGAAGACCGCGCCGGGCTGGGTTCCCTCGGGGATGGTGAGCTTGACCTTGCCGTCCAGGGTCGGCACCTCAACCTCCGCGCCGAGGGTCGCCTGGGCGTAGCTGATGTCCTGCTCGAGCAGAACCGACGTGCCGTCGCGCTCGAATCTGGCGTGGGGGCGCACGATGACGGACACCAGCAGATCGCCCGCGGGGCCGCCGTTGACGCCCGCGCTGCCGCCGCCGGACTTGGAGATGGTCTGCCCGTCGTCGATGCCGGCGGGGATGTTGACCTCGATCTTGTGCTGACGGCGGATGCTGCCGAGACCCCGGCAGCTCTTGCAGGGCTGGTGGATGATCTTGCCGGTGCCGTGGCACTTGGAGCAGGGCGAGCTCGACTGCATCATGCCGAAGGGCGTGCGCTGGCTGACGGTGACGGAGCCGGTGCCCTTGCAGTCGGGACAGATCTCCGGCGTGGTGCCGGGGGCGCAGCCGGTGCCCTTGCAGTCGGCGCAGGTCTCGATCTTGGAGACGGTGACCTCCTTCTTGCAGCCGAAGGCGGCCTCCTCAAAGCTGATGTTCACGCTGGCGCGGACATTCTCACCCCGGCGCGGCGCGTTGGGGTTTGAGCGGGTCGAACCGCCGAAGCCGCCGAAGATGTCGCTGAAGATGTCCCCGAAGCCGCCGAAACCGCCAAAACCGTCGAAGCCGCCGCCTCCGAAGCCCGCGTTCGGGTCGAAGGCCGCATGGCCGTACTGGTCATACTTGCGGCGCTTGTCGTCGTCGGAGAGGATCTCATAGGCCTCGTTGACCTCCTTGAAGCGCTCCTCACAGGCCTTGTCGCCCGGGTGCAGATCGGGATGGTTTTCCTTGGTCAGCCTGCGGTATGCCTTTTTGATCTCTTCCGCTGTGGCGTCCTTCTTGACGCCCAACACTTCATAATAGTCTCTTTTCTCGGCCATAGGGGCCTCCTTTATATTCGATTGAAAAGCAGAAGTTTTCCAATCGAGAACTCGCATTTATCGCCCTCGGCTTGCGTGAGACGCCCCGGTTGGTCGACGCGAGGCCTCGCGGCAAGCCCGGAACGTCGCGGACAAGCCAGAACGTTACTCGCGCGTCAGAATGCTTCCCGCGCGTCGATATGCTTGGCTTAAGGTGTTTTCGAGGCGGCAGAGCTGCCTCAAAAACGTATTTGATATATACACTGTTATTCGCTGTCTGTCAATAAGCAGACAGACTCTTGAGGCGGAGTGTGTCTGCTCCGCCTCAAGGATTGAAAATCAGGGATCTTACTTGTCGGGGATCTTACTTGTTGTCGTCGTCGACCACGGTGTAGTCGGCGTCATAGTAATCCTGGCCGCCGTTATTGCCGCCCTGAGGGCCGCCCTGGGCCTGGCTGGGATCGAAGCCCGCGCCGGGCTGACCGCCCTGGGCCTGGTACATCTTCTCAGAGATCTTGTAGAAGACCTGCTTGAGCTCCTCGGTGGCGTTCTTGATGGCGGCGGAATCGGTGCCGGTCAGCGCGCTCTTGAGGTTCTGGAGCTTGGCCTCGGCCTCGCTCTTGTCGGCGGGATCGAGCTTGTCGCCCATCTCGCCCAGGGTCTTCTCGATCCTCCTTGGACATGTTGGAGGAGGCGGTGATGGTGATGTGCTGCTCCTTGCCGGTGCCGAGATCCTTGGCGGAGACGTTCACGATGCCGTTGGCGTCGATATCGAAGGTGACCTCGATCTGAGGCACGCCGCGGCGAGCCGGGGCGATGCCGTCCAGGTGGAAGCGGCCGAGGCTCTTGTTGTAAGCCGCCATCTCGCGCTCGCCCTGGAGGACGTTGACCTCAACGGAGGTCTGGTTGTCGGCCGCGGTGGAGAAGACCTGGCTCTTGCGGGTCGGGATGGTGGTGTTGCGCTCGATGAGTCTGGTGCAGACGCCGCCGAGGGTCTCGATGCCGAGGGACAGCGGGGTCACGTCCAGCAGGACGATGCCGTCGACGTCCTTGTTCAGCACGCCGCCCTGGATGGCCGCGCCGATGGCGACGCACTCATCGGGGTTGATGCCCTTGAAGCCCTCTTTACCGGTCAGGGACTTGACCATCTCCTGCACGGCGGGGATACGGCTGGAGCCGCCGACCAGCAGGACCTTGGTGATGTCGCTGGGCTTGAGGCCGGAGTCGGACAGGGCCTGGCGCACGGGGCCGGCGGTCTTCTCGACGAGGTGATGGGTCAGCTCGTTGAACTTGGCTCTCGTCAGGGTGACGTCGAGGTGCTTGGGGCCGGTGGCGTCGGCGGTGATGTAGGGCAGGTTGATGTTCGAGGTGGTCACGCCGGAGAGCTCGATCTTCGCCTTCTCGGCGGCCTCGCGCAGCCGCTGCATGGCGACCTTGTCGGTGCTGAGGTCTATGCCCTCGGTCTTCTTGAACTCGCTCACCAGGTAGTCGGTGATGCACGCGTCGAAGTCGTCGCCGCCGAGGCGGTTGTTGCCCGCGGTGGCCAGAACTTCGATGACGCCGTCGCCGATCTCGAGCACGGACACGTCGAAGGTGCCGCCGCCGAGGTCGTAGACCATGATCTTCTGATCGCTCTCCTTGTCCATGCCGTAGGCCAGAGCGGCCGCGGTCGGCTCGTTGATGATGCGCTTGACCTCAAGGCCCGCGATCTTGCCCGCGTCCTTGGTGGCCTGACGCTGCGCGTCGGTGAAGTAGGCGGGGACGGTGATGACGGCCTCGGTGACGGTCTGGCCGAGGTAGGCCTCGGCGTCGGCCTTCAGCTTCTGCAGGACCATCGCGGAGATCTCCTGCGGGGTGTAGGACTTGCCGTCCACGGTCACGCGGTAGTTGGAGCCCATCTCACGCTTGATAGAGGAGATGGTGCGGTCGGGGTTGGTGACGGCCTGGCGCTTGGCAACCTGGCCGACCATGCGCTCGCCGGTCTTGGCGAAGGCCACGACGGAAGGCGTGGTGCGCGCGCCCTCGGCGTTTGCGATGACGACGGGTTCGCCGCCCTCAAGCACGGCGACGCAGCTGTTGGTGGTGCCCAGATCTATACCGATAATCTTACTCATTTTTGTTTCCTCCTGTATATGTGAAATATTTTTTCACTGATTTATGCTTAACGGCTTATAGCCGGTAAGACGCTTAGTTGGCGACTTTTACCATAGCGAAGCGGATCACCTTGTCGCCCAGCATGAAGCCCTGCTGGAAGACCTCCACGATCTCGTTTTCGCCCTTTGTCTCGTCCTCCACATGCATGACCGCGTTGTGGAAGGCGGGGTCGAAGGTCTTGCCGAGGCAGTCCATCTCGGTCACGCCGAGCTTCTCCATGGTCTTCTTGAACTCGGCCATGATCATCTCGACGCCCTTCTTGTACGCCTCGTCCTCGGTGGACTGGTTGAGGGCCCTGACCAGATTGTCATAGACCGGCAGGAAGCTCTTGAGCGCGGACGCCTTGACCTCGCCGTAGAGGGCGTCCTTCTCCTTCTGGCTGCGCTTGCGGTAGTTGTCGTACTCGGCGCAGAGGCGGAGGTACTTGTCGTTCAGGGCGGCGTCCGCCGCGGGCTTTGCCTCCTCGGTTTTCTCGGCGGGCTTATCCTCTTTCTTATCTTCTTTCTTATCTTCTTTCTTATCTTCTTCTTTCTTATCTTCTTTCTTCTCCTCCGCGGCTTCGGCCTCGGGGGCGGCTTCGGTCTTTTCCGCCTTTGTCTCTTCCGCGGCGGTCTCGGTCTTCTCCTGTTCGACCTCGGCCGTCTCGGTCTTCTGTTCCTTACTCATGTCCTGTATCTCCCTTGATGATCAGTTTGTTGTGCATCCCCTCCGGGGGCGCCTCTCCCCCGCCGAGCCGTCTGGACAGGCCCGCGGCGAGGATCGAGAGCTTTTCGGCCACGGCGGAGTAGTCCATGCGCGTCGGGCCGACCACGCCGATCATGCCCCTGGTGTTGTCGCCCGCGTCATAGGTGGCGATGACGACGCTGGAGTCCTTGAGCTCCTCGGCCACGTTCTCGGGACCGATGAGGACCTTGATCTCCCCCGCCTCGTTGAGGTTTTCGCCCGGGGGCAGGATGTAACCGCCGCCGGACAGATAGCCCATCAGCTTGTGCGCCTTGTCGGGATCGCGGAACTCGGGCTGATTGAGAAGCCGGTTCTCGCCGCTGACATAGGCCGAGGGGGCCGCCGCCTGGGTCAGCACCTCAATGGCGAAGGCCGCGATCACGGAGGTGACGCCCATGGTGTCGTCCGCCGCGCGCTCGGTGGATTTGATGAGCAGCGGAGTCACGGCGTCCTCGGTGATGCCGGTGAAGCCGGAGTTAAAGAGGGACGACAGGCGCTGCACCAGCTTCTGGTCGACCGACACGGGCAGGCGCACCAGCTTGTTCTTCACCGTGTTGTCACTGAGCAGCACCACAATGATGAAGGTGTTGGCGTCGACGTAGATGATATCGAAGCGCTTGATGGTGACCGCCGTGCGGGTGGTGAGGGCAAGGGCCGGATAGTCGGTGAGCTGGGAGGCCAGACGGCTTACGTCGCTGATGGTGTCGTCCAGCTCCCGCAGCTTCTGGTTCATGCGGCGGTTGATGTCCTCGGTCTCCTCCAGACTGAGCTTCTGCTTCTGCATGAGCTCGTTTACGTACATGCGGTAGCCCATCGGAGTCGGGACGCGGCCGGCGGAGGTGTGGGGCTGCTCGAGATAACCGAGGCTGACAAGCTCGGCCAGCTCGTTTCGGATGGTGGCGGAGGAGCAGTGGAGCTCTCCCCGTTCCGCGATGGCCTTGCTGCCGACCGGCTCCGCTGTGCGGACATATTCGTCTACGACGGCTGCGAGTATTTTCTTTTTGCGTTCGCTGATATTCATTGCACTCACATCCGGTTCGTCAGTTTAGCACTCTCGCCGTTTGACTGTTGGCACTCTTTCCTTTCGAGTGCTAATATAGCATCAAGCACCCCTTTTGTCAAGTCTTCCCCGCAGACTGTATGCAAAATTCACAGTTTGTACAAATGATTTTTTCCTTTTTCTGTATTTACAACCGAGATTTTTTGAAGTATTATAGATATAAATTAAAAATATATAAAATACACTATAAAGGAGGTATTTGTCAATGCTGGAAAAAAACTTTGCCGAGGTCTATAATAAATTCAAGCTGCAGTTTTACCGCCGCGTGTTCGAGCTGGTGCGGGAGCGGGACGGTTCCCTGTCCGCGATGGAGGCCTTTTCGCTGGAGGTCATCTATATGCTGGGGCAGCCCACCGTCAGCCAGTTTGCCGACTTCCTGAATATCTCCCAATCCAACGCCACCTACAAGGTCAACAATCTCATCAAAAAAGGCTATCTTGAGCGCCAGAACTCCACCGTGGACAGGCGCGAGTATCATCTGATCCTGTCGGAGAAATACTTCGCCTACATGGATATCTATGCCAATTACGAGCTCACGGTCATGCGCCGCGTCATGGAGCGCTTCCCGGAGGAGGACGTCGCCTGCTTTGACCGCATCCTCCAGGTCATGTCGGCCGAGCTCATGCCCGAGTGCAAACTGTAATCGCCCCCATCTTCGCGAGGAGGTGCCCTCATGGCCCCGAAACAGGACATTGAGCTCAAGCTCAACTATAAGCGTACCTTTCTGATCGGCTTTGCCTTCTTCGGCATCCTGCTTCTCTGGCAGGTGTACGACTCCTGGTGCCCCACCTTTCTGACCGACATCTTCGCCAGGCGCATGTACGGCATCTCCTCAGCCCAGCTCAAGGCGGGCGAGCCGGAGAAGATTTTGAACGTGCAGTGGCTGGTGGGCATCATCATGGCCTGCGACAACCTGGCGGCCCTCATCCTGCTGCCGATCTTCGGCGTCCTGTCCGACCGGACGAAGACGCCCATCGGCAAGCGTATGCCCTATATCCTCACGGGTACCTTCGTGGCGGCGGTGGCCTTTCCCTTCGTGCCGCTTTTCTTCCACCGCAACAACATCGGCGGCATGGTCGCCATGATGGCGATCGTGCTGATCTTCATGATGATGTACCGAAACCCCGCCGTTGCCCTCATGCCGGACATCACGCCCAAGCCCCTCAGGGCGAAGGCCAACGGCATCATCAACATCATGGGCTATCTCGGCGGCGCGTTTGCCACCGTGCTCGGCATCTTCTTAAAGCTCTCCGATTATATAAACGCGGCCGACGAGGCGCGCAAGGTCTGGACGATTGAGCTGCCCTTCCTGATTGCCTCCGTGCTCATGGTGATCTCCGCCCTGGTGCTCTTCTTCACCGTGCGGGAGAATGAGATTCACGAGCAGATGAAGGAGGAGATGGAGGCGGGCGAGCGCCTGGCTGCCATTGCAACGCCTGTGGACGACGACGGGCCCATGTCCCGCGAGAACAAAACCATGCTGCTGGCGATCCTGGGCGCTGAGTTTCTGTGGTTCATGTCCGACAACGCCATCGGCACCTATATCGGCAACTACGTCATCTATTACCTTAATTCCGTCTCGAGCGCGACGATGGTACTGACCATTGCGGGCGGGCTTGTCCATCGGCCTCGGCCTCACCTTCCTCGCCCTCGTGCTCATGTGCTTCGTCTCCCCCACCGGGATCGAGGCCGCCAACGCCGCGCACGGGGAGTTCAGCTTCCCGGCCGTGCTCTACGCCGTGTGGGTCGTGAAGGGCTTCGGCATGGCGCTGGTGCACAACTGCTCCTTCCCCATGGTGGTGGAGCTCTGCTCGTCCAGGAAGATCGGGCAGTTCACCGGCTATTATTACGCGGCCAGCATGTCGGCCCAGACGGTCACGCCGATCCTGCTGGGCCTCATCTTCAACCGCACCCGCGCCTGGCGCACCCTGCCGGTCTACGCCTGCGTGCTGACGGTGCTGTCCTTCCTCGTCTTCACGGCGCTGGTCAAAAACATCAAGGCGCGCAAGGTCGAGAACGTGGTCGGGCTCGAGGCGCTGGACGGAGACTGAATCAGTGTGGAGTTTGGAGAGTGGAGTTTTGAGTTTTGAGAGTGGAGAGTGGAGTTGAGGAGTCCGCTTCGCGGACGGATTGAAATGGCTCCCCTCGTCGGGGGCGTCTCCTTGGCTCCCCCGTCGGGGGGAGCTGTCGCGGCGCGTCTCACGCAAGCGCCGTGACTGAGAGGGGCCGTCGTCCTGCTGCGCTTTGCCCCTCTCAGTCAGCTGCGCTGACAGCTCTCCCCTCGCCTGTTCGGCGGGGGCGAGCCAAGGGCGTCGACTCTCAGAGCCGGGAGAATATTCTATTCTGTCGCTTTGTTATATCTTGATTTGAGGTATTGCCTGTGAACAAAATTTTTCAGCAAAAATTGAAGAAGGCCGCGATACTCGGCGGGCTGGGCATCGCGTCGGTTTCGGTGCCGCTGTTCCTGATTGCGCCCGGCGCGGCGACCCAAAGGCAGAAGGCCGCCTTTGTCGGGCGGAACTTTGCCCACCGTGGGCTCCACAGCGAGGACAGGAGCGTGCCCGAAAACTCGCTCGAGGCCTTTCGTCTCGCGGGGCGGGCGGGCTACGGCGCGGAGCTCGACGCGCGTCTGACAAAGGACGGGCAGGTCGTTGTCTTCCACGACGACACACTTGAGCGCATGTGCGGCGTGCCCGGGCGCGTGGACGAGAAGAGCTATGACGAGCTCAAGCTGCTCACGCTCTGCGGGACGAATCAGCGCATTCCCCTGCTGACCGAGGCGCTGGAGGTCTTCGGCGGGCGCGGGCCGCTGATCGTGGAGCTCAAGTCCGGTTCGCGCAACCGGGAGCTGTGCGAGAAGGTCAACGCCATCCTCGCCGCCTACCCCGGCCAGGTCTGCATCGAGAGCTTCAACCCCTTCATCGTGCGCTGGTTCCGCTTCCACGCAAAGGATCTGCTGCGCGGCCAGCTCGCCACCAGAACTCGGGATTATGGCGGCGCCGTCACCCCGAAGCAGGCTTTCCTTCTGAGCCACTGTCTGCTCAATTTCATCTCCCGGCCGCAGTTCATCGCCTACCGCATAGGCTACCGTCCGCCGTCGGTGAGACTGGCGGAGCTCATGGGCGCGCTGCGCTTCGGCTGGACAGCCCATAACGAGCGGGCCGAGCGCCGCCGCGACGGCGTGATCTTCGAGTTCTACCGCCCGCAGCGGATTTTCAAACAGAATTGACAACAGCCCCTCCGGTGTCGGAGGGGCTGCTTGTATTACGGCCCGTTGTTTCCGTGAACGGGAGTGATCGGCCCGTTGTTTCCGTGAACGGAAAAGATCGGGCCGTTGTTCCTGTGAACGGGAGTGATCGGCCCGTTGCTTTCGTTATCGGAAAAGATCGGGCTGTTGCTTATCCGATCGGTACGAGGCGGAGGGACGAGAGAAATTTTCTTAAAAAAGTACGAGCTCATCCTTGATTTTTAAGATGTTTTGTGCTATAATACAGGCAGTCTTAAGATGATCGGAGGAAAATTTGCGTGATGATTTTGTCTGTTCCCGCCTGGATGGACTTCGCGTTTTTGTATGCTCTCTGCGTACTGCCGAACGCCGTCAAAGCCCTGTGTTTCCGGCTCTTTCGCGGCCGGTTTGACATACCGGATGACATACCGCATGACATACCGGATGACATACCACATGACATACCAGATGACATACCGTTGGTAGACCCAAGTAAAGATAGGGTAAGATAGGTAAGGTAAAGAGAGGAAAAGAGAGTGTGTTTGCGGGCAGGCCGCCGCGCGCACGATGTCCCCCTTCCGGGGCTAAATGCTCTGTATGGAACAGACGGGCCCTTCATCCTCATGTCGCTGACAGCAGGCCCTCTCACTGAGCACATAGTCCATGGGCGCATCGTATCTGTCCGCAGGGACAGTCTCCGACAGCATGGCCTCATAACAGATACAGACCGTCGTGCAGGGATTGCTTTGCAGAAAGCGGTCGTAATAGCCCGCGCCGTGGCCGAGGCGCTGCCCTTCCCTTGTCGCCGTCACGCAGGGGACGACAGCAAGGTCGATGTCGCAGGGCTCCGCCGTCTCATTGTCCGCGGGCGGCTCCGGGATGCCGAGGACGCCGGGGTGCAGCTCCTTGAGGCTCCGGATACGCACGGCCTTCATCACATGCTCCGCGCAGCACAGCGGCACATAGACGCGCTTGCCCTCCCCCAGGGCGTCTTCGATCAGGGCGCGGGTGTCGGGCTCGTTTTGTACGCTGACATAGACGAATACGCCCGAAGCGCGCCGCCACAGCGCCGATTGCAGCAGGGTCTCCCCCATGGCGCGGTCGGCCTTGCGGCGATATTCGTCCGTGAGTTTTACAGCCCTGTCTTTACATTCCCTGCGCAGCCGCCTTTTCTCCTCGCGCAATTCATCATCGTCGCGAAGCGACACCTCAACTCCACTCTTCACTCTTCACTCTCTATTCTTCACTCGTCCAGGGCGCTGAGCTCGTCCAGCCCCTCGCGCCTGACCGCGACGAAGCGCTCCCCGCCGCGCAGCATGACCACCGGCGGTCGGCCCAGGCGGTTGTAGTTGGAGGCCATGGAGTAGTTGTAGGCTCCGGTGGTGCAGACCGCGACCAGATCGCCCCGCTTGACGTCCGCCGGGAGCGTGACCGCGGGCTGGAGGATGTCGCCGCTCTCGCAGCAGCGGCCCGCGAGGTCGAAGACCGCCGTCTCCCCCGCCTCCCGCTCGGCGTGCAGGACGGTGTAGTGCGCGCGATAGAGGCAGTAGCGCGGGTTGTCGGTCATGCCGCCGTCCACGATGACATGGCTCTTGAAGCCCTCGATGCGCTTGACGGCGCTGACGGTGTAGACGGTCATCCCCGCGTCGGCCACGATGCTGCGCCCCGGCTCCATGAGGATGAAGGGCATGGGCAGCCCCGTCTTTGCCGCGAGAGCGCGCATGTGCGCCGCCAGAAAGGCGATGCGGCCGGGGATGTCGGCCTGCTTGTCCGCCTCGGTGTAGCGCGTGCCGTAGCCGCCGCCGAGGTCGAGCGTCCCGGTCACATAGCCGAGACCGTCCCGCAGCTTAAGCATGAAGTCAAACATCACATCCGCCGTGTCCTCAAAGACGCTCTCGTCGAATACCATGGAGCCGACGTGGCAGTGCAGGCCGCAGAGCTCAAGATGGGGGCAGGCCAGCGCGGCCTTGACGAAACCGAAGGCCTGGCCCGTGCCGATGGGGACGCCGAACTTCACATCCACGCGCCCGGTGTTCACCGCCTCATAGGTGTGCGGGTCGATGCCCGGGGTCACGCGCAGCAGGATCTTCTGCCGGATGCCGCGCTCCCCCGCTTCCCTGTCCAAGGCTTCCAGTTCCTCAAAGCCGTCCACGACGAAGAAGCCGACGCCGTGATCCAGGGCATAGCGGATGTCCTCATCCGTCTTGCCGTCGCCGTGGAACCAGATGCGCGAGGCCGGGAAGCCCGCTTTCAGCGCTGTGTAGATCTCCCCGCGGGACACGGCGTCCACGCCCATGCCCTCCTCCGCCATGATGCGGTACATCTGCTTGAAGGCGCAGGCCTTACCCGCGTAGAGCGGCAGAGCGGCGTCCCCGAAGGCGCTGCGGAAGGCGTCGAGGTAAAGGCGGCAGTTAAAGCGGATACGGTCCTCGTCCATCAGGTAGAGGGGCGTACCGTAGAGTCTGGCGAGCTCCGGCACGCTCTGTCCGGCGAAGCGCAGGGCGCCGCCCGGTTCACGTGTAATGTTGCTGCTGAGCATGGATAGCACCTGATTCCTGTTAAAAGATGAAGGAATTTTAGCACATTAGTCCGATAAAGTCAAGGTGCTGCCCGCAAGCAGCTCTTGAAAAACGCAGAGCGATCGGGTAAACTGAAAAAAAGACCAGATACAGTGAGGAGACACACTATGAGACGTCTGCTGTCCATCCTGACGGCCTGCGCTTTGCTTGCCGCCCTGATCCTCTCCCTGCCCGTCGGCGCCTTTGCCGACGGTTCACGGGAGGCCGCCTATCGCGAGGCTATGAATCTTTTCCAAAGCGGACGCGCCGATCTCGCGGGACTTGCGTTCTCGAAGCTCGGCGATTACCGGGACGCCGCCGCCCGCAGCCGCGAGGCCTGGAGTCAGGCAGCTGTGCACAATACCATCGCGGCGAGCAAGGAGCACTCCGTCGGCGTAAAGGACGACGGGACCGTCGTCACCGCCGGCCGGGAGGGCGACATCAGCACGCCGAGAAAGAAGCGCTATCTGGACAGCTGGAGCGACATTGTCTCCGTCGCGGCCGGACAGGAATTCAGTATCGGTCTCGAGGGCGGGGGCCGGGTCGCGGCGCGCGGCATCGATTACCACGGCGAGTGCTCGCTGGGCGAGTGGCGGGATATCATCTCCATTGCCGCCGGCAAGGAGCACAGCGTCGGGCTGCGCTCCGACGGCCGGGTCCTGGCGAAGGGCAACAACGGCTTCGGCCAGTGCAATACCGACGCCTGGAGCGATATCGTCGCCATCGCGGCGGGCTGTATGCACACGGTCGGCCTGCACGCCGACGGAACGGTGGTTGCGGTCGGCTACAATACCAGCGGCCAGTGCGACGTATCGGGCTGGACGGACATCGTCGCCATCGGTGCGGGGGCGTATCACACTCTCGGCGTGAAGGCGGACGGCAGCGTTGTCGCCGTCGGGGACAACGCCTACGGCCAGTGCGGCGTATCGGACTGGGAGAATGTGGTCTCCGTTGCGGCGGGCGAGCGACACTCCCTCGGTCTCAGATCAGACGGGACGGTTCTCAGCTGCGGCTATGACAGCGCCGTCAAGGGCAGGCATGCGGACGTGTGGGACTGGGGCCGCATCGTCCAGATCGCCGCCGGGACCTACACCTCCTTCGGTCTCACCGATGACGGGCACGCCGTTGCGGCGGGCCTCAACACGGACGAGCTGTGCAGCGTCCAGCACTGGGAAGACCTCAAGCTGCCGGACATCCCGGCCGGACCGGCAAACGCCGGGGAGAGCAGTCTCCCGGCCGACGCCGACCGGTATACCGGGGATACAGGCAGCGACGCGCCGGACGGCGAGGGCGTCATCACCTGGGCCGACGGCTCGAAATACACCGGCGAATGGAAGGACGGGATGCGCTCCGGCCTCGGGATCATGGTCTGGGCCGACGGTTCGAAATACGCGGGCGAATGGAAAAACGACAAACGTGAGGGCTGCGGCGTCATGAGGTCGGCCGACGGCGGCGTCTCGTCGGGCTTCTGGGCAGATGACCGGCTGGTCGGATAACACAGGCATCGGAGTGACAGATTATGCGCAATTTTAAGCTCACCCTCTGCTATGACGGCACGCGCTACCGCGGCTGGCAGAGGCAGGGAAATACCGACAACACCATGCAGGCCAGACTCGAGGCCCTGCTGTCGAGGCTGCTCGGCCAGGAGATCGAGCTGGCCGCCTCCGGGCGCACCGACGCGGGCGTACACGCGCGTCGGCAGGTCTGCTCCTTTCACGCGGAGACGGCGCTGTCGGCAGATTTTATGTTAACTGAATTACGGAAACATCTCCCTGAGGATATCGGCGCCCTCGCCCTCGAGGAGGTCCCGCCGCGCTTTCACGCGAGGCTGAGCTGCATGGAGAAGACCTATATCTACCGGGTTTGGAACAGTCTGGCCCCGAACGTGTTCGAGCGGCGCTATGTGTACGTCTTCCCGCGGGCGCTGGATATCGACGCCATGCGCCGGGCGGCGGAGCTGCTTTTGGGGCAGCACGATTTTGCGGCCTTCTGCACGGCGCACGGGAAGAAGAAATCCACGGTGCGGGAACTGCGGCATGTTGAGATCGAGCGCACCGGGGAGGAGCTGCGCCTCGCCTTCACCGGGGACGGTTTTCTTTACAATATGGTGCGCATTCTGACCGGGACGCTGCTGGAGGTCGGCAGCGGGCAGCGCACGCCTGAGAGCGTCCGGGCGGCGCTTGAGAGTCTCGACCGGTCGAAGGCGGGCTTCACCGCCCCGGCCCAGGGGCTTTTCCTGTGGGATGTGCGGTACTGACCCGGAACAGCCCTTAACCTGTAAAAAGCTTGAAGCAGCGCCGCAACTATGGTATTATCAAAATATATATATTTATCCAGCCGAAACAGCTCTTAAATTTCTGCATTCTGTCTGAGGTGACCACCTTGAAAAAAATATTGATCCTCCTCATGCTCTGTCTCACGGCGCTGCTTCTCATCCCGCTTAGCGCCGCGGCTTCTTCTCCGGGCCTCTATCAGCTCCCTGCCGCTCTGAATGAGATCGGGGCGGAAGCCTTTATGGGCAACCTGTCCGTCGAAAAGGTCATCGTCCCCGACGGCGTGACCCGGATCGGGCCCAGGGCCTTCGCTTCAAGCGGTCTCAGAAAAATTTTCATCCCCCCGTCAGTCAGCAGCATTGACAGCACAGCTTTTGACGACTGCTTCAATTTTGAGCGGGCTTACGTCAATTACGATTCCTACGCCGCCAACTGGTGCCTGAACAACGGCATCAGCGTCGGCTTCCGTTCTACTATCCGAGTCGGCTTTAATAACCCCCTCATTGAACATAAAGGCTCCACCAAACTGTACACCTTTGTGCCGACAAAATCGGGAATCTACACGCTCAAGTCAGATTCCTCGTACGATACCGTTGCCTATCTGTATGACGCTTCCCTGACTCAGATCGACTACGACGATGACAGCGGAGAAAACAGAAACTTCCAGCTCTCCCATTATTTCACGGCGGGTTCCGTCTATTATTTTGAAGTCAAATTCTATTCCAGCTCTGACACCGGCAATTTCCTCATGTATTTGAGCGCCCCGCTTCCTGTGCAGATCACGCAGCAGCCCTCCTCCGCTTCGGTAAGTGCAGGGGCCATGGCTGCCTTCTCCGTGTCGGCCTCCGGTGACGGCACGCTGGATTATCAGTGGGAGGAGAAGCGCTCCGGCAGCAGCTACTGGCAGGACTCCACCCTTGGCGGCAATGCGACGGGCACGCTTAGCTTCAGCACCACGCCGTTCCAGAACGGCAGCAGCTTCCGCTGCGCCGTCTCCAATGGCAGTGAAAGTGTGACCAGCAGCGAGGCGAACCTGACGGTGAGCACGCCGACCATCTACACCGGCAATACGACCGCTACCATCAGCACCGGCGGTGCATCCGCGTGGTATCGATTTACACCCTCGACGTCCGCAAGCTACACATTCACCTCAACAGCTTCCTTGGATACCGTAGCCTGCCTGTGCGACAGCAGCGGAAAGCAGCTTGCATACAACGATGACGGCGGCGATGGCAGCAATTTCCTCATCACTTATAATTTCGCGGCGGGTTCCGTCTATTATTTCGAAGTCAGATTCTACAACAGCTCTGCCACCGGCAGTATCCCCCTGACTTTGAACGCCGCTTCAACCCCCTCGCCCGTCACGTCCACCAAATACCGGGCTCTGCTGATCGGCAACGAGAACTATGCGGGCGGAAAGCTTTCAGGCACCATCAACGACGCCAGCGCGATGAGAATGATGCTCTCCGGTCTGTCCAACACGTTTAGCTGCACCCAGAGAAATGATCTGACCGCCTCCGGCATCAAAAATGCGATCTCCTCCGCGTTCTCCGGCGCTTCCGGCAGCGACGTCTCCCTCTTCTTCTATGCCGGACACGGTGCGTATTCGAGCAATACCAGCTACCTTGGCGCACTTGTCGGCATAAACGACAACTCCAGCGATATTCTCACTACCGCCGCGCTTGCCGCTGAGCTCAACAAAATCCCCGGCCGCATCATTGTCATCCTCGACAGCTGTCACAGCGGCGCATCGATCAACAGGGCTGTGCAGATTCAGGATGAAAATCTGTTCCTGCAGGATACACAGGCTGCTCTGGACGCCTTCAACCAGAGCGTGATCGACGCTTTCGCCGCATACGACTCCACCGTGATCGTCGACGGTGATGTCGATGATGAATATTTGATGACCGGAGAGCTCGCCACCAGCAAGTTTGTTGTCATCACGGCCTGCACATCGACCCAGAACGCCGCTTCCCAAACAGTCAACGGTCAGAGCTACGGCGCGTTCACACGGAGCTTTGTTGAGGGCTGCGGTGCGGATTACTTCTACGGCACTTATAACGGGTCGATGCCCGCCGATACCAGCCGCGACAACCAGCTTACCGTGAACGAGATTTACACATACGCCAGAAACCAGGCTACCTCCCGCAATTCCGGCCAAACCGCTCAGTGCTACGCCGCCAACACATCCGAGGTCCTCTTCAGACGGTGAACTGCATCCCTTTCTCAAAGGCGCACGGCGAAACCGCCGTGCGCTTTTCGCTGTCGACAAAGCGTCGACAGTCTGAGCGCCCCGCATCTGCGGGGCGCTTTTTTGTCCGCCCCGGGTGACTGCTCTCGCCGTGAATTTACGGGCGTTATATTAATACTGTTTTTCGTTAAAACGGTTCGTTTTTTTGTGCCCTTGGGCACAAAACACGTCTCATAGGTCTCCGACGCGCCTTTGGCGCTATAAAACGGCTTTAAGCCGTTTTATGGGAGACCAGTATAAAATGCCCTTGGGGCCTATGCGAAACGAACGCGCCGCAAATAAAAAAACATTGACACCGGTGTAGAATCCTGCTAAAATGAGGCATCTCAATTGGATATTCCGAGTTTATCCGAAGCAAGATATCGACCGCCCGGTGCTTCGACGCGGCGGCAACTTCTGTTGCCTTATTGATTGAGTTAAAAGCTCAAATTTTATGGTTTTGTAAAAGCATAACTGTGAAATGGTCAATAAGAGTAGTAAAAGTGTTCTTTGCTATATAGACTCTTAAAATCCATTGGGCCGTCCCCTGCAGGCAGGGGACTTCAAACGCGTCTATGCGCGCGACGGCTATTTTGCAGCGGCTGTGCTTTTGCACGGCTGCTTTTGTTTTAAGGCAACACCGCACAATCCGGCTTCGGCGCCTTCTGGAAAAATTGCGCTCTGATTTTGTCACTTTTTCTTGAAATACACAAAGTATTCCTGCGAAAAACTGCCTTCATCAGAACACAATTTTTCTCAGAATTCACTCTTGCCGAATTATGCGTTATTGCCTTATCTATGGGGGAAAGACATGAAAAAGATCATCGAGCTGAAAAACATTACGAAGGCCTTTGACGGAGACGTCGTGCTGGACCACATCAACCTCGACATCTACGACAACGAGTTTCTCACCCTGCTGGGCCCCTCGGGCTGCGGCAAGACCACAACGCTGCGCATCATCGGCGGCTTTGAGACGGCCGACGAGGGCGACGTCATCTTCATGGGTGAGAACATCAACGAGCTGCCGCCCCACAAGCGCAACGTCAACACCGTCTTTCAGCGCTACGCTCTCTTCCCCCATCTCAATGTGTTTGAGAACGTGGCCTTCTCCCTGCGCGAGAAGAAGATGCCAAAGGACGAGATCAACAAGAAGGTCACCGAGATGCTGGCGCTGGTGGCGCTCAAGGGCTTTGAAAAGCGCAGCGTTTCCAGTCTCTCCGGCGGGCAGCAGCAGCGCGTCGCCATCGCCCGCGCCCTGGTCAACCAACCCAAGGTGCTGCTCCTGGACGAGCCGCTGGCCGCCCTCGACCTCAAGCTCCGCAAGGACATGCAGGTGGAGCTCAAGAACATTCAGAAGGCCACCGGCATCACCTTCGTCTTCGTCACCCATGACCAGGAGGAGGCCCTCAGTATGTCCGACACCGTGGTCGTCATGTCCGAGGGCCGCATCCAGCAGATCGGCACCCCCGTGGACATCTACAACGAGCCGGAAAACGCCTTCGTCGCGGACTTCATCGGCGAGAGCAACATCCTCGACGGCGTGATGCTCGAGGACAGAAAGGTCAGCTTCGCAGGCCACGTCTTCCCCTGTGTGGACAGCGGCTTTGAAAGGCGCGAGCCGGTGGACGTGGTGGTGCGGCCCGAGGACGTGGACATTGTGTCCGAGGAGAAGGGACAGCTCCGCGGCGTTGTGACCTCGGTCACCTTCCTCGGCGTACACTATGAGATCATCGTGGACATCAGCGGCTTCAAGTGGATGATCCAGACCACCGACTTCCACGACGTGGACGAGCATGTGGGCCTGTTCATCGAGCCGGACGCCATCCACATTATGAAGAAGTCCAAGTACTCCGGCATGTTCGGCGACTACTCCAGCTTCTCCGACGAGATGGACGAGATCGGTGAGGTGGAGCTTGAGGTGCTGGAGGAGATGGAGACGGAAAGCGAGTCCGGCCATGAATAAGAAGACCCGCTCCCTCATCCAGCGCATGACGCTGACGCCCTATTCGATCTGGGCGGCGCTGTTCATCGTGGTGCCGCTGATTTTCGTGGCCTACTACGCCTTTACGGACAACAGCTTCCGCTTTACCTTTGATAACATCACCCGCTTTTTCACCGCCACCTCCCAGATCGACGACGGGGAGAGCGTGCGGGAGGTGCGCACCTATCTGGTGATCTTCATGCGCTCCTTAAAGCTCGCGGTGATCTCCACCTTCATCTGCCTTCTGATGGGCTATCCCCTCGCCTACATCATGGCGAGAGCCAAAGCCCGCACCCAGAGCATCCTGCTGACGCTCATCATGATCCCGATGTGGATGAACTTTCTGATCCGCACCTACGCCTGGATGACCATCCTGCAGGACACCGGCATCCTCAACAGCTTTCTCTCTGCCCTGCACCTCGGGCGCATCCACATCATCGGGACCGAGTCCGCCGTCGTGATCGGCATGGTCTACGACTACTTCCCGTACATGGTGCTGCCCATCTACTCGGTGATGGCGAAGCTCGACGTGCGGCTTCTGGAGGCGGCGAGCGATCTCGGCTGCCCGGCCGTGAGCGTGCTGCGCCGCGTGATCTGGCCGCTGAGCCTGCCGGGCGTCCTGTCCGGCGTCACCATGGTGCTCATTCCCTCGATCAGCACCTTCTACATCTCCCAGAAGCTCGGCAACGGCAAGTTCTTTCTGATCGGCGACGCGATCGAGGGCCAGTATGTGGCGAACAATCTCCACTTTGCGGCTGCCATCGCCTTCATCCTGATGGTGATTCTGCTGGCCTGCATGGCGCTGGTGCAGAAGCTCGCCAACCGGAAGATCATTGTGGCGTGAGGAGGACAGGACTATGAAACGTGCGTCGAAAATTTACACCGCCCTCATCATGATCTTCCTCTTCGCCCCCATCGCGATCCTGCTGGTCTTCTCTTTCAACCGGGCCAAGAGCCTGTCCGTCTTCTCCGGCTTCTCTCTCTACTGGTATCGGGAGCTGTTCCGCGACTCCGAGACGCTCAAGGCCGTGCGCAACACGCTGATCCTCGCGGTGTCGGCCTCGCTGATCTCCACCGTCATGGGCACGGCCGCCGCCGTCGGCATCAATAAGCTGCGCAGCAAATTCATGCGCACCGCCCTCGACAGCGTCACCAACATCCCGATGATCAACCCCGATATCATCACCGGCATCTCCCTGATGCTCATGTTCGTGTTCGTGGGCCGTCTCTTCGGCGCGGCGACGAGTCTGAGCTTCTGGACCATGCTCATTGCGCACATCACCTTCTGCCTTCCCTATGTGATTTTGCAGGTGCTGCCCAAGCTCCAGCAGATGGACAAGGCCCTGCCCGAGGCCGCGATGGATCTCGGCTGCACACCTCTGCGCGCCTTCTTCAAGGCGGAGCTGCCGGAGATCATGCCCGGCGTCGTCACGGGCCTCATCATGGCCTTCACCCTCTCGCTCGACGACTTTGTGATCTCCTACTTTACCGCGGGCAACGGCTTCCAGACCCGCATCTACAACATGACGAAAAAAACCGTCACCCCGAAGATGTACGCCCTTGCGACCATCATCTTCTTTGTGATACTGACCCTGCTGCTCATCTCCAACTTCTCCGACTCCGACGACGCATCGCCCAGGCGCAGGGAGAAGACGACGCGCAGGGACAAAAAGCCCTGAACCCCCGCACCCCCCACGTTTTCATCAGATAATAATAGGAGGCAAAAACATGAAAAGAACCACCGCGCTGCTCATCGCTGTCCTGCTGCTGTGCACCCTCGCCCTTGCGGGCTGCGGCGGCTCGTCCAAGACTCTGACGCTCAACGTCTACAACTGGGGCGAGTATATCTCCGACGGCTCTGAAGATTCCTTCGATACGATCCGCGAGTTTGAGAAGTGGTACGAGGCGACCTACAAGCAAAAGGTCAAGGTCAACTACACCACCTTCGCCAGCAACGAGGACATGTACGCCAAGCTCTCCAGCGGCGCCGTCAGCTTCGACGTGGTCGTCCCCTCCGACTACATGATCGCCCGCATGCGCGAGAACAACATGCTGCTCGAACTGGACTTCAAGAACATTCCCAACTACAAGAACATCGACGAGACCTTCCGCGGTCTGTATTATGACCCGGACAACAAGTACACCGTGCCCTACACCTACGGCGTGACCGGCATTATCTATAACGCGAACGTCGTCGACGAGGCCGACGCGAACGGCTGGGACCTCATCTGGAACGACAAGTACAAGGGCGAGATCCTCCAGTTCAACAACTCCCGCGACGCCTTCGGCACCGCCCAGTACAGGCTGGGTCTCGACGTCAACAGCACCGACCACGACGTCTGGGATCAGGCCCTGGCCGAGCTCAAAAAGCAGGCTCCCCTGGTCAAGAGCTATGTCATGGATGAGATTTACAACATGATGGAGTCCGGCGAGGCTGCCATCGGCACCTACTATGCGGGCGATTACTTCACCATGCTCGATGCCCAGGCCGAGGGTGTGGATCTCCGCTTCTACTACCCCGAGCGCACCAACTATTTCATCGACGCCATGTGCATCCCCTCCTGCTGCCAGAACAAGGAGCTGGCCGAGATCTTCATCAACTACATGCTCTCCCCCGAGCCCGCCATCGCCAATGCCGAGTTCATCTACTACGCCTCTCCCAACACCGCCGTCTACACCGACGAGGGTTATATTGAGGAGATGGGCGAAGAGGCCATGGCGATCCTCTACCCCGAGGTTGATGACTTCGCCGCGCTGTATAACGAGTACGCCTTCCGCAGCCTGGACGAGGCGACGCTCGATTATGTTAACTCCCTGTGGGAGACGCTCAAGATCAACTGATACTGTTTTTCGTTAAAACGGCTCGTTTTAACGAAAAGGCGTTGTCTCAAAATAGCAAAAGGAGCTATTGAGAGGCAACGTCTCTCTAATTAGTCAAAGTATGTTGAAAAAGGCATAGCATATTGACCTCAT
>CADAAM010000012.1 GCA_902785905.1 Oscillospiraceae bacterium | reverse complement strand
TTTGCCGCCGAGCAGCTCACGCATGCTTGCATTGCCTTCGGAGAAGAGATAAACGTACTTTTTGCTCATGCTGTCTTTCCTTTCCATTTGTAGAAAAAATATGATTTATTTGAATTGATTACCTCTGAATAGTTTATCACATCAAGGGGTATTTTCGCAATACTTTTTCGTCATAAAAGTGCAATTTGTATCGCTGCAATTTCATCTGTGACCCGGACAAAGCCCTCAATGTCCAGCGCCTCGCCCCGAACACGGGGATCATATCCCAGACGGGTGAGCATTTGCTCAAGCTCCGCCTTGTCAAGGCCGGGGATCTGGGAGCTCAGGGCATTGACCAGGGTCTTGCGCCGCTGGTTAAAGGCCGCGCGCACCACACGGAAGAGAAGCCGCTCGTCCTTCACCGGCAGGGGCGGAGACAGGCGCCGGGTGAGGCGGATGACAGAGCTTGTCCGTCTCCATGTACCACTGGACGAAGATGCCGAACGCGCCGTAGTCGGGGCTGCCGGTTCCGGCGCAGATGCGGCGCGCCACCTCGCGCTGGATCATGATGGTGATGTGCTCGAAGCATCCCGTCCCGATCAGGGCGGTGAGCACCGGCGTCGTGACGTTGTAGGGGAGGTTTGCGCAGACGGCCCAGCGCAGGCCGGGCATGTGCGCCTCCAAAAGGGCCGGGATGTCCTGCTTGAGCACATCACCGTAAACGATCTCCACGTTGCCGCAGTCGGCAAGGGTTTCCGCGAGGATCGGCTTGAGACTCTTGTCCAACTCCACGCTCAAAACCTTGCCTGCGCGCCTGGACAGCTCCCTTGTCAGGCAGCCGACGCCGGGGCCGATCTCCAGCACGCCGACCTCCTCCGAGAGCACAGCCGAGGCGGCAATATCCTCCGGCACCCAGGCGGCGGTCAGAAAGTTCTGGCCCATGGACTTGGAGAAGCGGAACTTGTGCCGGGCGAGCAGGGCGCGGATTTCATTGTAATCAGTGAGATTCATTTCTTGTCCTTCAAAATTTTCTCAAACGCCAGTCGGCGCGGGTCGTGGCCCGGCTCCGCCTCGACGAGGATATTGCCCCGGTAGCGGTAGCCGCTCTCGCGCAGCAGGGTCTGCATCGATTTATTTTTCCTGTGGGTGTCCACTCTTATACATTTGAGCCCATAGGCCTTCGCCTGCTCGTCGGTGCAGCGCATCAGCGCCTGGGACGCGCCGCTGCCCCGGTACTCCTTCGCGATCGCGCAGCGATGCAGGGCGCAGTAGGGATTGTCGTTCGACCACTTGCCGTCGGTGATGGCGTCGTAGTTTGCCTGATGAGCGGTGCTGAGGACAAAGAAGCCCACGGTATCGCCCTCATGCTCCATCATGAAGCACTCGCCCAGGCGGATGTCCTCCTCAAAGCGGGCGGCATCCGGGTATGGCCCCTGCCACTGGTCGACGCGGTGGCGGGCAAGGCTCTTTCGCGCGTCCTCCACGATCTCCAGAATTCGGGGGATGTCTTCCTTTTCCGCCGGGCGGTACGTCACCGGGGCGGTGAGCTTTTTGCGGTTTTTTTCCTTCTCAAGCTCCTGCAGGAGCTGTCGATCCTCGTCGGTCTCCGGCTCGAAAGCGGCGAACATGTCGGGCCGCTTGTCCCGGGTGCGGATGAGCTGCTGCTTTCTGCGCCAGTGCTCGATATGGGCGTGGTTGCCGTTGATCAGAATTTCCGGCACGGCGCGTCCTTCCCAGCACTCCGGGCGGGTGTACTGGGGGTATTCCAGAAGTCCGTCCCAGTGGCTCTCCCCGGTATAGCACTGCTCGTCCGCGAGCACGCCGGGGACAAGGCGGCACACCGAATCCGCCACCGCCATGGCCGCGATCTCACCGCCGGTGAGCACAAAGTCGCCAAGGGAGATCTCCTCGTCCACGCACGCCTCGATGAAGCGCTCATCCACGCCCTCATAGTGGCCGCACACCAGAATGAGCTGGTCATAGTCCCGGTTAAGGCGTTTGGCGGTCTCCTGGGTGTAGGGCCGGCCCTGGGGGGAGAGATAGATCACGCGGCGGCGCAGGCCCTCCGTCTGAGAAGTCACATGCTCAAGACAGGACTTGAGCGGCTGGGCCATCATTACGCAGCCGAAGCCCCCGCCGTAGGGGTAGTCGTCCACCTGCTTCTGTTTGTTCTCAGTAAAGTCCCTGATCTGCACGCAGTTGATCTCCACGATGCCCTTTTTGGCCGCGCGGCCGATGATGCTCTCATGCAGGACGGCGCTGACCGTATCGGGAAACAAAGTCAAAATATCAATTCTCATCACATGCCCTCAATCAGACGCGCGACGATCACGCCCGCGTCCACGTCGGTTTTGAGGATGAAGGCCGGGACCGCGGGGATGAGGTGCTCCTTCTCGCCGCGCACCACATAGACGTTGGCGGCCGGAGTCTCCATGATCTCGGCGAGCTTGCCGATCTCATTTCCCAGCTCGTCCACGACGCGGGCGCCGATGATGTCCTGGAGGAAGAACGCGCCCGCGGGCAGCTTTGCGTCCTCGCGGTGAACGGAAACCGTCTTTCCTTTCAGGCGCATGGCGGCGTTCACATCCTCCACGCCCTCCAGGCGCGCGATCACAAAGTCCTTGTGCGTCCGGGCTTCAACCACCTTCCGTTCCTCTCCGGTGTCGAGCACGAGGCGCTTGAAGTTTTTTAAAAACTGCGGCGAGTCCAGCCAGTTTTCGATCTTGACCTCGCCCCGAACGCCGTGGGTGTTGACGATGCGTCCCGCCTCGATCAGCTCTTTTTTCTCCATGGTGTTCCCCCTGAGTAATATGTTTGAATGAGTATAGCATAATCCATGGCCCTTGCCAATACATTTAAAAACCAAAACAGAGCGCCTGACCGCTCTGTTTTGGTTAAGGAGAAGTATATGAATCAATGAAGTTCTTTTCTGCTTGCAAGATTATAATAGCAGGAAGATATTTCATAAACCATGCAGATTTTGTTTCGTCTTTGTAAAACATCGGCGCTCCCGCGGCGGTTGACGGAGAACCGGGCACGTGGTAAAATCAGAGTATCCCAAACGGGCAATTTTATTAAGGAGGCCATCTCATGGATTTCAGACACCTGACCGTCAAGGACTGCTTTGCCAATCCCCAGTGCAAAGCGATCATCGAGCAGTACGCGCCCCAGATCATGAAGTACCCCATCAAGCTTTTTAACAAAAAGACCTGCGGCGAGATCTTTGACCTCGTCGTCAGCAAGAAGATCCTGCCCGAGGATGTGGCCCGCACCATTGAGGCCAAGATCAACGAAATTCTCTGAACGGCAAGCGCTCCGTTTTCCAAAGCTGTCGGAAAACGGAGCGCTGTTCCGTATTAATAGAACTGCGTATGCAGGGCGCTGTTGCTGAATGAGAGCACATCCTCCCTCGTCACCATAAAGGCTTTCAGGTCCGAATAACTCAGCGCCTCCCTGCGGCGGAGGATCAGGTCGTAATCCGTCGTCCCGTCCTTGCGGCGTGTAACCTTGCTCTCCGTGACCTGGGCGCCCCATTCCCTGAGCTGTTCCTCCAGCGCCTGGTTAAAGTCATAACCGTTCTGGACCGTAAACTGGATATGGTTGCCGGAGTAGGCGTCCCCACCGACGGTGAAGCGGTGCAGAATGTACTGGATCACCATGATCATGACCGTGCCGCACACGCCGACCACGAACATGCCCGCGCCGACAGCGAGGCCGATGCCGGCGGTCAGCCAGATGCCGGCAGCCGTGGTCAGGCCCTTGACCGTGCCGCTGTTTTTAAAGATGACTCCCGCGCACAGAAAGCTGATGCCGCTGACGACCTGGGCCGCGATACGGGCCGAATCCGCGCCGCGTATGCCGGGGAAGCTGCCGCCGTCCGGAAGGGTGAGATCCGCAAAGGCGTATTTCGACAAAATCATCATCATGGCCGAGGCAAAGCACACCACCATATGCGTACGTACGCCGGCCTCCTTGAAGCGCTTGCTGCGCTCCATGCCGATCGTCGCGCCGCAGAGGGCTGCCAGCAACAGACGAAGGCAGAAATCCGCATTTTGAAGCAGAGAGAATTGGCTGTTCAGATAAGATGCAAGTGTCATGGCCGCCTCCCGTGATACATGGCAAATGGTAAGGAGTCGAGGCAGCGCCCCGACTCTTCTGTATGCGGTCATTATAGGGACAAAAGTCCTCCTTGTCAAGCGGGTTTTTCACATTTTGCACAATTTGTCCGTTGCTCTTACAAATACTTTGTGTTACAATGGCACAACAATCCGGAAAGGCGGTACTTTTCTATGACACAACAGCCGACGCTCTTTCGCCGTTACAGGGTCTCCCTGGCTCTCGCCTCCGTGGGCGGGTTTCTGGAGGCCTATACCTATGTTACGCGCGACGGCGTCTTTGCAAACGCCCAGACCGGCAACATTGCCCGCATGGGGCTGTATCTCGCTCAGGGCGACCTGATGAAAACCCTGCGCTACTTTGTCCCGGTGCTGGCCTTCATGGCGGGGGTCACGCTGTCTTTGCAGCTGCGGCGGCTGCGGAAGGACTGGGAGCGCATTATGCTCTATATGATGGGCGCGCTGCTGTTTCTGGTGGGGCTCATCCCCTTGGGAAAGCTGAGCGTGCTGGCCACGGTGACTGTCTCGCTGGTCTGCGCCCTGCAGGTGGAGAGCTTTCGCAAGTTCGGTGACAACAGCTTTGCCTCCACCATGTGCACCGGCAATCTCCGCATCGCGACCGAGCACCTCAACCGCTACTTTTCCACGAAGGACCGCGCAGCCCTGCGTGTAAGCCTGCAATACTACGGCATCGACGCGGTGTTCGCCTGCTCGGTGCTTGTGGGCTATTGGGTCACGAAGGCGCTGAGCGTCCGCGCCGCGTGGTGCCCTATTGCAGTATACGGGGCGCTGCTCATCCTGTTTCGGCGCGACCTGAATAAAACTTGAGGAGGAACAAGCCCATGCTGCCAAAAGACCCCATGATCCTGCTGAGCTGGGTCAACACCCGTCTGCGGGACGAATATGCCAGTCTCGACGCCCTCTGCGAGGATCAGGACGCAGACCGCGCGGAGCTGGAGCGGAAGCTCGAAGCCGTCGGTTTCGTCTACGACCCGGAGCAGAACCGGTTTCGGTAAACACCATATCCATAACATAGTATGAGCCGCGGCCCGGATTCGGCCTCGGCTCTTATTGTATGTTACTCCCCCAGCAGGGTCTCGCGGACCTTGACCGGGATCTTTTCGGCGGCGCTGTCGTTGAAGCGCACATCGGCGCGCACGGAGGCGTCGACATCCCGCGACACGACGCGCACGCTGCCGCCGCAGTCGAGCTCGATGGCGTTGAGCGCACCGCCGTCCACAGTGATGCGCAGGCGGCAGTCGTCATAGCTGACGTTTGCGCGCTCAAGCTCCGGCAGAACGCGGGAGACAATATCCGCCGCGCTCTCGCTTGAGAGTGTGATCGTATAGACGGAGCGCTCCCCGGCGGTCGTGCAGGCAAACTGCCCCTCGAGGCAGAGCTCGCGCGCGATGGGGATGAGCCGCGCCGCGTCCCGCACGCGCTGCTGAGCTTCGCTCAGGTCAGCGCCGGAGGCGGTGCAGGCCGCGTTGTCGGTGAAGTAGAGCTTGAACAGCGCGCTCTTGACGCAGTGGATGTCCGTCCCATCCACGTTTTGGCGGGAATAGCGGTAGCGCGGATCAAGGGTCAGGGAGCCGCAGTCGGCGCTGACGCTGATGTCGGCGCTGACGCTCTCGGCGCTCTCGTTCTTGATCCAGGCCGCCAGCAGACGCAGCAGATCCTCCGACAGGAGCAGCGCGTCCTCCCCTCCGCCGTTTGCGACGGCGTCAAGCACGGCCTGCGGGATGGCCGGGCGCTCGGCTATGGCCTGGGGCGTGAGACTTACATTGAAGCTGAAGTCCTGGCCGCCAGTCGCCGAGCCTGTGCCTGTGAACGTGATTCCCCGCAGCTCGCCGCCGAGCGTATCCATGGTGACGGTCATGCTCTCAGTCCGCAGCAGTTCTTCCCCGCCCGCCGGGACGAAGAGCTGGAGGATGCGGTCAGCCGTCTCGCCGCCGATCACGGCTTCATAGCGTACCGAATCGCCGTCGGCGGTCTTCTCCACCTGCTCATGCAGGAACACGTCCAGCGCCAGATCCAGCGCCTTGCCCTGGCTGAGCCGGCCGCCCGCGAGGCGGAAGACGCGGCCGTTTTCCAGGCAGACCATGCCGTCGGAGATATAGAGCGGCACGCCGTACTGTTCGGTGCAGCGGATGACGCGGCCGTCCTTCACGACGCGGTGCACGGTGGTGCTCATGGCGAGCTCTCTGTCGTCCATGCGGATGCTGATCTCCGTCTGCACATCCGACTCCCGCTTTGAGTAATCTTTAATGACACGATAGGCGGAGAAGGCCGAGCCTATGCTGCCGAAGCGCATCGCCGCGACAGTACCCGCCGCCGCGAGAATCAAGAGGGGCGTGATAATGAGTACCGCCCTGCGGTGGGCCTTGAGGAAGCGGGGCACGGGGCGCTCCGCGCGCGGCGGACGCTGCTTCTTCGGTCTTGCGCGCAGGAGCTTCGAGAGCTTCCGGATCGCGAGGATCAGCAGAAGCAGGATCAGGAGCGCCGCCGCGATATAGGCCGCGATCCACCAGGACTGGATCGTGGCGACAAGGCAGAACTCCGCCCCGTCTCCGGGAACCTCAAACATGAAGTAGCTGCCGAAGGTCGACGGACGTATACGCTGCCAGCCCTCCCCGTCGGCGAGATAGAGGCGGTAGTTCCCTGTCTGGCCGTCGGGTGTGAGATAGCGCAGCGCGTGCGTCTCCAGCCCGTCCTCTGGGAAGGAGACACGCAGGCGCTCGGTCACGGCGACGGGGATGGAGTAGTCCGGGTCCCGGTCGCGGAAGATGGAGCGCAGCTGCTCGCGCACGGTGTCCTTCCATTCGGAGGAGAACGCGCCGATGTCATTTTCCCCGACGGGGATCACCGTCAGCGTCAGCGCGTCTCCCTGCTGGAAGCGGCCGTCCACATAGACGGCGGAGCGCCCGTCCCCGCGCTTCTCGTCTGAGCGCAGGACCGTCTCATCCGTGCGGTATTCCGCCGTCACCGTGGTATCAAAGCGCAGATCGTTGAGTTCTCCCCTGTCCCAGACCGCGTAGGCCCCATCGCGCTGCGGGGCCTCGGGGTAGACGGAGCGGTCAAAGCTCGCCCCGTAGTCGAAGCGGAGCTGCTTGATCACCGCGCCGTCCGCCACGAAGCGCAGCGTGAAGGTTTTGCACTCCGCAGGCAGTCCCTCCACCGCCGCATAGTCCTCGAAGCTGATGGGCTCGGCCTGGCCGTGGATGGAAAGCCTGTCCAGCCCGGCAAAGCCGGAGGGGACAAAGAAGTTGTTTTCGTATTTGCCGTCCCCGCCGCCGGAGATTGCGCCGGCAAACTGGGGGACATCCCGTATCTCCACAAGGGCATAGCAGCCGGAGACGGAGCTGGTTCTCTCGCCGCCGCGGCGCACATCCCCGCCGTTGCCGACTATACCGCCGACATAGCGCTTGCCCCCGAGGCTGCACTTGGCGCAGCAGTCCTTGACCGCGCCGTAGCACAGGCCCGCGGCGCCGCCCGCGTAGCTGCCGTCCTCCAGCGTGACCGTCCCATAGGCCGCGCAGTGGGAGACGAGACCGAAGTCCATCTTGCCCACGATGCTGCCGGCGCACTCGCGCTTGGCGGTGACGGCGCCCCGGTTGACACAGCCGGTGACGATGGCATTGAGGTTGATCTGATCGCGGGTAAGACCGGAGCCGCGGAGGCTCAGCTCGCCCTCGGGGTTTGAGTCGTCCTCCACCGAGAGATTGCCCGCGACGCCGCCCACGTTGCTGTCGCCGTAGACGTCCGCGTCGTTGCTGCTGTCTGCCACCTTGCCGAAGGTGAGCTGCTCCTCATCCGCGGTCTCGGAGACGTCCACCAGGATCTGCTCGTCCCCTGCCCCGCTCAGGCCGGTGATCGTGCTCGCCGCCTGGATGGCCGCGCCGGACAGCGCCGTCGCGTTCTGGTTGATGCGCTCCATGTCGCTCAAAAGGATGGCGGACTGCTGATCAAAGCCGTCGCCGAGGGCGGCCATCTCGTTTGTGACGTTGTACATGGAGTCTGAGATGACGCTCTGCAGATACCAGGCGCTGTCGGGATCCATCACGTCGATATTCTGCACCGCGTCGCCCACCGGGCTGAGAAACCACGCGATGGTCTCAAAACGCTCCGCGAGGTCCCCGGAGGCGGTTCTCGCGTCCGCAATGGCGTCGTTGAGGGAGCGGTTGAGCTCGTACAGGCGATAGCTCACCCCGGCCAGCATATTCTCGGCCGCCTCGGTTTCGACGAGAGGCTCGGCCTGGCCGACCACGCCGCCCACGTCCTTGCGGCCGTAGACCTCGCCGTGGTTTTGACAGCCGCTGACAAATCCGCTGGAGTGGCCGACCACACCGCCCACGTTGTAGCCCAGATGCAGATAGCCTACGGTGCCGGTATTGACGCAGCCCTCCACATAGCCGATGCTTTTGCCGCAGACGCCGCCGGTGTCGGTGGTGATGCCGACGTTGTCGCTGCGCAGGCTCCGGATAAAGTTCAGGATGGAGCTGGTGTCGATGGCGTCAAAGCGGAGGGAGGGGTCCACGCTCTCTGTGTTGACAAAGGCGCGGTTTTCGCACAGCGTGAGCGTGCCCGCGTTTTCGCCGCAGACACCGCCGCTCTGGCTGAGGCCCCGGATCCTGCCGGTGGCAGTGCTGCCCGTCACGAAGCCGGTGGCCTCGTTCTTGCCGACGATGCCGCCCACCTGGGAGCGCGCGCTGACCTCGCCGCTGAAGCCGCAGTTTGCTATCCGCCCGCGGTTGCGGCCCACGACGCCGCCGACCATGCTGTCGTCGCCGTCGGTGAAGACGGAGCCGCTTATGTTCAGGTTGTGGATGTAGGCGTCCTTCCCCGTCTCAAGGAAGAAGCCGCAGGGCGACTGGGCGGAGCTGAGGTTCAGGTCATAGATCGTATGGCCGCCGCCGTCAAACTCGCCGTTGAAGATGGGGATGGAGTCAAAGTCCACCTCCGTGAGGGTCAGGTCGTTGTCCAGCACGATCCGTTTCTGGTCGGACCAGGTGTCGAGGGCGCAGTCCCGCGCGAGCTGCATGAGATCGTCCGCCGTGCGGATATGGATCGTCTCCGGCTCCGTCTCCTCGGCCAGGGCCGGGAAACCGAGGCAGAGCGCCAGCGCCAGAAGAAGGGCCAGGGAAATTATCAAACGCTTATTCATTCGTGCCCGCCTCCTTCTGCTCGCTCTGCTTCGCATCCGCCGGAGCTGCGGACGCTTCGGCTTTCGGCTCCGCGGGCGGCTGCTCCGGTTCGGGAGCTGCCTCCGCAAAATCCGCCTTGCCGGAGAGCAGGCGCAGATCCACGTCGCCCTCGATGGTGCCGCGGAACAGGCCGTTGACGCTGCCGTGAATCTCGCCCGTGACGAGTCCGTCCACCGCCACCATGCCGCTGCCGCGCCGCTCGCGGTTGACGGTGGGCATGGAGAAGGAGGTCTTTTCCAGGATCTTGCCGCCCAGAATCAGAATCTGGGGCAGGACGAACATGACCAGGACGATGGAGATGATGGTGCCGCGGCCCAGGGCGTCGCCTATGCCGTTGATGGTGCACTCGGTAGTCATGAAGCTGATGAGGATGCCGCTGACGGCGAGGATGGTGCCGGAGGTCAGGATCGTCGGGAAGGCGAAGTTCATGGCCTCGATGATGGCGTCCTTCGGGCTCATGGTTCTGGTGTCGTCGGTGTAGCGGTTGGCGATGACGATGGCGTAGTCGATGTTCGCGCCCATCTGAATGGAGCTGACCACAAGCTGGGTCAGGAAGAACACGTCCTTGTGCGCGAGGGTCGGATAGGAGAAGTTCATCCAGATGGAGCCCTGGATGACCAGGATCAGCAGCACCGGCATACCGGCGGACTTGAACGTGAACAGCAGCACCGCCAGCACGATCAGGATGGAGACCACGTTGACCACGACATTGTCGATCTGGAAGGACTTTTCAAACTCGAACTGGTTGGTGGAGTTGCCCACGACATAGACCTGGCCCTTGGGATAGTGGGACTGGGCCACGTCGCGGACGGTGTCGGTGAAGTGATAGGTCTCGTCCCCCGCCTCGGGCAGGGTCAGATAGACCAGCATACGGTCGTAGTCTGTGCCCTCGAGCTGCTGCTTGCCCATGAGCATCTGGGCTTTGGCGTCGGCGAGGGTGTCTGCCTGGTCGGCGTCGAGGGTGACATAGCCCTCGTCCACCATCTGAACGACAAAGAGCAGCATGTCGACCAGCGGGACATTGTATTTCGATATGCCGCTGATGATGTTGGCATAGTTTTCGCCGTTGAAGGCGTAGGCCGCGTACAGGAGCTCCGCCGTCTCATAGTCGAGCTTCATCAGCTCCGCGAACTGGCGCGGCGAGAGCTTGTCGGCCAGTTTGTAGCCGCCGATGGCGTCGGCGTTGGCGATGGAGGTGACGGAGTCTATCTGGCTGTAGCCTTCAAAATCGCGGATTAGGCTCTGCTCCTCGCTGTAGTCGCCGCCGGGGATGACCACGGCCACCATTGCCCGGGAGGAGAAGGTGTCGGCGATCATCTTCTCGGCGATCTGCATTTCGTTGAGCTTGGGCGTGACCAGGGTGTCGTAGCCGTAGACATAGGGGCAGTTGTTGGAATAAGAGATAGCCGCCACCAGGACGACCGCGAAGATCGGCGGGATGATCTTTCTCGTGGCGTAGGCGAAGCGCCCCACGAAGGGCACCTTCGGGACAAAGTTCTTGTGCCGCGTCTTCTCCATCAGCTCGCCCATCAGCATGAGCAGGCCCGGCATCACCGTGAACACGGACAGCAGGGAAAAGAAAATCGCCTTGACAAGGCAGATGGCCATGTCGGGGCCGAGCTTGAACTGCATGAACATCATGGCGATCAGGCCGCCGACGGTGGTGAGGCTGGAGGCCCCGACCTCGGGGATGGCCTTGGACAGCGAGATGACCACCGCGTCGCGCAGCTCGTGCGTCTGCCGCTCTTCCTTGAAGCGGTTGCAGTAGATGACCGCGTAGTCCAGAGACAGGGCAAGCTGCAGAATCGTGGTGACGGAGTTTGAGACAAAGGAGATCTTGCCCAGCAGGAAGTTGGTGCCGAGGTTCATCAGGGCCGCCGTGATGAAGGTCAGGCCGATGATGGGCACCTCCGCGTAGGTCTGGGAGGTGAAAGTGAGCACCACCACGACAATCACCGCGACAAAGGCTGTGATCATGCTGACCTCCTGGTCGATGAGCTCCGCGCTGGTGTCGCCCAGGGTGGTGGAGACATAAGTGTCGTAGGGCTCGAGCGCCTTCTTCACCTCGTCGAGAGCCGTAAGGCACTGCTCGTCCGTCTCGGGGTAGTCGAAGGTCACGGAGAACAGGGCCGAGGCCTTGTTGTAGTGCTCGGTGGTGTCGTCAAAGGCGACGCTCTGCACCCCGTCGATCGCCTTGAGCTTTTCAAACAGGCCCTCCGCCTCCTCATAGGAGAGGTTCGCCGCCATCAGATTGGCCGAGCCATAGGTGATGAACTGCTGCTCCATCACCTCCAGGCCCTCTTTTGTCGCCGAGCCCGCGGGCAGGTAGGCCGTCAGGTCGTTTTCCACCTCGACCCAGTTGCGGGAGAAGACGGAAAACACCATTGCGATGCCGATGAGCAGGAAGACGAGGTTTCGCTTGTCCACGATGAACGCGGCCAGCGTCATCATAAACCCGCCGTTTTTTTCGTTCGTTTTTTCCATGATCGCCATATCCTTTGCATTGAGCCTTTATAAAAAGCGGAAAAGCGCTCTAAAATCCAACAATATATAATACGCTATTCAAAACCAAAGCGCAATATGACAAGTGTGGGCCGTCCGTAAAAATATGTTTGAAAACCTTGCGCTTGTATGAAAAATGGGGTTGAAAAATCCTGCATGACTGTGAAGTGTTTCCCACGCGTTCCCTGCTGCGTGTGTTGATCTCGTCGCTGTATGCGGCGCTGCTGTTCTGTCTCAGTCCCGCTGCCATAGCGGAGACCCTGTCGCTGCCCGCGAGTCTGACAGCGATAAGCGAAGAGGCTTTTTACGGCGACACGTCTCTCGACGTGGTCAAAATCCCCGCGGGCGTCCGCATCATCGGCGCGCGGGCTTTCGCGGACAGCGGCGTCACGAAAGTCTACATCCCCTACTCCGTGACCTCCATCGGCACCGACGCTTTTTTGAACACAAATGTGACGATCGTCTCCTCGGCTGAGAGCTACGCGCATACCTACGCGACGCAGAACGGGCTGCGGTGGGAGGAGTCTTTTGTTCCGATCAGTCCGACCACTTTCCCGGACGCGAATTTCCGGGCATTTGTCAGTCAGTATGACACGGACGGGAACGGCGCGCTGAGCGAGGCGGAGATCAGCAAGGTTACATACATGCAGTGTGAGTATCAGGGTATCCAAAACCTGCAAGGTATCGAAACCTTCACCGCGTTAACTTCTCTGCACTGCAGTGACAACGATCTGACAAGTCTCACGATCTCCGGCTGTCCCAGACTCAACTATTTAGACTGTGATGACAACTTTCTGGTAAGTCTCACGCTCTCCGGATGCTCCGAGCTGCGGACTCTGTATTGCTCAAATAATGACCTGACCGACCTTGATCTCTCCGGCTGCCCTGTACTGACTCAGGTGAGCTGCACCAGCAACCAACTGACGAGCCTCAACCTCTCCGGCTGCAGAGCGCTGACTTCGCTGAGCTGCTCTGACAACTGGCTGACGAGTCTCAATTTCTCCGGTTGCAGCGCGCTGACTTCGCTGAGCTGCTTCGACAACCAGCTGACAAGTCTCAACCTCTCCGCCTGCTCCAGGCTGACTTCGCTGTCCTGCGGCAACAACCAATTGACGAGTCTCAACCTCTCCGCCTGCTCCAGGCTGACTCAGCTGTACTGCAACAGCAACCAGTTGACGAGTCTCAACCTCTCCGCCTGCTCCAGGCTGACTCAGCTGTACTGCAACAGCAACCAGTTGACGAGTCTCAACCTCTCCTCCTGCTCCAGGCTGACCGAGCTGTACTGCTACCAAAACCAGCTGACAAGTCTCAACCTCTCCGGCTGCACCAGGCTGACTATGCTGTCCTGCAGCAATAACCAGCTGACAAGTCTCGATCTCTCACCTTGCCCCGGGCTGACTTCGCTGTCCTGCGACAGCAACCAGCTGACGAGTCTCAATCTCTCCGGCTGCTCCTGGCTGACTACGCTGTCCTGCAGCAATAACCGGCTGACAAGTCTCAACGTCTCCGGATGCTCCAGGCTGACTCAGCTGGACTGCCTTCGCAATCGTCTCACCGCTCTGGACCTGCGCAGCTGCCCCAACTGCCAGGTCAGCTGCGACAGCGGCGTGACGATCATCCGCCAGTAACGCGGGCGGGTTTCTCCTGACCTGACCTCGGGCGCATACGTTCCCACCGAGCGTATGCGCCCGGTTTGTTTTTGCCATCGCAGACGCATACTGTAGGGGCGACCCTTGCGGTCGCCCGGCGGCTGGGCGTGCGTTGTACGTGTTCGCCGGGGCGAATCCGCGGAACGTCGGTTCCCCCGCGCGGGCGGATGAGGGCATCCGCCCCTACGGTGCGAACCTGTGTTGTTCACCGTAGGGGCGACCCTTGCGGTCGCCCGGCGGCTGGGCGCTGCTCCTTGGCTCCCCCCTTGGGGGGGGGGAGCTGGCACGGCGCGTCTTACGCAAGCGCCGTGACTGAGAGGGGCCGACGAGCCGTTGCGCCTTGCCCCTCTCAGGCGCTCTCGCGCCAGCTCTCCCCTCGCCTTGCGGCGGGGGCGAGCCAAGAGTGAGGCGTCTCCCGCAGCGCGCGTCAGAATGCTCTCCCCTTGCCTTCGCCGGGGCAAATCCGCGGAACGTCGGTTCCCCCGCGCGGGACATTCGTGAATGTCCCCTACGGAATATAAGCGTACGATTTTTATCAGCGCCTCTGTTTCCCGTCGATTTTTGTTGACACGGGCGCTCACTTGACATATAAATAATATGTTATGTTTTGTTCAGTGAAGGGAGTTTCACCATGGCTAAAGTTTACACCGCCGTCGACCAGCTGATCGGGAACACGCCTCTTCTGGAGCTGTGCCGCATTGAAGAGCGCCTTGGATTGAAGGCGAAGCTGCTGGCCAAGCTCGAGTATCTCAACCCCGCGGGCTCTGCCAAGGACCGCATCGGCCTTGCGATGATCGACGCCGCCGAGCGCGACGGCAGACTCCGCCCCGGCTCCGTCATCATCGAGCCGACCTCCGGCAACACCGGCATCGGCCTGTGCTGTGTCGCGGCGGCGCGCGGTTACCGTGTTATCATCGTCATGCCCGAGACCATGTCGCAGGAGCGGCGCGTGCTCATGAAGGCCTACGGCGCGGAGCTGGTGCTGACCGAGGGCGCGAAGGGCATGAAGGGCGCCATTGAGAAGGCCGAGGAGCTGGCCGCCTCCCTGCCCGGCAGCTTCATTCCGGGCCAGTTTACGAATCCCGTCAACGCCGCGGCGCACTACAGGACCACCGGCCCCGAGATCTGGGACGACACCGCGGGCGGGGTCGACGTCTTTGTCGCGGGCGTAGGCACCGGCGGCACCATCACCGGCACAGGCCGCTATCTCAAGGAGAAGAAGCCCAGCGTGAGGATCGTCGCGGTCGAGCCTGCGACCTCCGCCGTCCTCTCGGGCGGCAAGGCAGGCCCCCACGGTCTGCAGGGCATCGGCGCGGGCTTTGTCCCGAAGGTTCTGGACACGGCGGTCTACGACGAGGTCGTCACGGTCACGGACGAGGACGCCTATGAGGCCGCGCGGCTTCTGGGCAGATCCGAGGGCGTGGTGGTCGGCATCTCCTCGGGCGCGGCCCTGCACGCGGCGATCGAGCTTGCCAAACGTCCGGCGTACGCGGGCAAGACCATCGTCGCCCTCCTGCCCGACACGGGCGACCGCTATCTCTCCACTCCCCTTTTTGAGGTGTAATATGGACAGACAACTGGAGTATCTGATTTCCGAAACCGTGCGCGGTCTCGAGCGCACAGAATCCGACTGCGCCGTTGAGCAGATGGACTTCACCGGCTTCCGCGGCCGCGTGGAGCGCATGAGCGATCTGCTGATCGCGGCGCTCTTCCCCCAGCACGCGGGGCATCTGAAGAGTCTGAACATCCCGGCCCGCCTCGCGCGGGAGCAGTATCTGCACGAGGCGATGGGCCATCTCAAGCGCTGCCTTGAGGCGGTGCTGGCGGACGACGAGGAGCGCGAGGCCGTCGTGGCGAAGCTCCTGGCCGCGCTGCCGGAGATCCGCCGCCAGCTCGGCACCGATCTTATCGCCGCCTATGAGGGCGACCCCGCCGCCAAGAGTCAGGACGAGGTCATTCTCTGCTACCCGGCCTTCACCGCCATCTCCACCTACCGTCTGGCCCACGTGCTCTACACGGAGCATGTACCCCTGATCCCCCGCGTCATGACCGAGTATGCCCACCGTCTGACCGGCATTGACATCCACCCCGGCGCAACCATCGGCGACTACTTCTTCATCGACCACGGCACCGGCGTCGTCATCGGCGAGACCACCACCATCGGCGAGCATGTCAAGCTCTACCAGCATGTGACGCTGGGCGCAAAGAGCTTCGCCGTGGAGGAGGACGGCAGCCTCGTCAAGGGCATCAAGCGCCACCCCGACATCGGCGACAACGTGGTCATCTATGCGGGCGCGACGGTGCTGGGCGGCGACACCCGCATCGGCAGCGGCTGCGTCATCGGCGGCAGCGTGTGGCTGACCCACTCGGTGGAGCCGATGAAGATGGTTCTCGCCCGCACCGCCGTCTCCGGCGACATCCTCCTGCGCGACAACCTGCCGGAGGAGCACTGAACAGTCCACAGTACGAGATCAACCGTTTCCCGATCTGACGAGGAGTGGTCGAATGAAAAAACTGTTGGAAATATGGAAACTCCTGAATACGCCGATTTATACGGGAAAGCGCCTGCAAGAAAACCTGCGGGCTCTCACGGCGGTAAGCTATTTTACCGCCGGGCTGGGACTCGTGCTTATTATCATCAATCTGGTAAAGCAGGAGCCGATAAATCTCATCGCCTCCTGCGCCACCTTCCTCGGCGGCGTGGCCTGCGCCTACTGCTCAAAGGTGAAGCAGAACCGCGAGCTTGCAGCCCTGATCCCGACAGCCTTCTGCATCGTCGCCTTTACCCTGTATACGTTTACGGGTTTTGCAGATGGCACGGGGGTGCTCTGGTCCCTTTTGGCGCCGCTCGGGCTTTGCTACTTTGTCAGCGTCCGAAACGGCATCATTGTCTCCCTGTACTACACGGTCCTTTTCTTCCTCACCTTTTATACGCCGCTGCGCTCACACATTGAGGGCTTTTATTCAGAGGCCTTCATGCTGCGCTTTCCCCTGTTCTATCTGGGCATGTCCGGCTTTACCGCCATCTCCATGATTCAGTATCACCGCGGCATCCTGCTGGAAAACGAATACGCGGAGCGGCTGAACGAAGAGGTTGCCAGACAGACGGCGGTCGCCGAAGCCAGAGCCGAAAAAATTGAGCAGATGTCCTTTCAGACCATCCAGGCTCTCGCCAATGCCATCGACGCGAAAGACCCCTACACCAAGGGCCACTCAACCCGTGTCAGCCAGTATTCGGTCATGATCGCCGAGACGCTGGGCTGGGAGAGGGAGCGCATCAACGACCTGCGCTACGCGGCGATGCTGCACGACATTGGGAAAATCGGCGTCCCAGATTCCATTCTCAACAACCCCAAGCGCCTGACCGATGTGGAGTACGCTATCATCAAATCCCACACCACCATGGGCGGCGACATCCTGCACAAGCACATTATGATCGATTCGGCAGAGGACGTCGCCCGCAGCCATCACGAGCGCTATGACGGCACGGGCTACCCCCTCGGTCTCAGAGGGGAGGCGATTTCCGAGGAGGCGAGAGTTGTCGCCATTGCGGACGCCTTCGACGCCATGAGCTCCACGCGTGTCTATCGCAGGGCGTGCACTCGCAGTCACATCATGCATGAGCTGATTGAGGGGCGCGGGCGGCAGTTTGATCCGCATATGACAGATTGCTTTCTGGAGCTGTGGGATCGCGGTCTTCTGGATTCGATCGCGAACAGCGAGGCGGCAGAGGATGACGGCAGCATGGAGGCCTCCTCGGCCCTCCTGCGCGAGGTCATGGAGACCTTCCTGGCCCAAAGCGCGGCGGAGGATCTTGATCTGACAAGCGGGGTCATGACCCGGTCGGCGGGCGAGGCTCTCATTGCCAGAACCATGCAGACGGAGAGCGGCTGCTTTGTCTTCTTTGACATGGACAATCTTAAGCTCATCAACGACACCAACGGCCATGAGGCGGGAGACAAGGCGCTGTCTCTCATCGGGCAGGCGCTCCGGGAAAGCAGTCCGGATGCGCTCTGCTGC
>CADAAM010000011.1 GCA_902785905.1 Oscillospiraceae bacterium | reverse complement strand
CGAAAAGCCGCAGGAGGGACTGTGGACGCCGACGCCGGATCCCCCGGTCAAGGCGAGTCCCGCGCCGGTGCTGAGCGGCGTCGAGACCGACCGCAAGGTTGTCAGCCTCATCTTTGAGGGCTTTACCGACACCACGACGATGGACGAGATCGTGCGCGTCCTGCGCGACCGGGATGTCCCTGCCACCTTCTTTGTCTCCGGCATCACCGCCAACGAGAACCCGCAGGCTGTGCGCAGCCTCGTTTCAAAGGGCTTTGACGTCGGCAGCTACGGCATGAGCGGCGGCAAGCATCTGGAGCAGCTGTCCGATTACGAGAACATGCGCCGCTTTGAAATGGCGCAGAAAGAGATTGCCGCCGCCTGCGGCGAGACGCCGTCGCTCATCCGCTGCAACGGAACGAAGTACACTGACGGCGTGCTGCGCGCGGTCACGGCGGCAGGGCTTAAGGCTGCCGTGCAGCCGACCGCCTACCTCAACCACAGGAGCTTCCGCATGCAGGAAGACGCCGAGGTCTACGCCATGAGCGTTTTGTCCGGCAGCATTCTCTCCTTCAAGCTCGGGCAGGAGCTGGATGCGGACGAATACGGCGACGCCGGCCATGAGCTGGACGAGCGCCCCGCGATCGACCCGAGTCCCGGGATACGCTGGGAATGGAGCGGCGAGGAGGAGCGCTTCGCCCTGCTGCCTGACATCGTCGGCTGGCTGGTGGACACGCTGAAGGCGCACGGCTATCGCTTTACCGACCCCGAGTCTCTGCAGAATGAGAAGCGTCTCATCCTGCGCAAGATGAACGAGCTCACGCCCGAGGAGCAGAGCCTGCTCGACCCGGACAACTATCCCCTCCCCGTGACCGAGGAACCCCTGTATGCGGGCAAGGTCCGCGCGGCCCGGCCCGGCGACTTCCGGGGCGCGGTCTTTGTCGGCGACGCGGTGCTGGCGGGTCTCGGCACCTATGTGGAGTGGCGGCGTGAGAAGGAGCCCGGTTTTCTGGACGACGCGCAGTTTCTGACTGACGACACTCTCAGCGTCGAAACGCTCCTCGAGGGCGAGTCGGAAATCGGCAATCTCGCCGTGAAGCTCGCGGAGATGAAAGCGAGCTCCGTGTGGCTCTCAGTCGGCTTTGCCAACGCCGGAGCCTATCGCGGCGAAGCCTTTCTCGCGAAGTACCGCATGCTTATCAAGGAGATTCGTGAAAAATCGCCCGATACCCGCATCGTGATCATGTCGATCTTCCCGAAGGTGGAGCGCTTCGCGGGTGTGTCGAACCGGAACCGCTTTGAGTTGAGTCTGAGGCTGTGCGCCATGTGCCGCGAGTACGGCATTGGCTTCTCGGACGTCGCGAGCGTGCTGCGCGACGAAAACGGTCAGCTGCGTGAGGAGTACTGTCTGGATCTGGCCGGACGCGGCTGCCATCTCAATGACAGTGCCTGCAAGGCGGTCACGGACTATGTCAAGGAGAATGTTCCTGTATGACAAAGAAGAAGAGAAAAAAGGATAAAATAGAAGACCTTCTGCTCCATGAGACAAAAGACAGAAGACTCTTTCCCAATGTGCCGGACCCCAGCGGCAGGCGCAGCAACAGCAGCCGCCGCAACAACCACGAGGGTGAGTCGCGCCCGGAATACGCGGAGTTTGCGGGTCAGCGCTACGAGGTCAAGCTGGATGTCGGCGTCACGCTCGGAAAACGCACCTTCCATGGGACGACGGAGAACATCTCCCAGACCGGCATGCTTGTCAAGATGCCGGCGGACGCGGAGCTTGAGGACTTCGACGGGCAGGACATCACGCTCGACTTCCGTCTGAATGAGGGCGATCTCCAGGAGGGCACCGAGAAGCGCTACCGGCATTTGAAGGCCAAGGTCGTGCGCACCATTGAGGCCAAGCATGCCGCCGCCATTCAGTTCGCCCGCCCGCTCTATGAGGAACGCCGGAGCACCGACCAGTTTCTCTTTATTCTCGCCTCGCTCTTCCTTACCTTCTGCTCGGTGGTCATCATGCTCATGCGCGTGGAGAGCATACGCTATTTTTCGCAAAACCCCTGGCTCTACGGCTACAGCATCATGACGGCGCTCTTCCTCCTGTCGCGCTATCTGTTCGGCTCCTTCTACCGGCCGACGCCCGTCGACCCCGATTATACGCCGAGCGTCACCATCGTCATTCCCTGCTTCAACGAGGAGACCTGGATACGCGAGACCATCGTGCGCTGCGCCGACCAGGACTACCCGACCGACAAGCTGGAGCTCATCATCGTCGACGACGGCTCCACGGACAACTCCGTGGAGGTCATCAAGCAGACGGTGCGCGACATGTGCGCTGAAGGTTCGCAGTACAATATCGAAAACCGCGTGCGCGTTTTCTTCCAGAATTACAACCAGGGCAAGCGCGAGGCCATGGGCATCGGCATCCGCAACGCGCGGACCGAGCTCATCGTCTTCGTCGACTCTGACAGCTTCCTGTATCCCAACTCCATCCGCACCCTCGTCCAGCCCATGAAGGACCCGAAGATGGGCGGCGTGGCGGGCCGGACCGACGTCGCCAACGTCTACACCAACTGGCTGACCAAGATGCAGGCGGTGCGCTATTACATCTCCTTCCGCATCATGAAGGCAGCCGAGGCCTACTTTGACTCCGTCATGTGTCTGAGCGGCCCGCTGTCCTGCTACCGTCTCGAAGTTGTGCGCGAGGTCTTTGACAAGTGGATCAACCAGCGCTTCATGGGCCAGAAGGCCACCTTCGGCGACGATCGAAGCCTCACCAACTACGTCGTCGAGCACTACCGCACCGGCTACCAGGACCACGCGATCTGCTCGACCATCGTGCCGAACCGCAACAAGCAGTTCCTGCGCCAGCAGATGCGCTGGAAGCGCTCCTGGCTGCGCGAATCGCTGCGCGCCTGCACCTTCATGTGGAAGAAGCAGCCCTTCATGGCCATCTCCTTCTACCTGGGCGTGCTGGTGCCGCTGATCGCGCCGATCATTGTTATCTACAACCTCGTCTACATCCCCGTCGTCAAACACATCTTCCCGGCCGCCTTCCTGATCGGTCTTCTGATGATGTCGCTGATGATGTGCTTTGCCCAGCTGATTTTGAAAAAGAGCAGTCTCTGGTTCTACGGCTTCCTGTTCTGCGTGTATTATGAAGTGATCCTTCTCTGGCAGATGATCTGGGCCTGGCTGACCTTCTGGGTCAACGACTGGGGTACCCGCGGCAAGGGCAAGAAGCGCGCCGATGCGGAGGCCGAGGCCAAAGCCAAGGCAGCCATGCGGGAGGAGGCGGTCGAGCATGGATGAGAAGAAGCTGCGCCGGAAAAATGTCTCCAAGTTGATCCGCACGATCATTGAGATTCTGCTTATCGTCGGTGTCATCTTCTGGGCCGTCGCGTCGCTTGTCACCGAGCGCACCAGACAGCGCCTGATGTACACGGGTGCGGAGCTCGAGTGCACCATGGTCACAAGCGACGAGATCGTCGGCGATCTGGCCCCGGCCCGCACGGCCACAGGCCCGCACTTCATTGCGATCTCATACAACGGTCTGACGGAATTTGCCCGCGTGGGCGGCAAAATCGTGACCCAGGCCGACTATGAGGAGCAGATGCAGGCCCTCAAGGACTCCGGCTACCAGACCATCACCCAGCAGGACGTGATCGACTACTACCTCAAGGGTACATCCCTGCCGGAAAAGGCCCTGCTGCTGATCTTCGAGGACGGCGTCATGAATACCACGCGCCTGGCTCAGCCCGCTCTCTGGAAATACAACTACATCGCCACGGCCTGCACCTTCGCCGAAAACCTCTCCGACGAGACGGGGGCCTATATCACCGCCCGGGATTTAAAGCAGCTCAAGAACACCACCTTCTGGGAGTCGGGCTCCAACGGCTACCGTCTGAGCTACATCAATGTTTTCGACCGCTTTGAAAACTACTTCGGCCACCTGAACACGGCGGAGTTCCTGGATATCCACAGCTATCTCCGCCGCGACTACAACCACTATCTGATGGACTTCCTGCGCGACGAGGACCGTATCCGCACCGAGAGCGTTGAGGAGATGGAGCGGCGCATCGCCTGGGACTACAATCAGATGGCGGAGGTCTATCAGGAGGATCTGGGCTATGTGCCCGCGCTGTACATCCTGATGCACTCCAACACCGGCGCCTTCGGCAACGACCCCAAGGTCAGCCAGAAGAACGCCGAGATGCTGGAATCTATCTTCGCCATGAACTTCAACCGCCAGGGCAGCTGCCTGAACACGCGCGAGTCTTCGATCTACGATCTGAGCCGCCTGCAGTCCCGGCAGTACTTCTCCCCCAACCATCTGATGATGCGCATCTGGGACGACACCGGCCACAAGGTGGTGTTCCGGCTCGGCGACGAGACGAAGGCCGCCGACTGGGAGCGCAGAATCGGCGCGGTGGAGTACAAGGGCCGCAAGATCATCCTGACCACCCTGCCCTACGGAGAGAGCGAGGTCTGCTTCGCCCAGTCGCTTCCCAAGGATCTGGACATCTCCGTCCGCCTGCAGGGGAACGTCGTCGGCCAGCAGGCTCTGAAGTTCCGCACAAACAGCAGCGGCTTGGGCGGCATCACGGTTCGCCTGTACGATGACCACCTGCTCATTGAGGACGGCGAGGGCAAGGAGCCTCTGTTTGACCTCGATCTGTTTGAATTTGACGGCGGCCCCTATGTCTCCAAGGCCGAGGAGGAGCTGAGCGGCAAGATCGCCCTGGCCCATACCATCATCGACAACGATGATGACGAGGCGCGCATCAGCGAGGCCAAGGCCCTGCTGGCAAGCCTCGACGGGCTGCGCGCCCCCGGCATCGCCGACGGCGCCGAGCCCTTCATCCCCGAACTCGACATCGACGAGCAGGACGACCGCGCCCTCCGCATCATCCTCGACGGCGCCACGATCTCCGTGTGGCTGGACGATCGGCTGGTGGCGGATCACCTGTCCGTCTCCTCCGGCTCCGGCAGCGGGATGTTTCTCGAGGCCGCCGTCACGCAGGGGACCGAGCGCTTCAGCCAGACCAACCTGAGCGACGACGTCTACGACGGCATCTTTGCCGAGCTGAACATCCGCAGCCTGGACGGGAGCGAGCTCTACGCCTACGCTCCGCCCCTTCCCGCCGCAGAGAGCGTCAGCTTCATCGACCGCACGCTCGACAAGATCATAGCCCTGATGCACTGGGCCTCGCCGAACCGGCGGGCATAATACGGAGGAATGTATTTGAAGCGACTGATCGCCATGCTTCTGGCCGCCCTGGGGCTTGTCAACACCGGCGCGGCCGCCGCCGAGAGCGGCGACTTCGGCTGCTCGGCGTGGCTGACCTACTGGGACGCCGACGCGGCGCTGATGGAGACGGCAGCCTTTCCGGAGAGCTTTGAGTCTCTCATCTGCTTTGAGGCGTATTTCGACCTGAACGGGGACTGGATGCTGCCGCCCGAGTCGGAAGAGCTTCTGGCGAAGATGAAAAAGGACGGTACGCCCGTCTATCTCTCGCTCGTCAACGACGTACAGCAGGCCGACGGCAGCTTTGTGCAGAAGTCGAAGGATTTTCTGCGTGAGCAGCTGCTGACCCCTGCGGCGAGAAGCGCGCACATCTCCAAAATCATGCGCCTGATCAAGACCTATGAGCTGGACGGGCTGGAGATCGACTACGAAAACTTCAAGAAGGACACCGAGCTCTGGTCGGCCTTCACCGTCTTTCTCAGGCAGCTCTATGCGATCCTCAGCCACAACGGCGTGAAGCTGCGCGTGGTGATGGAGTGCCAGGCCCCGCAGTACGCCGTGTTTCCTGAGGGGCCCGTCTACAGCTGCATGTGCTATAACCTCTACGGCTACCACAGCGGGCCGGGTCCGAAGGCCGACATTGCTTTTCTTGAGGAACTCGGAGAGAGCTGGAAGGCCGTGCCCGGCGAGGTGCACATGGCCTTCGCCAGCGGCGGCTTTGTCTGGGCCGGCAGCAAGGTGGACAAGGCCCTGACGGAAAAGCAGGCGAAAAACTGGCTTTCCGAGCATGACGCCGAGGCCAGGCGCGACAGCAAGAGCGGCGCACTCAAAGCGAGCGTTTACGACGGCAAGAAATATACCCTCTGGTACGCGGACGGCGAGACGCTGTCCGTCTGGCGGGACACGCTGCGCGCCATGGGCTACAGCCACTTTGATCTGTTCCGCCTGGGTGAGAACACAAACGACAGTCTCAAAGCATTTCTCGTGGCGTGAGACATTCCGCCGACAGAGGTTGGTGGGGCTTCATGGGAAACAAGAAAAAAAATAAGACAGGTCAGCAGATTCTTCTGGCGCTGCTCTATATCCTTGTGATATGTATTTTTCTGGGCTGGGGTCTGGTCTTCCACCGCTACCCGCTCTTCAACAGTCAGGGCTTCCGCTGGAAGAGAACCGTCGAGAGGCCTGAGAGCACGTATGAGCCCTATGAGGCAAGCCTCCCTTCGGAAGAAGCGCCTCTGTCCGCTCCTCTGCAGGCCTACCCCGACCCTATGGTTCGCTTCTATACGACGCAGCGCGCCTCCGTGTTCACCTTCTCCGGACTCAGAAATCAGCGGGAGCTGGCAAATGTGCTGACGGCGCTGGAGAAGACGCGCTGCCGTGCCACCTTCTTTGTCACCGCCGAGGAGATGGAGGCGCATCCCGCCTGGATCGAGGCGATCAGCTGCGCGGGCCACAGCCTCGGCATCTCCGTAGTCACATTGGAGGGGCAGAGCGCGGCGCAGCTGCTCGACGCACTTGAGGCACAGGCGGACACACTGCGCAGCAAATACGGCGTGGACTATGAGATCTTCGTCCGGCCGAGCAATGATTCCGGCAGCGACGCGCTGCGCCAGGCCGCCTTTGAGGGTGGCTTCCGGCTGATGCGGGAGCTCAAGGAGGCCGTGCCCGAAAAGGTCAGCCGCATGACCGACGCGGAGGAAATCATGGGCGCCGTCTTCAACAAGAACGAGCTCAGCCTCCAGCGCGGAGAGATCCTTCATTTTCAGATGGGTCTGCTCCAGCATGACGACGCTGTGCTCGGCCGCTATCTTGAGCGCCTTGTGGAAGAAAAGTGCGTCTATCCGATCCTGCCCGCCGATGAGCTTGCGGAGCAAACGGTGTGTCTCTATACCTATCCGGTCCCCGAAGACAGGATCCCCGACAGCGTGAGAAACCGGATCTATCCCGGCCATCTCGCCGGTCTGACAAAGGAAGAGATATTTGAGGTCATCCGAAACGGCTATATCGGCAACTGGTGGGTCCGCTCCGTCGGAACACTTCCGGGTTTCACTGATGAGGAGATTCACAAGCTCGACCGGATCGGCCTGATTGAAAACGATCAAAATTATGTCTTTCTGACCTTTGACGACTGGGGCACCGACGGGACGGTGGACAAGCTGCTCCATGTACTCGAAAAGCACGGGGCCACCGCCACCTTCTTTGTCAGAAGCAATTATGTACCCGGCAATCCGAATCTGCTTCGCGCCATCGCCGCCGCCGGACACACCATCGGCGCACATACCCACTCGCACTTGCCCCTTTCGCGTGAGATTAAAACAAACAACTTTATCCAGCTCAGTCCCGTCGAGCGCAAAACGCTGGAGCAGGATCTTGTGCAGTGCTATGACACGCTGCAGAGCATTGTCGGAGATATGGTGGACGCAGACGGGAAGCCCTCTCTCTCCCTGCTCTTCCGCCAGCCCACGCTCGCTGTCGGGCGAAATGGCCTGGAGACCGTGTTTGACTGCGGTTACACCTACGCCGTCGCGGGCTATTACTCAACCGGCGACTACGATGCCAAAAGCGTGGACGAGCTTGTCACCGCCCTGCGGCAGAATGTCCGGTCCGGCGCGATCATGGTCATGCACTTTTCCGATAACGCTCAATACACCCCCGAAGCTGTTGATCAGTTTCTCTCCAAAATGGAGTATGAAGACAACAATGGCCGAAAAAAGAAAACAGCTCACCTTGACCGTCTTCTATATCATACTGATCTGCCTCTTTCTGGGAGGCGGGCTCTGGTTTCGCGGTCATCCGCTCTTCAGCGGGCAGGGCCTGCGGCTGAACGCCGGGCCCGCGGCTCCCGAGGCCACCTATGCGCCCTACGCCGCGATAAGCGGCAACTCGGCACTGCCGGCGGCGCAGACCACGGAGGAACTCCCCACGCCGCTCTCCCGCTTCTATACAACGGAGCGCGCCACCGTGTTCACCTTCTCCGGCATCGAACGGGCCAAGGAGCTCGACGCCGTTCTGGAGGCGCTGAAGAATACGAAGAGCCGCGCGACCTTCTTTGTCACGGCTGAGGAGATGGAGCTCTACCCCGAACGCATTGAGGCGATCAGCCGCGCGGGTCAGAGTCTCGGCATCTCCGTACTGCCGACGCAGCGCACCACCGCCTCTCAGATGTTGGGTACCCTTCAGGCCCAGGCCCAGACGCTGCGCGACAAGTACCAGGCCTATTATGAGATCTTCGTCCGCCCGGCCACGGGCTTTGGCAGCACCGCTCTTCTGCAGGCGGCCGCTCAGGGCGGCTTCCGTGTGCTCAAGGAGATGAAGGAGGCCGTGCCGGAGAAGGTCAGCCGTATGACCGATCCGGAGGAGATCATCCCCGCCGTCATCAATGATAACGAGGGCATGTTCCAGCGCGGCGAGATCATTCACTTCCAGATGGGCATCTTCCAGTACAGCGATACGGTGCTGGGCGAGCTGGTGGAGCGCATGGTCAGCGAGAAATGCGCCTATCCCGCTGTCGCCGCCGACGAGGTTGCGGAGCGCACGGAGTCGCAGTATGAATATCCCATCCCCAGGGATCTGATCCTCCCCGCCGTGAAGGACCGCATTTATCCCGGCCACCTCAAGGACATGACGAAGGATGAGATCTTTGAGGTCATCCGCAGCGGCTATATCGGCATCTCCTGGATAGTCTCCCCCTATTTTCTCCCCGGCTTCACCGATCGGGAAACCCAGCATCTGGACAAGACCGGCATCATCGAAAACGATGAAAACTATGTCTTCCTGACCTTCGACGACTGGGGCACCGACGGAACGGTCGACAGGCTGCTGAACGTCCTGGACAAGCACCACGCGACGGCCACCTTCTTTGTCCGGACCGAATACGTGCCGAACAACCCCAACCTTCTGCGCGCCATCGCGGCGGCAGGCCATACCATCGGGGCACACTCGCACAAGCATATGTCCCTGTCCAACGAAGTCCGGCCCACCTACTTTACCGAGCTCGACGAGCAGCAGCGGAAGGAGCTGGAGGAGGACATTATCCTCTGCTATGACACTTTGCAGAACGTCATCGGCGACATGGTTGACGCGGACGGCAAGCCCTCGCTCAGCGCGCTCTTCCGTCAACCCACGCTGGCCGTCGGACGCAACGGTCTGGAAACGGTGTTCGACTGCGGCTATACCCACGCGGTTGCGGGCTACTACACGACCACCGACTACAAGGCCGAGAACGCCAAGAGTCTGGCAGCCGAGATCAAGAAGAACATCAAGTCCGGCGCGATCCTGGTCATGCACTTCTCCGACAATGCCAAATACACCGCCGACGCCCTTGACCAGCTGCTCACCGAATTTGAAAGCAGCGGCAGTCCCTACCGCTTCGTCGGTCTGAACAAGGTATTGAGCTGATCAAAAAAATTTTGCGGCAGCACAGATGTGCTGCCGCAATTCTTTTTTATACAGATCAGAACAGCTTGTAGGTCCAGCCCATGTCGTCCTCGACCTTGCCGGTCTGCATGCCGTAGATCGTGTCGTAGAGCTTCTGGGCTACGGGACCGACCTTCTCGTCGGCGACCTTGTAGTCGGTGCCCTTGTAGTTGAGGCAGCCGATGGGAGAGATGACCGCCGCGGTGCCGCTGGCGAAGATCTCCTGGAGGCTGCCGTCCTTGGAGGCGGCGATGATCTCATCGATGGAGAGCTTGCGCTCGGAGACCTTGACGCCCCACTTCTTGAGCAGCATGATGACGGAGTTGCGGGTGATGCCGGGCAGGATCGTGCCGGAATCCAGGGGCGCGGTGATGACCTCGTCATTGATGCGGAAGAAGGCGTTGGAGGTGCCGATCTCCTCGACGTACTTGTTCTCGGCCGCATCCAGCCACAGGACGTCCTTGCAGTTGTATTTCATGGCGTCCAGGGAGGCGCGCATGCCGCCGCCGTAGTTGCCGCCGACCTTGGCATAGCCCGTGCCGCCGCGCGCCGCGCGGATGTAGGTGTCCTGCACGAAGATGCGGGTGGTGGACAGGCCGCCGTCGTTGGCCGCGTAGTAGGAGCCGGTCGGGGTCAGGATGATGAGGAAGCGGTAGTGCTTGGCGGGCAGAACGGAGAAGGAGACCTCATCGCCGAAGATGAAGGGGCGGATATACAGGGCCGTGCCGGGAGAGGAGGGGATCCAGTCGCGGTCTTCCCAGATGAGCTGCTTGAGGGCGGCGAGGAACAGATCGCCGGGCAGCTCTGGGATGCACATGCGCTCGTTGGTGCGGGCCATGCGGGCGATGTTCATGTCGGGGCGGAAGATCTGGACGTGGCCGTCGGCGGTCTTGTAAGCCTTCATGCCCTCGAACATCATCTGCGCATAGTGCAGCACGCAGGAGGCGGGCTCGATCTCGATGGGGGCATGGGGGACGATGCGTCCGTCATGCCAGCCCTGACCTTCGTCCCAGTCCATGACGAACATGTGGTCGGTGAAGTACTTGGCAAAGCCCAGCTTGCTCTCGTCCTCGGGCCGGGGCTTGGGATGGGTGGTGCGGGTCACAGGGAATTTGTATTCCATGTCAATTTTTCTCCTTCATAGTTTGTATAAGTCGGGACGTCTGTCGCGGAAGACGTTGATGCTCTCGCGGATCTTCTCTTTGACGGAGAAGTCGCAGTCGGCGAGGATGATCTCCTCCCTGTCGCCCGCCTCGGCGAGTATCTCGCCCCAGGGATCAAAGACGGCGGAGTGTCCGCCGTAGACCGTCTCCCCCGCCGTGCCGCAGCCGTTGCAGCAGGCCAGGAAAATCTGGTTCTCGATGGCTCTCGCGCGGTTGAGGGTTTGCCAGTGCATGATGCGCACCGCGGGCCACTCGGCCGGGACAAAGAGCAGATCGGCGCCCTGCAAGACCAGGGAGCGCGTCAGCTCGGGAAAGCGCAGATCGTAGCAGGTGATGAGGCCGCACTTGACCCCGTCGAGGGTAAAGGTGCAGAGGCTGTCGCCGGGGTTGAAGTACTCGTGCTCACCCATCGGGGTAAAGAGGTGGGTCTTGTCGTAGGCGGCGACAAACGCGCCCTCGCGGTCGAAGACAAAGGCGGTGTTGTAAATCTTCCCGTCCCGCTTCGTCGCGGCGCTGCCCGCAACGATGTTGATATGCAGCTCCTTTGCGAGCGTCCCGAAGGTTTTCCGAACGGCGAGCCCTTCGGGGTCCGAAAGCAGGCCCAGCCCCTCACGGGGGAAGAAGCCGACGTTGAAGGTCTCGGGCAGCAGGACGACGTCCGCGCCTTTGGAAGCGGCCTTTCTCACGAGCTCCTGTGCATGGGCGAAGTTATACACGCTGTCCCCCAGGCGCACATCCATCTGCGCGCAGGCGATTCTCACGGCCGGTAGTCCTTTCCGGCCTGGACGGCCTTGAGGTTCACGCCCATGAGGTTCATCTTGCGGGCCGGGATGACGTGCTTGAGGGCCTCTTCCAGGGTCTCCTCCTTGATGCAGGCGGTCTCGCGGATGACGGTGCCGAGCAGGATCATGTTGGCGAGGTTGCCGAGCTCCATCTCCTTGGCCATCTGGGTGGCGGGGACGTAGTAGACGTCCACGTCGTCGCGCTCGACTTTGCGGGAGATGAGCGTGGAGTCGACGAAGATCTTGCCGCCGGGGACGACGGCCTTCTCGTACTTGTCAAGGGAGGGGGTGTTCATGACGATGAGCACGTTGGGGTGCTGCACGATGGGAGAGCCGACGGGATCGTCGGAGAGGATGACATTGCAGTTGGCGGTGCCGCCGCGCATCTCGGGGCCGTAGGAGGGCAGCCAGCTCAGCTGGCGCTGCTCGACCAGGCCAGCGTAGGCCAGCACCTTGCCGATGAACAGAAGTCCCTGTCCGCCGAAGCCGGCGATGACGATTTCATGATGAGCCATTGCTTACGCCTCCTTATCGCGGAATACGCCGAGGGGATACTGCGGGATCATGGCCTCGTCGATCCACTGCAGGGCCTTCTGGGGGGTCATGCCCCAGTTGGTCGGGCAGGCGGAGAGGACTTCGACAAAGGAGAAGCCCTTGCCGTCGATCTGGTTCTGGAAGGCCTTCTTGATGGCGCGCTTGGCGTTGCGGACGTTCTTGACGCTGTTGACGGTGACGCGCTCCAGGTAAGCGGGGGCGTCCAGGGTGGACAGCAGCTCACACACACGGATGGGGTAGCCCTGGGTCTTGGGGTCGCGGCCGTAGGGAGAGGTCTGGGTGACCTGGCCCACCAGCGAGGTCGGGGCCATCTGGCCGCCGGTCATGCCGTAAATGGCATTGTTGATAAAGATGATGGTGATGTTCTCGCCGCGGGCTGCGGTGGAGACGGTCTCGCACATGCCGATGGAGGCGAGGTCGCCGTCGCCCTGGTAGGCGAAGACGATGTTGTCGGGCAGGGCGCGCTTCACGCCGGTGGCGACAGCGGGGGCGCGGCCGTGCGCGGCCTCGATCATGTCGCAGTTAAAGTAGTTGTACGCGAGCACGGAGCAGCCGACCGGCGCGATGCCGACGGTCTTGCCCTCGATGCCGAGCTCGTCGATGGCCTCGGCGACAAGGCGGTGCACGATGCCGTGGGTGCAGCCCGGGCAGTAGTGCAGCACGGTGTCGGTCAGGGCATGGGGCTTTTCAAACACGATCATGCTTCCATTCCTCCTTCTGCGATCTTGCGGATGCTGTCAAGCACCTCGTCCGGGGTGGGGATCATGCCGCCGACGCGGTTGCAGAGCGCCACGGGCTTCTTGCAGCGGATGGCGAGCTCCACGTCCTGCTTCATCTGGCCCATGTTCATCTCCACGCACAGGAAGGCCTTGACCTGGTCGGCCGCCTGGGCGAGGACCTTCTTCGGGAAGGGCCAGAGGGTGATCGGGCGGATCATGCCGACCTTGAGGCCCTGCTTTCTGGCCTCGACGATGGCGTTGCGGGAGACGCGGGCGGTGATGCCGGTGGCGACGATGCAGATCTCGGCGTCGTCCATGAGGTACTCCTCCCACAGGCACTCGGTCTCTTCGATCTTCGCGTAGCGCTCAAAGCGGGCGAAGTTCATCTTCTCGAGGTTCTCCGGAGAGAGATCCAGGGAGTTGATGATGTTGTGGGGGCGCTTCATCTCGGTGCCGGTCGCGGCCCAGGGATTGTCGTCGCCGAAGGCGTTGCAGGGCTCGGGCAGGTTTACGGGCTCCATCATCTGGCCCATGGTGCCGTCGGCCAGGAGCATCGCGGGCATGCGGTACTTCCACGCGAGGTGGAAAGCGCGGCCCGTGAGGTCGGCCATCTCCTGCACGGAGGAGGGGGCGAAGACCAGCACATGGAAGTCGCCGTGGCCGGGGCCGCGGGTGACGAAGTCATAGTCGGACTGGGAGGGCTGGATGCCGCCGAGGCCGGGGCCGCCGCGCTGGACGTTGACGATCAGGGCGGGCAGGTCCGCGCCGGCGAGGTAGGAGATACCCTCCGCCTTGAGGGAGATGCCGGGGCTGGAGGAGGAGGTCATGGCGGGATGGCCGGTGGCGGCGACGCCGTACACCATGTTGATGGCCGCGATCTCACTCTCGGCCTGGAGGAAGGTGCCTCCGATCTTGGGCATCTTCTTGGCCATGTAGGCCGCAACCTCAGTCTGCGGGGTGATGGGATAGCCGAAGTAGTGCCGGCAGCCGGCCAGGATGGCGGCCTCAGCAATGGCCTCGTTTCCCTTCATCAGAACGGTTTCACTCATACGCCTGCTCCTTTCCTATCTCTCCACGGTGATGACGCAGTCGGGGCACATCATCGCGCAGCTCGCGCAGCCGATGCACTCCTCGGGTTTCGTCAGCTCCACCGGAGAGTAGCCTTTCTGATTCAGTCTGGTCTTAGAGAGGGCCAGGATCTGCTTCGGACACGCATTGACGCACAGGCCGCAGCCCTTGCAGATTTCCTCTCTAAAGGTTAATTTTGCCAAGACTTGTCCCTTCTTTCTCCATGTAATATAGTTGCATGATGTTTATAGGAAAGAAATTCCTTACAGTGTTTTGAAGCTCATTGCTGAGCTTTTGGGAAGCGCAGATCATCTTGACCGGCAGTCCCACACGCTCGCCGAATTCTTCGGCAAAGGCCGCGCCCGCGACCACGTCCTCCGGCTTTGTTAAGGGTCCCAGGTTCGTGTTGCCGACGATGGCGGTAAAGGGCAGGGCGCAGGCGGCCTCGATTTCACAGAAGACCTCGAGCGCGTCGTCGATGTTTCTGGTCAGCGGCCGCGCCTTGTTGAGGACGAAGAGCATCTCATAGTCCCCTTCCTCCCGGATTTTGGGGACGTAGCGCCCCAGGGCCAGCGCGCCGCGGTCGTCACCGCCGACGTCGATGACGCCGTGCACGCTCCTGTCATCTACGAGGGAGTAGGCGTCCCCCGGCAGGGCGGGCAGGTCGACGTTGGAATTGGCGTAGTCCGAGGAGATGAGGCGTATGCCCGCCGCCTTGAGCTGGGCTTCGCCGTCCTTGGTGCGGAAGTAGGGATTTACGATGTCGAGGTCCGCGACTGTGACCCTGAGTCCCTGCCCGCGCAGCCAGAGCGCGTAGTTGAGGGCAATATTGGTTTTTCCGCTGCCGTAATGTCCGGCAAAAAGGGTTAAGCGTTTGTAGTTCATAAGATAACCTTCATTATATGGCGCCCTCTTTGAGGGAGCTGTCACCAGTGCGCACACTGGTGACTGAGGGAGTCCCACAGTAATCTGAGCACTCAGAGAGACGCGCGCTGACTCCTTCCACCGCTTCGCGGTCCCCCTCCCTCAGAGAGGTAGGCGAGGGGTCTTACAGCTTGTTTCTCATGATCTTGCCGCTGATCGTCTTGGGCAGCTCATCCCTGAACTCGACGATGCGCGGGTACTTGTAGGGGGCGGTGTTGTTCTTGACGTAGTTCTGGATCTCCTTCTTGAGCTCCTCGGTGCCCTCCTTGCCCTTGACAAGGACGATGCTGGCTTTGACGACCTGGCCGCGGATCTCATCCGGGGCGGCAGAGACGCCGCACTCGAGCACATAGGGCAGCTCCATGATGACGTTTTCGATCTCGAAGGGCCCGATGCGGTAGCCCGAGGACTTGATGACATCGTCCACGCGGCCGACGTACCAGTAGAAGCCGTCCTCGTCGCGCCAGGCCTCGTCGCCGGTGTGGTAGTAGCCGTCGTGCCAGACCTCGCGGGTCTTCTCCTCCGCCTTGTAGTAGCCGAGGAAGAGGCCGCACTTTCTCGGGCCGTTCTCGTCGGCCTTGATGACGATCTCGCCGCTGATGCCGTCGGCCACGGGATTGCCGTCGTGGTCCAGGATGTCGACGCCGTAGGCCGGGACGGGCTTGCCCATGGAGCCCGGCTTGATGGTCCCGCCGACGAGGTTGGCGATGCCGAGGGTCATCTCGGTCTGGCCGAAGCCCTCCGCGACGCGCAGGCCCGTGAGCTTTTCAAACTGATAGAAGACCTCGGGGTTGAGGGCCTCGCCGGCCGTGGTGGCGTGGCGGATGGAGGAGAGATCAAAGCGTGACAGATCGCTCTTGATGAGCATGCGGTACATGGTCGGGGGCGCGCAGAAGGTGGTGATGTGGTATTTGGCGAACATGGGCAGGATCTTCTCGGCGTCGAAGCGGTCGAAGTCGTAGGTGAAGACCGCGCCCTCGCAGAGCCACTGGCCGTAGAGCTTGCCCCAGAGGGCCTTGCCCCAGCCGGTCTCGGAGATGGTGAAGTGCAGGCCGTCCCGCTCGACCAGGTGCCAGTAGCGGGCGGTGACGTAGTGGCCCAGTGCGTACTTGTAGCTGTGCAGGGCCATCTTGGGGTAACCCGTCGTGCCGGAGGTGAAGAACATGAGCATGGGATCGTCCCCGCAGGGGGCGTCCTCAGTCCGTCTGTAGCGGCGGGAGAAGAGGCCGTACTCGGCGTTGTAGTCGTGCCAGCCCTCGCGGCTGCCGCCGACAAGGATCTTGGTGACGCTCATGCCGCTGGCCTTCTCGCCCTTCTCCACGTTCTCGGCCACCTTGCCGTCGGCGGTGCAGACGATGGCGGAGACCCCGGCCGCCTTGAAGCGGTACTCGTAGTCGTGAGCGAGGAGCTGGTTTGTCGCGGGGATGGCGATCGCACCCAGCTTGTGCAGGCCGAGGATCGCAAACCAGAACTGATAGTGTCTCTTGAGCACCAGCATGACGCGGTCGCCGCGCTTGATGCCGAGGGAGGTGAAGTAGTTGGCCGACTGGGAGGAGGCGTCCTTGATGTCCTTAAAGGTGAAGCGCCGCTCGGTCATGTCGTCGGAGACGTGCAGCATGGCGAGCTTTTCCGGCGTCTTGCGGGCGATCTCGTCCACGATGTCGAAGGCGAAGTTGAAGCTGTCCTCGTTCTTGAAGTGCAGATCCTTGAGGCAGCCCATCTCGTCCTCCTCGGCCTCGATGAACTTCTGGCAGATCAGCGGCTCGCGCTCGGGCTTGGGCTCGGGCTTGATCTCTTCTTCCTGCTCGCCCAGCATGAGACCGGGCTTCTGTACCGCCTCGTCGGCGGCCATGATCATGGCGAGGAAGAGGCAGTCCTGCCCGTCGATGGCGATCATGCCGTGGGGCGTGGAGCTGTCGTAGTAGATGCTGTCGCCCTCGTGGAGGATTTCCTCATGGTCGCCCACCTTGACGCGCAGCGCGCCCTTGACGATCAGGTCGAACTCCTGGCCCGCGTGGGTGGTGGTGTGGATGGGCTCGTTCTGGAGCTCCGGGGAGTACTGGTAGGTGACCCAGTAGGGGGTCGCCATTTTTTTGCGGAAGAGGGCCGCCATGTTCTGGATGACGATGCCGTCCTCCACGGCGGTGACAAGGCCCTGGCCCCGGCGCGTGACGGCGTAGGAGGTCAGCTTCGCGCTGCGGCCTTCCAGGAGCTGGATCGGCTCGACCCCCATGGCCATGGCGCACTTGTGCAGGAAGGTAAAGGGGAGATCCACCCTGCCCGACTCGTATTCAAGATACTGCTCCTCGGAAATGCCGGTGCGCGCGGCCATCTCCTTGGTGGTGAAACCCACGATATCACGCAGCTCGCGGATACGAAGCGCAATTTGTAAAAGCTGATTGTCTGCGGTCTGTACGTTCATAGTGATTCTCCCTTTCTAAATCAACAGCAAAACTTCGTTTCGCTGTTGAGAACTCGCGCTTATCGCGCACGGCTTGCGGGGGACGCCGTGCTTGGTCGGCGCGAGGCCTCGCATGGCTCGGCTCAGTGTGTTTTTGAAGCGGCAAAGCTGCCTCAAAAACGGATTTGATTTTTTTGAGCAGAATACGAGTTGTCGGCCGAAATAAAAAACCCGCCCCAATTACTTGAGGCGAGCTGTTGCAAACCCGCGGTACCACTCAAATTGCAGCCTTGTGACTGCCGCTTCGGACCCCATCAGGCCCTATCCCTTAACGCGGGCGGACGTGAGACGCCTACTCACCGACGGCTTTCGGATCTCCGGCTCGGAAGTGATGGGCATTTGAAGCTGGCGTTTCCGACTCGCACCGCCCGTCGGATCTCTGAAAGCGCTTCCCTTCAGCCGTCTTCGTCACAGCCTTTTTGAATGTTGCCTCAATTTAACCGCAAGTCTATTCAATTGTCAAGGAGAATCTTTTACCTGTTAAAGAGAATCGGCTAATTGAACAAAAGTTGTTTGGGATTTACAGGAGATTCAGCATTTTTGCCGCATCCTCGCGCATCTTGTACTTGAGGATTTTGCCCGCCGCGTTCATGGGGAAGCTGTCGGTGAAGGTGATGTAGCGCGGAACCTTGTGGCGGGCCATGTGGTCGGTGATGTAGGCGCGCATCTCCGCCTCCGTCATGCTCTCCCCTTCCTTGAGGATAATGGCGGCGAAGGCCTCCTCGCCGTACTTCTTGTCGGGCACGCCGATGACCTGCACGTCCTGCACCTTGGGGTGGGTATAGATGAACTCCTCGATCTCCTTGGGGTAGATGTTCTCACCGCCGCGGATGATCATATCCTTGAGGCGGCCCGTGATGCGGTAGCAGCCCCTGTCGTCCCGCTCGGCGAGGTCGCCGGAGTGGAGCCAGCCGTCCGCGTCCACGGTCTCGGCGGTGGCACGGGGCATCTTATAGTAGCCCTTCATGGTATTATACCCGCGCGAGCAGAACTCACCCGTCTGGTTGGGGCCGAGCTCAAGCCCGGTCTCGGGGTCGATGATCTTGCACTCGACATGCGGGAAAGCGTAGCCCACCGTGTCGGTGCGCACGTCGATGGAGTCTGTCCAGGCGGACATGGTGCTGCCGGGGGCGGACTCCGTCTGGCCGTAGACCGAGACGATGCCCCGCATGTTCATCTCGTCGGGCTGGGCGGCCCTTCTCATGAGCTCCGGCGGACAGCCCGCGCCCGCCATAATGCCGGTGCGCATATGGGAGAAATCCGTCTTCCGGTAGTCGGGGTGGTTGAACATGGCGATGAACATGGTCGGTACGCCGTTGAAGCAGGTGATTTTCTCCTGCTGTATGCAGGCAAGCGAGCTCTTGGCCGAGAAGTACGGCATGGGGCAGAGCGTCGCCCCGTGGGTCATGGAGGAGGTCATGGACAGCACCATGCCGAAGCAGTGGAACATCGGCACCTGGATCATCATGCGGTCGGCTGTCGACAGGCCCATGCGGTCGCCGATGCACTTGCCGTTATTCACCACGTTGTAGTGCGTGAGCATGACGCCCTTGGGGAAGCCCGTGGTGCCGGAGGTGTACTGCATGTTGCACACGTCGTCGGGCTTGACCTGGGCGGCCATGGCGTTGACGGTCTCCTGCGGGACCATCTCGGAGCGGGACATGGCCTCCTCAAAGGTGAGACTGCCGGGCTGGGTGAAGTCCACGGTGATGACGTTGCGGAGAAACGGCAGCTTGCGGCAGTGGAGGGGCTTGTCCTTGTCGTGGCCCTTGAGCTCGGGGCAGAGTTCGTTGATGATGGCGCGGTAGTTGGAGTCAAGGCAGGATTCGATCATCACAAGGGTGTGGGTGTCGGACTGGCGCAGGAGGTATTCGGCCTCGTGGCTCTTGTAGGCGGTGTTGACCGTGACGAGCACCGCGCCGAGTTTGACGGTGGCCCAGAAGGTAATGTACCAGGCGGGGATGTTGGTGGCCCAGACGGCGACCTTGCTGCCGGGCTTGACGCCGAGGTAGACCAAGGCGCGGGCAAAGCGGTCCACATCCTCGCGGAATTCCTCATACGTGCGGGTGTAGTCGAGCGTCGTGTACTTGAAGGCGTACTGGTCGGGGAACTCCTCCACCATGCGGTCGAGGACCTGGGAGAAGGTCAGATCCAGCAGCTCGTCCTTTTTCCAGACGTATTCGCCGGTGCCGTCGTGGTTGGGATAGAGGCGCTTTTTCTTGCCGCGGGTGTTCTCGAAGCGGCTCATATAGTTGACAAAGTGCGGGAAGATGATGTCCGGGTCGTCCAGATCGTCCAGCCACTCCGGCTTCCACTGCAGGGAGATGAAGCCGTCGTAGTCGATGGAGCCGAGGGCGCGGATCATCTCGTCGACGGGGAGCGTGCCCTCGCCGATGATGTTGTAGTTTCCCTCCTCGTCCGAGTCGCGGAGGTGCACATGGCGCACATACGCGCCGAGGTTCTTGATGGTGGTGTCGGCGTCCTCCCCGCAGTCGCGGCAGGGGTGGTGGATATCCCAGAGAGCGGCCAGGCGGTCGCTGGCAAAGCCGTCCATCAGGGCGCGGAGTCTTGCCGTGTCGGAATAGATGCCCGTGGTCTTGACCAGCAGGGTCACGTCCGCTTTCTCAACGACGGGCAGGAGCTGGCTGATGCGCTCGCGCACCAGGTCTTCTCTGTCCTCGAGCGCGATGACGGACACATAGGGCGTGCGGATGGCGCTCGCGGTGTCGATCAGGCGGCGGAGATTGGAAAGCTCCGTCTCCGGCACGGACAGGTCGACGGAGGAATCCAGACACGGGATCGCCATGCCCTTTTCGCGGAGCATACGCACGGTGCCGGCCGCCTTATAGCGGTCGAAGGGGCAGCCGCGGTCCATGAGGTCGGCGCGTTTATAGAGATCGTAGAGCTCGATGCCGTTCATGCCGCTCTCTTCGGCGGCGGCGAGCAGCTCTTCCCAGCTCAGGCGCTGCCAGCCTCTGGTGGAGAAGGATAACTTCATGCCTCGCCCTCCTCATACGCGATCTTGTTGAGCGCGTTTACATAGGCCATGATGCTGGAGAACACGATGTCGGTGGAGATGCCGCGCCCGGAGTAGAGGCGGCCGTTGGACACGAGGCGGACGACAGTCTCGCCCATGGCCTCGCGGCCCTCGGTGACGGCGCGGATCTGGAAATCGTCCAGCTCGTAATGGCGGTTGACCACTTTCTCGAGCGCGAGGAAGGAGGCGTCGATGGGGCCGTCGCCCAGGGCCACACCCTCGAGCATCTCGCCCTCGTGATTGAGCTTGATGTGCGCCATGGCGGAGATGTTGCTGCCGCTGTTGATGACGTAGCTCTCCACCGTGTAGCTCTGCGGGACCTGGAGGGCGACGGAGGCGATGATCGCGTCGAGCTCACGCGCCCCGACCTGCTCCTTGTGGTGCAGCACATCCTGTACGGCCTCCCAGACGGCCTGGGCGTCCTCGCTGTTGAGGTCATAGCCCAGCTCGCGCGCGGCCTTGGCGACGCTCTGGGCGTCGTCTCCGATCGCAAGGGCGAGCTCCTGCGCTGAGTCCTGTACCCCGTCGTCGAAGGGGGAGGTCTTGTTGCGCTTGGTCTGGCACATCCAGACGATCTGCCGCACGATGCGCCGCAGCTCTACCGTATGGAGCGGGCAGGAGACATTGAACAGCTCCTCGCGGGCGGCGAGGATACCGGCTACGTTCTGCAGAGAGGCGGTCTCGCCCACGGCGGCGGTCTTGACCTCTCTCGCGCCGGCGCGCACGGCGGCAACGGCGCAGGCGTCGGCCATGGCCATCGTATCGGCGCAGGCGACGCCGAGGGTCACGTTTTCAAGTGCGGGGACGTTTTCAAGCAGCTCCCTGATAAAGGCCGCGAACTCCTCCGGCAGCAGGGCGCCGGTCGCGTCGCAGACGGTGACGGTCGTGGCTCCGGCGCCGATCGCGGTCTCGACGGCCTTCTTGAGAAAGGCCATGTCGCTGCGCGTGGCGTCCTCGGCGATAAACTCCACGTCGCCGGTCTTTTCGGCGCAGGCGCGGACCGTGCTCCCGATGGAGGCGAGCATCGCGTCCGGCTTCTTGCGGGACAGGTACTCCATCTGCACGGTGCTGACCGGGGCTTCGACCTGGAGACGCGGGTGCTTTGCGCCCTTGAGGGCCTCCCAGGTCTGGGCGACGCTCTCCTCGCTGAGCTCCACGGGCACGGCGACGACACCGGTCTTCACCGCCGAGGCGATGGACTTGATCCGCAGGGCGTCCGCCCTCGCCGAGCGTATGCCCTCCGCCTCGATGACCGACACGGCGAGCTTGTCCAAGAGCTTGGCGATCTCGATCTTGCCCTTGAAGCTCAGACCGTGATCCCCCTGCCTGGCGAGCTGTTTCATTGTAATATCGCTGACGCGAATGTTTTCCATGCTGCGCACTTCCTTGTTGAAAAGATAAAACCCCCGAAGTCCCTTCGGACCTCAGGGGCGACTGTTAACTCGCGGTACCACCCTGGTTCTCCGCCCATGACAGGCGGACTCTCTCGGATTCCAACAAATCCATGGCCGATAACGGGGCCTGCCGTGATCGGCTACTGTCGTTTCGCCGATCCCGCTCGGGAACGAGACGCCGTCCGGTTTTCGCTTCGGCTCGCACCAACCGCCGATTCTCTGTGCCGATCCACGGACGCGATTTTCCCTCATCGCATTTTCCTGTGTAGGCTGCGCTTCCACAGTAAAATATTGATTTAAGCGCCCGTTCCTCGCCCCTGACGGGGCAACCGGAACGGATGCGAAAAAAATCCGCATGCGCTGTGAGCGCTCTCCCATCATGGCATGATACAAGCGCATGTGGATTTTATGCCCGAATTTTAACACAGCGCGCCCGTCAGCGTCAACTGTGTATATTACCATTTTTGGCGGGTAATTATGAAATAAATCTTGACAATTTGACTTTGGCCGTCTAAACTTCTCGCGTAAACTCGAAAGCTCAGGTGATCCCATGCACATCGTCGATTCTCACGTCCATATCTTTCAGCCGCGCATCGCCCTGGCCGCGGTGATGGCGACCAACGCCTTCTATGACGGCTCCTGCAATCAGGAGATCCCCGTCCCCGCGACACTCGGCCATCTGCCAGGCACGGTTGACGATCTTTTGCCCCGCATGGAGCGCGACGGGGTAGCCCGCTCCGTGGTCTTCTCCACGGCGACGGCCCCGCATCAGGTGCAGATCGTCAACGACTTTATCTCCGGCGTCTGCCGGGAGCATCCGAATCTCATCGGTGTCGGCACCATGCACCCGGACTACCCCGACTTTGAGGGGGAGCTCAGGCGCATGAAGGAGATAGGTCTCGTGGGCGTGAAGCTCCACCCTGACATCCAGCGCTTTCCGCTCGACGACAAGCGCCTCATGCCCCTGTTTGAGCTCATGAGCGCCGAGGGCCTCTTCCTCATCGCTCACACCGGGGACTACCGCTACGACTACTCGACGCCGCGCCGCATGGCAAACGTGGCAAAAGTCTTCCCGAAGCTGCGCTGCATCGCTCCGCACTGCGGCGGCTGGAGCGAGTGGGCGGACGCGCGGGAGTGCCTGGTCCTGCCCAACGTCTACATCGACACCAGCAGCACCCTCCCCTTCGGCGCGTACGAGGCGGCGAAGAAGGCTTTTGAGGTCTTCGACCCCACGCACATCTTCTTCGGCACCGACTACCCCATGTGGGAGCCCGGCGAGGAACTGGAGCGCTTCTTCTCCCTGAAGCTCGGCGACAGGCTCAACGAGATGGTGCTGGGCGAAAACTTTGAAAACTTTCTCAGAGAATAGCGCACATACAAGCGCCCGGGAAGAGTTTCGGACGAACTCTTGCCGGGCGTTTCTGCCGGAAAGGAACACATGCCATGGAAAACAGAACGATCGTCGGTCCCGTCACGATCTCCGCCGCCTGCGGTATACTGACGGGAAACGAACGGGCGCGCTGCCTGGAATATCTGGGCGTGCCCTTCGCCAAAGCGGAACGCTTTCGCTACGCTGTGCCGCTTGAAAGCTGGGACGGCGTCCTGGACGCGACGAAATTCGGACTCGCCTGTCCGCAGAACCGCGCCCTGCACGAGCATCTGGAAAACCCCACGCGCCGGTTTTACAAGCGGGAATTTCGGGAGGGCTGTGATTTTCGGTACGGAGAGGACTGCCTCAACCTGAACATCTACACGCCGAAGGAGGCCCGCGGCTGTCCGGTCGTGCTCTTTTTCTACGGCGGCGGCTTTGATTCCGGCGTCAATTCGGAAGGCCCCTTCGACGGTGAGGGTCTGGCCGCCCGCGGGATCGTCGCGGTGTTCGCAAACTACCGCGTCGGGCCGCTCGGCTATCTGACCCATGCGGAGATTCAGGCAGAGTACGGCCGGGACGGGAACTTCGGTCTGGACGATCAGCTCACAGCGATACGCTGGGTACGCGCGCATATCGCGGACTTCGGCGGCGACGGCGGCAATATCACCCTTTTGGGCCAGAGCGCCGGGGCGATCTCGATCCAGTATCTCTGCCTTAACCATGCAAACGCCGGGCTTTTTCGCCGGGCGGGCATGATGTCCGGCGGCGGCTGTTTTCCCCGCTTCGCCCTGCCGCGGCGGGCGGAGGACACGCGCGGCTACTGGCTTGCGTTCATGGAGCTCGCCGGCTGCAGAAGTCTGGACGAGCTTCGGCGCGCCCCTCTTGATGTCCTCTTTGACGCGGTGGAGGAAATCAAAAAGCGGCGGAAGGACAGCGTTTACAACACCATGCCGGTCATCGACGGGGTGCTGCTCCCCGGCCCGGTGGATGAGCTGATCCGCCGCCCGCTGAAGCTCGACTACCTCCTCGGCTATACCAACACGGACATGTATGCCCCTGTGATGGCCTTCATCGGCAGCCGCTTTGCAAAGGATAACGGCGCGTATGTCTATTCCTTTGACCTCGACGCCCCGGGGGACAAAAACGGTGCTTTTCACTCGAGCGATCTGCGCTACGTCTTTGAGACCCTCGGCGGAAGCTGGCGGCCCTACGGCGCGCGTGACCGTGAGGCTTCCGCGCAGATGGCGGGGTATCTGGCAAACTTTGCGCGCACCGGTGATCCGAACGGCCCCGGCCTGCCCCTGTGGCTGCCCGCCGAAAAACACCGCGCCCGCGTACTGCGTATCGCGCCGAAGGAAACGGCTATGGGTCATGCGGACTACTTGAAGCTCACCTTCCATTTTCTGACCCGCGGCGATCCCAAGGCGCAGGAGTGATACAGCAAACCCCTCTCGACCGTGAAAGGCCGGGAGGGGCTTTTTCATGTGTTGGTTTCAGGCGTTTACGTATTTGTGCAGGGTCGCACGCACCGCGCCTTTGCCGGCGGTGAGCTCGGTGAAGTAGGCGCAGACCTTGTCGGCGAGCCCGGCCTCCACGAGGTCGACGCCGAAGATGGCAGCGTTTCTCAGCAGACCCTCGAGCTTGGAGCAGTCGGGCTTCTCGCCGAGTTTGAAGTCCTTGACGTAGCTTTGCGCGGTCTCGAGCAGCGGGTCGGAGCTCGGCTCAAAGGCGTTTCCGTTGTCATCGATCGCCATCAGGTAGCGCAGCCAGCCCGCGTGTACCAGAGGGATGAACTTGAGGTCGTTCACGTCCAGGGTGTC
>CADAAM010000010.1 GCA_902785905.1 Oscillospiraceae bacterium | reverse complement strand
GACAGGAGCCGGAACAGCCATGGTTTTTGAAGACAGGAGCCTGGCCCCCTATCGGGGCGACGAACCGTATCTCTTTCTCAGCTACTCCCACCGGGACGCCGAACAGGTGGAGAGTGTGATCCGTTCCCTGAAGACCTACGGCTTCCGCGTCTGGTACGACGAGGGGCTGACGCCGGGCAAGGAGTGGGACGAGAACATCGCCAATACCATCATGGCATGCAGCTACTTTATCGTGCTGATGTCGGCCAATTACCTCGCCTCCGCCAACTGCCGGGACGAGCTGAATTACGCGCGCGACAAGAGCAAGCCCCTCCTTCTGCTGTATCTGGAGGATGTGGAGCTGCCCGCCGGTATGGAGCTCCGCCTCGGGCGGCTGCTGGCGATCCATAAATATAAATATTCCAACGAGGCGATGATCTACGACAAGATCCTCAAGGCCGAGGGCATTGAGATCTGCCGTGAGGCCGGGGCCGCCTCCCCCGTCCCTCCCGAGGAGGAATCCGACTTTGTCCCGATGCCGCTGCCCAGCGATTTAAAACGAGGGCGCGTTTCGGCGGCGGTCAAGGTCGGCGTCCCGCTCCTGCTGGCCGCGGCGCTGGCGCTGGCGCTCTGGCTCCTGCCTAAGCACAGGGAGACACCCGTTCCCTCCGCTCCGCCCATCGAGGAGACGCAGGCGCCGATTGAGACAGAAGCTCCGCTCGAGACAGAAGCTCCGCTCGAGACAGAAGCTCCCGCGGAAACTGAGGTGCCTTCGCAGACAGGAGCGCCCGTGGAAACGGAAGCGCCCGCGGAAACTGAGCTCCCGGTCGAGACGGATGCGCCCGTTGAAACGGAAGCGCCGATTGAGACAGTGGCCCCGGTCGAGACGGATGCGCCGTTTGAGGAGGCCGTCCCCACGCTTAAGCTCGCGGAGACGCCGGTGCCGACACCGGAACCGACGCCGGAGCCCACGCCCGAGCCTACGCCGGAACCCACGCCCGAGCCGACACCGGAACCCACGCCCGAGCCGACACCGGAACCCACGCCCGAGCCGACACCGGAACCCACGCCCGAGCCCACGCCCGAACCCACACCGACACTCTCCCCGGAGGAGCTGGCCTATCATGAGGCGCAGGAGCTGCAGAAGTCCGGCAGGACCGCTGCGGCGGCGCTGGCTTTCCACAAGCTGGGCGACTATGAGGATGCGGCAGAGCTGAGTCAAAAGCTCTGGCGGGAGGCCGCCGTGCGCAGCACCGTCAGCATCGGCACCCAGCACTCCATCGGTCTCAAGGAGGACGGCACGGTCTATGTGGCCGGCAAGCCCAATGTGCAGAAGACCAATCTGGGCGAGTGGGGCGATCTGGTAGCCGTCGCCGCGGGGAATGAGCACTCGCTCGGCCTCAAGTCGGACGGCACCGTTGTGAGCAAGGGCCAGAACGCCCACGGCGAGCGCAATGTCGGCGGCTGGAAAGATATCATCGCGATCGCCGCCGGGAATCAGATCAGCCTTGCCATACGCGCCGACGGGAAAGTGGAGGCGGACGGCCGGAAAGACACGGGGCAGATCAACGTGAGAGACTGGACGGACATCGTCGCCGTCGCCATCGGCGGGCAGCACACGGTCGGCCTCAAGTCGGACGGCACCGTCGTGGCGGTAGGCTTCAACAACAACGGCCAGTGCGACGTGGAGGACTGGACCGACATCATCGCCATCGCCGCCGGGGCGTATCACACGCTCGGCGTGAAGGCGGACGGCACCGTGGTCGCGGCGGGCTACAACGCCTACGGCCAGTGTGACGTGGAGGACTGGACCGACATCATCGCCGTCGGAGCCGGCAAGCGCCACTCCGTCGGTCTGAAGGCGGACGGCACGGCTGTCGCCGTCGGCCACCGCGGCAAAAATGACGCCTGCGCCGTGGAAGACTGGACCGATCTGCTGGAGATCGACTGCAGCGAAGAGGCCACCATCGCCCTGAGAAGCGACGGCACTGCCGTCGCGGTCGGCGAAAACACGGACGGCAAGTGCGACGTACGCTTCTGGACCGAGCTGAGACTCCCGTCCAGAAGGAGCTCTTAGAATTTGATATTTTTTCTCCCCTTCCCGCCTCTGTGGGAGGGGGTTCTTTATGCCGGAAACCCGGCACTCGGCTTCATCTTGACCTTGAAACAGTGAAATATCCATAGTATAATGTTCAAGTATTTTGCGGCTTTTGCCGTTTTATTTTTACTCAACGGAGGGGTTGAGCCATGTTTGTTGTTCTGCTCGGCCTGTTTTTGATCTTCGCGGGGAGCGTGACGCCGACCAATCTGCTGATGGGCGCGGTGGTCAGCGGGCTCATCACGCTGTTCTGCGCGAAGTTCATGGGCTACAGTTCCAGGGGGTTTTTCAAAAAACTGAGCAAGGCCGATGAGATCGCGGTGTATCTGGCGTACCTGCTCAAGGAGATCGTGCGCGAAAATTTTGACGTGCTGCGCTTCATCTACCGCAAGGGTCAGCCGAAGCCCCGGCTGGTGAGCTTCCACGGCAAGGTACAGTCGGAGCCGCTGCGCGTGCTGGTGGCCAATTCCATCACCCTCACGCCCGGCACCTACACCGTGCGTCTGGAGGGGGACGAGTACGCCGTCCATGCCCTGGACGAGTATTTCCAGGTCGATATCGAGTACAGCGCTTTCTTTAAAATGGCGCGGAAGGTGGAGGAAGCGTAATGGAAGACAAGCTCCTGACGGGGGCGCTGGTGATCCTGGCGCTGCTGATGCTGGCCCTGATGCCGAGAGTGGTGAAGGGACCGCGCTTTACAGACCGCATCGTCGCCGTCAACGCCATCAACACAATGGTGACAGCCTCGATCGTCCTGCTGTCCAGACTGCACAGGGCTCCCTATCTGCTGGATGTGGCGCTCATTTACGCGCTGCTGGGCTTTACGGCAGTGACGCTGCTGACAAGGCTGCTGGCCGCTGACCGGAAAAAGGAGGGGAAGAAATGATACGGCTGATACTGGCGATTCCCTTCCTGGCTCTCGGCCTGTTTATGTTTTTCTCTGAGGTCGTTGGCTTTTATAAGTTTACTTACGTGATGAACCGCATGCACGCCGCCGCCATGGGCGACACGCTTGGCATCGGCTCGATCCTGATCGCGGTGGGCATCCTGACGGGGTCGCTCTCCGCCGCGCTCAAGCTGGTTTTGATTCTGGTGTTCATGTTTCTCACCGGCCCGGTGGTAACCCATCTGATCGCCGGGGCCGAGGTGGAGACCCACAAAAACGCCGGTCACGAATATCAGGAGGTGGACAGACGGTGAAGATCGTGGAATGTATTCTGCTTCTGCTGCTCGTCATCACGGGCGTCACCGCGCCGCTGCAGAAGCGCCCGCTCATCATGGTGATCACCTTCACCACCTTCGGGCTGGTGATGAGCGTGATCTGGATGCTGCTGCAGGCCCCGGACCTTGCGATCACCGAGGCCGCCGTGGGCACGGGCGTGTCGGGCGTGCTGTTCTTCCTCACGCTGCGCCGTATCCGGCAGATGCAGGGAACGGAGGATGAGAAATGAGCGCTTTGGATTTCTTTACCAAGTGGGTCGAGGGCGAAAAAACCGTCCCCCTGTACGCGGAATTTGAGCCCCTGGAGCCCAAAAAGGCGAAGAAAAAACGCCCCGCCGCCATCGGCGACCGGCAGCGGCTGGACGGCTTTCTGCGCCTGTACGCGAGATGCGCCGTCGTGATCAGTATTCTGATGGTGCTTGTGCTGCTGGTCGGCGCGGTGGCCCTGCCCGTCTTTGCCTCCCCCGGCAATCCGACGAACAACGAGGTCGTGCGCCGATATGTGGGCTCGGCCGAGGAGGAGACCGGGGCCGAGAACGTCATTGCGGGCATGATTTTGAACTACCGCGGCTTCGATACCTTCGGCGAGAGCTGCGTGCTCTTTCTCGCGGTGTGCTGCGTGATGCTGCTTCTCTGGGCGACGAACGACAGGCTGCGCGGTGAGGCAAAGGCCACGCAGACGGAGGCCCCGCGCGATATGATACTTGCGAATGTGGCAAAGATCCTGCTGCCCTGCGTGCTGTGCTTCGGGATCTGTGTGCTGTTAAACGGCCACGTCTCCCCCGGCGGCGGCTTCTCCGGCGGATCGATTCTGGGCGCGGCGCTCATTCTGTTTGCCGTTTCCTTCGGGGCCGATTCCGTGCGCCGCTTTTTCACGGCGAAGGTCTTCAATGCCGTGCGCATCACGGGCCTGATGGTCTACGCCGTCATGTTCGGCGTGTACATCTATCAGGGCGCAAACCAGATTCAGAGCGATCTCGCCCGCTACATCGTGCTGGTGATCGACCTCGCCGTCGGCCTCGTCGTCATGAGCACCATGTACGGCTTCTATTCCTTCTACACGAAAGGAGAGCTGTGATGCTGAGTCTCATCATTGACAACCGCTTCGCCATCGCGGCGGTCATCCTCTTCGTGACGGGCTTTGCGAACATGATGCTGCACCCGAACCTCATCAAAAAGGTTGTGTCCTTCAACATCATGGACTCCGCCACCTTTCTGCTGCTGGCAAGCCGCGGCATGATCGCGGGGCGCACCGCCGCCATCCTCACCGACGGCGGGGCCGATCCCTCTCGCTACGTCAATCCCATCCCCGCTGGTCTGGTGCTCACGGGCATCGTGGTCTCCGTCTCGGTCAGCGCCTTCTCGCTGGCCCTGATCCAGCGCCTCTACGACGCCTACGGCAGTGTCGACCTGCGGGACATTCTGGAAGCCATGAAGAAGAAGGGGGAGTGAGTCTATGCCGTTTGCCTGGAATCTCCCCTATCTGAGCGTTTTCCTCGCCATGGTGACGGCGATATTGCTGTCCGTCCTGCCGGGCGCGAAAAAGGCCTATTGGCTGACGGTCGGGGTCAGCGCCGCGGTCACGATCATGTCGCTGGTGTTCCTCGTCTTCATCGTCAGGGCCGACGCCTCCTACGCCTTTACCATGGGCAAGTTCCCCGCCCCCTTCGGAAACGAGATCAAGTTCGGCCCCCTGCAGGGGCTCTTCGCCTCGGTGTTCGCGGCGGTCATGTGCCTGTCGCTGCTCGGCGGGCGGGAGGAGCTCTTCGAGGATGTGGACGAAAAAAAGATGGGCCTCGCCTGCGTGATGTTCAACATGATCCTCGCGAGTCTGCTGGTCCTGACTTACACGAACGACGCCTTCACGGCTTACGTCTTCATCGAGATCAGCACCATCGCGGCCTGCGCGCTGGTCATGATCAAGGACTCCGGCCCGACGCTGGTCGCGACGATCCGCTATCTGTTCATGAGCCTGCTGGGCTCGGGCCTGTTCCTGTTCTCGGTCATTCTGCTCTACGCCATTACCGGCCACCTGCTCATGCCCCAGCTCACCGGGAGCGTGGCAAAGCTCATGGCGGACGGGAGCTATGCGAAGGTCATCGCCCTGATCCTCGCCATGATGACAGCGGGGCTCGGCGTCAAATCCGCCATGTTCCCCTTCCACCGCTGGCTGCCCGACGCGCACGGCACGGCGACGACCACCTCCTCGGCGGTGCTGTCCGGCCTCGTCGTCAAGGGCTACGCGGTGCTGCTCATGACGATGTACTGCCGCGTCTTCACCCTTGACACCGTGCGCTCCTTCCACATCCACGACGCGGTATTCGCTCTCGGTTTTTGCGGGATGATCCTCGGCTCCGTCATGGCGCTGCGGGAGACCCACGCCAAGCGGATGCTGGCCTATTCGTCGGTGGCGCAGCTCGGCTACGTATTCATGGGCATCGGTCTCGGGACGCCGGCCGGGATCGCGGCGGCCTGCTTCCAGATCCTGGCCCACGCCTTTACCAAGCCCCTGCTCTTCGTCTCGGTGGGACGCCTCGCCTCCGCGGTCGGGCACGACAAGCAGCTGCGTGCTCTCAGAGGCACCGCGTGGAGCTGCCCGCTCGCGGGTCTCGGCTTCGGGATCGGCGCGCTGTCGATGATGGGCATTCCCCTCTTCGGCGGCTTTGCCGCGAAGGTGAACTTCTCGACCGCCTCGATTTTCGGCGACGAGAAGATCGCCCTCACGCTCTTTGTGCTGGCCCTGTCCTCGATCCTGAACGCGCTCTACTACCTCCCGGCGGTCATCAATATCTGGAGCGACCGCAGGCCCGACGCGGTCAAAGCCGAAAAGGATGTGACCGCAACAGCCGCGATCATCCTGCTCGCCTGCGGGGTTCTCTTCCTCGGTCTTCGCTTCACGCCCGTGATGGACCTCATCGTCCGCGGGCTGGAGCTCATGTGAAAGGAGGGAAGATCAAATGCTGATGCTTCTCTCACTCATGCCGCCCATCGTCGGCGCGCTGATCGTCTTCCGCATGGAGGACAACGAAAAGCGGCACCGCTTTACCGCCGCGACGGTGATCTGCACGGCGGTCCTCGCCGTCGGCGCGGCCTTTCTCAGTATGCTGCGGGAGTTTCCGAGCGAGATCACGCTCCTGCATCTGGACGATACGCTGACCCTCAGCTTCGGCGCGGACGGGCTGAGCCTGTTTTTCATCGCGCTGGTGTCCTTCATCTGGTGCTTTGTCCAGTTTCACGCCTTCGGCTACATGAAGCACGAGGGAGACGAGGGGCAGTTCTTCGGCTTCTTCCTGCTGACCTACGCCTCCCTGATCGCCCTGGCCTTTGCGAAAAACGCCGTGACCTTCTACATGTGCTTTGAGTTCATGTCCCTCTCGTCCATGCCGCTGGTGCTGCACAACGGGACGGAAAAGTCCCGGATGGCGGCGTTTAAGTATCTCGGCTACTCCACGCTCGGCGCGCTGATGGCGCTGATGGGCTTTTTCCTGCTGGGCGCGCAGGGCAACGACCTCAGCTTTACCCCCGGCGGGGCAGGGCTGGTCGGTGATCCGAAAAATCTGCTCGCGGCGGCATTTCTGATCGTCCTCGGCTTCGGGGCCAAGGCCGGCATGGTGCCGCTGCAGATGTGGCTGACAGAGGCGCATCCCGTCGCCCCCTCGCCCGCGAGCGCCGTGCTGTCCGGCCTCATCACCAAGGCCGGTGTGCTCGCGATCATCCGCTGCACCTTCCAGCTCTTCGGGCGCGAGATGCTGCGCGGCACCTGGGTACAGAGCGCGGTGCTCGTCCTCGCGATCGTGACGATCTTCACCGGCTCGATGCTGGCCCAGCGCGAAAAAATCCTCAAAAAGCGCATGGCCTATTCCACAGTCTCGAACGTGTCCTATGTGATCTTCGGCCTCTTTGTGATGGACGAGCCCGGCCTCGGCGTCGCGGGCGCGTTTTTGCAGATCGTCTTCCACGCCCTGGCCAAGGACGCGCTGTTTCTCTGCGCGGGCTCCATCATCTTCGCGACCGGCAGGACGCGGGTGGACGAGCTCCGGGGCATCGGCAAGCGCATGCCGGTGACCATGTGGTGCTTTGCCATCGCGTCCCTGTCCCTGATCGGGATTCCGCCGATGGGCGGCTTTGCCGCCAAGTGGTGTCTGGCGCTCGGCGCGCTGAACGCCGGGTCGACCCTCGGGCTTGTCGGCGTGATCGTGCTGATGGTCTCCGCTCTGCTGACAGCGTTTTATCTGCTGCCCATCGTGTCCGCAGCCTTCTTCCCCGGGCGGGACTTTGAGGCCGGGGAGAGCTGCGAGGTACCGAAGACCATGCTGATCCCGCAGATCGTATTTGCGGGGCTCACGGTGCTGCTCGGCATGTTCCCGAATGCGCTGACCGCCTTTGCCGCCGTGCTCAACGGCTGGCTGCTGTAAGGAGGGGAGATCATGAATGTTCTGACAATTTTATGCGTGCTCTTTCCCTTCGCCGCGGGCTCCGCGCTCTTTATATGGCGACCGCAGGATCGGGCGGTGAGAAACCGCTGCGCCCTCGCGGCGGTCTGCCTCAACTCCGTGTTTGTGCTGGGCTCCGCTCTGCTGTCGCATCTGAACGGCGCGGAGGCCATGCGCTTCCATGTCGCCTCGCTCAGCCCGATGCTGAAAATTGCGTTCTGCCCGGACGGGGTCGGCTCCGTCTTCGGGTGCATCATCGGCGTGCTGTGGCCGGTGACGACGGTCTACGCTTTCTCGTACATGGAGCACGAGGGGCGGGAGAACATGTTCTTCGGCTTCTTCATCCTCACCTACGGCGCGGTGGCGGGCATCGCCTACGCGGCCAACTTCTTCACGCTCTACCTCTGCTATGAGTTTATGACGCTGGTGACCCTGCCGCTCGTGATGCACGAGATGAACGGCAAGGCGCGCAGCGCGGGCAAAAAGTACGTGCTCTACTCCATGACCGGCGCGGCGCTGGTGTTCATCTGCCTGATGTATTTCTGCCGCTACGCAGACTCCCTCGACTTTACGCTCGGCGGCATCCTCAACATGGGGCGAGTCGCAGGGCATGAGAAGGAGCTTTTGACGGTGTTCGTGCTGGCCTTCTTCGGCTTCGGCGTCAAGGCCGCGATTTTCCCCTTCCACGGCTGGCTGCCCGCGGCCTCCGTTGCGCCGACGCCGGTCACGGCCCTGCTGCACGCGGTGGCGGTGGTCAAGTCCGGGGCCTTCGCAGTGATGCGGCTCATCTACTTCGGCTTCGGCTGCGAGTTTGTGCGCGGCACCTGGGCACAGCAGGTCGTGATGACCGCGGCGGCTTTCACCGTGGTGTTCGGCACCGGCATGGCCCTGCGGCAGGATCACCTCAAGCGGCGTCTTGCCTATCACACGGTGTCGAACCTCTCGTATATCATCCTCGGCTTTACGGCCATGAGTCCGATGGGCCTCGTCGGCGGTATGCTGCACCTCATCTACCACTCCTGCATCAAGATCACGCTCTTCTTCTGCGCGGGCGCGATCCTGCACAACAACGGCCTCGAGTACGTCCACACGATGGAGGGACTCAAAAAGAAAATGCCCGTGACCGCGGCCTGCTTTACGCTGGCGGCACTGGCGCTGATGGGCGTGCCGCCCTTCGGAGCCTTCCTGTCCAAGTGGACGCTGGGCGTGGCGTCCGCCGCCTCCGGCGGCTGGACCGGCATCTTCGGCGCGGCGGCTCTGGCCGTGTCCGCGATCCTCACCACACTGTGCATGATGAGCGCGGTGGTGCACTTCTACTTCCCCGTGCGGGAGGCCGAGCCCCTGCCCGAGAGCTTTCATGAGGCCGACGCGCTGATGAAGGGCTCGCTCCTGTTTCTCGCCGCGCTGATCGTAGTTGTCTCGCTGCTGTCCGCGCCCATTACAAGCTGGATCGGAGGGATGACATGATGCTTGCTTTGATGGTCTTTCTGCCGATGATGGCGGCGCTGGTCTGTTATCCGCTCTGCCGGAGGTCGGAGAAAAACGGACTGATCTTCACCTTCACGGTGACCGCCGCCGTCTTTCTCATGGCCCTGTCCCTGCTGCTCAATCCCTCTCTGTCCGCGGAGATCTGGGGCTTCTGCGGCCAGGGTCTGCGATTCAGGGCCGGTGGTCTGCGCACGGTGATGGCCGTGCTCGCGGGCTTCATGTGGGTGATGACGGCCCTGGCCTCGCCCGAGTATTTCAGCGGGGCGAAGGCAAACGCCCGCTACCTTATGTTCTATCTCTGGACGCTGGGCGCGCTGCTCGGCGTGTTCCTCGCGGCCGATCTCATGACGCTCTTCATCTTCTTCGAGATCATGAGCTTTACCTCCTACGTCTGGGTCGCACAGAACGAGACGCCCGCCGCCCTGCGCGCGTCCGAAACGTATTTATTCATTGCCGTCATCGGCGGTCTCACGATGCTGATGGGCCTGTTCCTGCTGGCAAACGCCGTCGGGAGTCTCACGTTTGAAAACATTCTGGAAAAGGCCCCCGGCATGAGTATGGGCCTGCGCTATGCCGTCGGCGTGTGCTGCCTCATCGGCTTCGGGGCTAAGGCGGGCATGTTCCCGCTGCACATCTGGCTGCCCAAGGCGCACCCCGTCGCCCCCGCACCGGCCAGCGCCCTGCTCTCCGGCATCCTGACCAAGAGCGGCGTCTTCGGCGTGATCGGCGTATCGTGCTGGCTGTTTGACGAAGTTCCCGGCTGGGGCAATCTGCTGCTGATTCCGGCGGCAATCACCATGCTGCTCGGCGCGGTGCTGGCGGTTTTCTCCACCGACTTAAAGCGCACCCTCGCCTGCTCGTCCATGAGTCAGATCGGCTTCATTTTAACCGGCGTGTCGATGTGCGTCCTGCTCGGGGAGCATGGCTCCATCGCCGCCTGCGGCACGGTTCTGCACATCCTCAACCACTCGCTCATCAAGCTCACGCTCTTTGTGGCGGCCGGCGTCGTGTACTTCAACGTCCACTCCCTCGACTTAAACGACGTGCGCGGCTTCGGCAGGGACAAGCCCCTTCTCAAGCTGGCCTTCCTCTCCGGGGCATGCTCCATCGCGGGCATCCCGGGCTTCGGCGGCTACATCAGCAAGACGCTGCTGCATGAGGGCATTGTGGAATACTGCGAGCATCTGGTCGAGCACGGCCACAGCGCCGCGCCCTACCGGGTTCTCGAATGGGTGTTCCTGCTCTCCGGCGGTCTGACGCTGGCGTATATGACGAGGCTTTTCTACATCATCTTTATCGCGGAAAAGCCCGCACACCAGCATCAGAAGGCGCGCTATATGGGCGGCATGACGGCGGCGGTGCTCACCATCGGCGGCGTGCTGATGCCCCTGCTGGGTCTGACGGCACATCAGAGTATGGACAGGATCGCGGCGTATGCCCTCCCCTTCTTCCGGCGTGAGCCCATGGGGCACGCGGTACACTATTTCTCGCTGACAAATCTCAAGGGCGCGGCCATCTCCATCACCATCGGTGCGCTGGTCTTCGCCTTTGTCGGCATGAAGTGGCTGACGAAGCGGGAGGACGGGCACGAGGTCTACCGCAACGTCTGGCCCCACGGCCTCGATCTGGAGGACGCGGTCTACCGCCCCGCTCTGCGCGTTCTGGCCTTTACGGGCGCGATCTTCGCCCGCCTGGTCGAAACCCTCGGCGCCCTGCTGGTGCTCAGTCCGGTGAACTTCATCTTCCTCGGCGCGAAGAACGAGATCCGCCCGCCCGAGGACGAGCAGTTCTCCGCCTACGCAAAGCAGAGCGAGAGAAGCCGGGTCGCCCGCAGCTTCTCCTCCGACCTTCTCTACGCCGCCTGCGGCGTGACGGCCCTGCTGCTGCTCGCGGCGTGGAACATGTTCCATTTATAATAGAAAACAGATCAAAAAAGCGTGCGGCGAAATCGTAGCAAGCTACGAAATCGCCGCACGTCTCTATGTTGTTTTCATGCTGCCCGCCGGGCGACCGCAAGGGTCGCCCCTACAATGAAAACGGGGATAAGCTCTCAGAACTTGAGCTCGTCCTCTTCTTCGGGTTTTGCTTCCTCCCCGCCGAGGTCGAACTCCAGAAGCTCGCCGCAGTTGGGGCATTTGATGGAGCCGGTTTCCAGCGTCTCCTCGTCAAAGCTGATCTCCTCGCCGCAGACGGGGCAGGTCGCGTCATAGACCACGCCGTCGTACTCGGGCTCTTCGTCTTCCTCGTCCTCTTCGTCGTCTTCGATCTTCTCGTAGTCGTCCTCGTCCATGGCGGCGCACATCTCCTCGAGATAGCTCACCTCGTCCGCCAGACCGTCAAGCGCCTCGGCCTGACCGCGGTCGGTCTCGTGAAGCTCCTCCAGGTCATGCGCGATATCGCTGAGCAGGTCGTTGAGCGCTGCCCAGAGCCTGCCCTCTTTGGAATCGGGATCAACGCCCAGCCCGTCCGCCAGGCCCTTGAGATACGCGGTCTTTTCCGTGATGGTCATAGCAATACCTCCTGTCAAAATGAGGGAAGACCGCATGGTCTTCCCTCTCTCATTCCGATTACTGCCGTTCTTACGCTCTGGACAGATACTCGCCGGTGCGGGTGTCAATCTTGATGCGCTCGCCGCGCTCGATAAACAGGGGCACCTTGATCTCGGCGCCGGTCTCGACGGTGGCGGGCTTGGTGGCGTTGGTGGCGGTGTTGCCGGCAAAGCCGGGGTCGGTCTCGGTGACCTCAAGCTCCACGAAGAAGGGAGGCTCCACATTGAAGACCTTGCCCTTGTAGGAGTAGATGGTGCACTCCATATTCTCCTTGACGAACTTGAAGTTGTCGCCCAGGACAGAGCCGTCGACAGGCTCCTGCTCATAGGTCTCGGGGTTCATGAAGTAGTAGAGGTTGCCGTCGTTGTACAGGTACTCCATGGTGACGCGGTCGACGGTGGCATTCTCAAATTTTGCGGTGGGGTTGAAGGAAGTTTCGGTGACGGCGCCGGTGATGACGTTCTTCATCTTGGTGCGGACAAAGGCAGCGCCCTTGCCAGGCTTGACATGCTGGAACTCGACGACCTGCATGACCTGACCGTCCATCTCAAAGGTAACGCCGTTTCTGAAATCGCCTGCTGTAATCATAAAAAGGGACCTCCCTAAAGTATAGTTTGTTTTTTTCTAACACATTTTACAGGATAAACGCGCATATTGCAAGAACTTTTTTATTTAGTGTGGAGTTTGGAGGGCGGAGAGTGGAGTTAAGGTATCCTCTTCGAGGATAATTCGTAATTTGTCACCGAAGGGGACACAGCAACTCTCCTCTCTTCACTCTCACAGAATGATGAGCTCGTCCTTCGGCGCTTTGGTGATGACCTCGGCTCCGTTTTCGCGGATGATCATGACGTCCTCGATCCTCACGCCGAAGCGTCCCGGGAGATAGATCCCAGGCTCCGCCGAGGAGACACAGCCGGCAGGCATGGGGGCGTTGCCGAGCGGTCCGGCGGTGGGCGGCTCGTGAATATCAAGGCCCAGGCAGTGACCGAAGCCGTGGCCGAAGTAAGGGCCATAGCCCGCGTCCGCGATGACCTTCCGGGATGCGGCGTCGATCTCTTTGCCCAAAACCCCGGCCCTGGCCGCCGCAATGCCCGCGAGCTGGGCGCGCAGTACGATATCGTAGACGTTTTTCATCTCGTCGGTAGCGAAACCCACAGCGACGGTGCGGGTCATGTCGGAGCAGTAGCCGTCCTTGAGGCAGCCGAAATCCATGGTCACAAAGTCGCCCGCCTCGATGAGCTTGTCCCCGGGGACGCCGTGGGGCAGGCTGGTCTTCGCGCCGCTGACCACGATGGGGTCGAAGGAGTTGCCCTCGGAGCCGTGCCGGAGCATCCGGTAGACAAGCTCCGCCGCGAGCTCCCGCTCGGAGACGCCGGGGCGGATGAGAGGCAGGACCTCCGCAAGCGCGGCCTCGCTGATGCGCTGGGCGCGGATCATGGAGGCGATCTCTTCCTCGGTCTTGACCGCGCGCAGCTTCATGAAGAAGTCGCCCGCGCAGCAAAGTCGGACGTTCAGCTTCTTTTCCCAGCCGAGGAAGCCCGCGTGGCTGAGTTTCTGATCCTCCGCCGCGAGCTTTTCCGCGCCGAGCTCGGCAAGGGCCCCGCGCAGTCTCTGCACAAGCGGGTGCTGCCGGTCAAAGAGACGGACCTCCACGCCCTCGGCCTGCTTTCCCGCGGCCTCGATATAGCGGGAGTCCGTGATCAGGAAGGCTTTTTCCTTTCCGACAAGGACTGCGCCGTCGGTAAAGGGGAACCCGGCTGTGTAGCGCTGGTTCTTCTCGTCGGTGACCAGCAGGGCGTCAAAGCCCCTGTGTTTTAATTCTTCACGTATTTTTTCGATGTGGTTCATAGTATGTCCTCACTGGTTTATTTTGCCTGGGGGAAGCGAACAATGAAGCGGGAGCCGCGCGGCTCGTTTGCGCCGACGGTGATGGTGCCGCCGTGGGCCTTGACCGCGTCGTGCACGATGCTTAAGCCCAGGCCGCTGCCGCCGGCCTCGCGGGAGCGGGCCTTGTCGATACGGTAGAAGCGGCCGAAAATGTTGTAGCGCTCATCCTCCGGGATGCCGACTCCGGTATCCTCCACCGTGAGCACCACCGTGTCGTCCTCCGCGTGGAGCGAAGCTGTCACGCTGCCCTCGGGGAAATTGTATTTGATGGCATTTTCGATGAGGTTGTAGACAATATGGAAGATGTCGTCCTTTGTGGCGAGAACCTGGCAGTCCTCGTCGAGCTCGGTATGGACGGTCACGCGCTGCTCCTCCGCCACGGGGCGCAGCTTGTCGATCACATCCAGCGTAACCTGCCTGATATCCACCGGGACGGGCACGATCTTGATGTCACTGTCGAGGCGGGACAGGCTCAGCAGGTCTTCGGTCATGTGCTGCAGGCGCTCGGCCTCGTTGCCGATGTCGGCGACAAATTCGCGGATGGTGTCGCTGTCCATGTTCTCGGTCTGCACGATGCTGTCCGAGAGCAGGCGGATGGAGGCAAGGGGGGTCTTGAGCTCATGCGAGGCGTCGGAGACGAAGCGGCGGCGCTGGCGCTCGGTATCCTCGAGACGGGCGGTGAGGTCGTTGAACTCCCGGCTGAGCTCGGACAGCTCGTCCTTGCCGTTGACCTCCATGCGGTATTTGTAGTCGCCGCCCGAGACGATGCGGATGGCATTGGAGAGCTGGCGCAGCTTGCCGAGCACGGTGGTCGAATAGATCCCTGTCATGACGAGGGCGGCCAGCGCGATGACCAGCGACAGCACGCGGATCTGCAGCTTGAGCTCCCGCAGGATCTGGCCGCGCTCGGCGTCGATTTCCCGCAGGAAGACCGCGCCGGTGAGTTCGCCGCGGGCGCTGATGGGGATGGCGTAGCTCGAGCGGAAGCTGCCGTCCCGGAAGGCGGAGCGGAAGATCGTCTTGCCCTCCAGCGCCGTCAGCAGATCGGGCTCCACGCCCGCGCCGTCTCCCCCGTCGGAGTCGTAGACAGCCTCGCCGTCGGAGGAGGAGACACTGACGCGCTCAAACCCCTGCATGTCCAGCAGGCGCAGCACCTCCGCCACGCTCTCCTTGCTGGGCTTTTCGAGGCCTGAGAGTGTGGAGGCCAGGGTGGACGCCTGGCTTTCCATCGCTTTCTCCTTCTCCTGGTACACCGCATCGCGCGTCGAGGTATAGGGGAAGATGTTCAGCATCACAAGCAGCACCGCCAGCAGCAGGCCAATGAAGCCAAAAAACTGGAAACTGATGCTGCCGGTGTTGATGAACTTTTTTGCGGATCTTACCGCCTGTTCCTTCTCACTCTGCAAAGTAATATCCCACTCCCCACTTGGTCACGATATGCTGAGGCTGGGCCGGATTTCGCTCCAGCTTCTCACGCAGCCTGCGGATATGGACGTCCACGGTGCGCGTGTCGCCCAGATAGTCATAGCCCCACACAAGGTCCAGCAGCTTTTCGCGGGAGAAGACCTTGCCGGGGTTTTTCATCAGGAAGAGGATGAGGTCAAACTCCTTCATCGTCAGCTCCGCCTCCACGCCATCCTTGAACGCGGCACGGCGCTTTTCGTCGATGGTGATGGGGCCGCAGCGCAGCACATCCGACGCCTCCTCTTCCTTCGGGGCGGCCGGGGCCTTCAGCGTGGAGCGGCGGATGAGCGCGCGTACGCGGGCCTTGAGCTCGAGAATATTGAAAGGCTTGGTGATATAGTCGTCCGCACCGGACTCAAAGCCCATGAGCTTGTCCGCGTCCTCGCTGCGGGCGGTGAGCATGATGATGGGCACGGTGGAGAAGGTGCGGATCTCCTGACAGGCCTCCAGCCCGTCCTTCTTCGGCATCATGCAGTCCAGAATGATGAGCGCGTAGTCCCCTTCGCGCGCAAGATCGACGGCAGCCTCGCCGTCGCTCGCCGTGTCCACGGTGTAGCCCTCGTTTTCAAGGTTGAACTTGATGCCCTTGACCAGCAGTTTTTCATCGTCGACAACCAAAATTTTCATAACTTTCTCCCCCGTTCTCACGACCGCGTTCCAACGCGCGGGCCGTGTCCGCCGCCGCAGGGTCCGGGCGGGCAGTCGCCGGAATCCCCTTGCATTTTTGCTTTGCGCACGGTATAATGAATATGTTACGCTGATATTCCTGCTGTTATCCTCCCGCTCTCGCGGAACGGGCGAACAGCATGCATGTAGATTGTATACCTTATACAGTATAACATATCCCATTCCGGAAAACAACGGGAGAGCCAAATGAAAAATCTCAGAATAATCCCTCTTTTTCTGCTCCTGTGCCTGCTGACCGGCATACTTGCCCCCTGCGCACTGGCGCTGGAGGTGCCGAAGCTCAACGGACAGGCCGCGGTCCTGGTCGATCTGGACTCCGGGCGCGTGCTCTACGGCTACAATATGGACGAGGAACGCGCCCCGGCAAGTCTGACCAAGGTCATGACCGTGCTGCTGGCCCTTGAGGCCGTGGACGCCGGGCGCGTCAGCCTGGACGAGATCATCGTGGCCCAGGATGACTGCCTCCAGGGCATGGAGGAGGACTCCTCCACCGCGGGCATCGTACCGGGCGTACAGGTCTCGATGCGAGACCTGCTCTACTGCATGCTGCTGCACTCGGCGAACGAGGCCTGCAACATTGTCGGCCGTTACATAGCGGGCAGCATCTCCGGCTTTGTAGAGCAGATGAACAAGAAGGCCGAGCAGCTCGGGTGCAAGCACACGCATTTCATGAACACCCACGGCATGCCCGCCGAGGGGCACTACAGCTCCGCTTACGACCAGTACCTGATTTTCACCGAGGCGATGAAGCACCCGCTGTTCATGGAGATCTCCAACTCCGCCTCCTACCAGCCGGAGAGCTCCGCCATCAATAACGGCGAGCCGATCGGCAATTCCAATGCCCTCATCAACATCACCTCCATCTACTCCAACGGCGGCCGCTATCTCTATGAGGGGGCGAGCGGCGGCAAGACCGGCTACACCCGCTCCGCCGGTTACTGCCTGATCTCCACCGCCCAGCGTGACGGAGTGAAGCTGCTTGCGGTGGCGATGGGCTGTGACGGCGCGCTCAACGCCTCGATTGAGGACTACTACAACTTCATCGACAGCCGCACGCTCTACGACTGGGGCTTCAATAATTTCTCCTATCGCATGCTGCTGAGCGCAAACGAGGTGGTGGAACGCCAGCCGGTGGAGCTCGCCGAGAACGACGCCGTGGCCATGCTCCGCCCGGCGGAGGATCTCAGCGCCCTCATGCCGAACGAAGTCACCGATGAGGATATCCGCCGCGAGGTCACGCTTTACAACGACACGCTGCGCGCCCCGATCGGCGCCGGCACCGTGCTGGGCGAGGTCAAGGTCTATGTCGGCTCCACGCTCTACGGCACGCGCAAGCTCATCAGCAGCTCTGCCATCGAGCTGTCCCGCAACGCCTACCTGGCGCGCCGTGTGGCTGAGATTCTCAGCAAGGGCTGGGTCATCACGCTGCTGGTCATTCTGGGCTTTTTTGCCCTGATCTACCTCATCCTCATCACACGCTACCGCCGTCTGCGCAAAAAGCATCTGCGGGAGCGCCGCCGCGCCGAGAAGCGCCGGCGTGAGGAGGAGCTTCAAAAGCGTAAGCAGGGCGTTCCCTTCCGCAGTGCCGACCCCATGGACCGCTTCGATTTCAGCGCCGACATGAGTGATTTTTTTGACGACAGGGAATAATAAAAAACGGCGGTTCCCGAATTGTGTTCGGGAACCGCCGTTTTTTGCAAATAATCAGAAGACCGGTTTCCACTCGTGATAGCTCATCGTGTTGCCTTTGACGCGCGAGGTCATGTCCAGCGTATCGCCGCCGAAGTCGGAGGACTCGCACAGCTCGCCGAAGCCGATTTCATCACCGAACCAGATGTCTCCCTGTCTGATGATGACACTGTAGAAGGAGGAAGGGAGGTAAACCTCCGAGGTATCTCCCTGGCGCACATAGAAGCGGGTATTCAGCTTTTCGTCCTCGGTATCCGTAATGATCATTTCAAACGGCCCGGTCAAAGCTGTGGCCCTTACGCAGTTCATTCCGAAGAAGGGGAAGTTCCTCTCGATCTCGCCCGTCTTGGGCTCTTTGTCCTTGAGCGCGGTTTTGATCTCTGACATCATCTCGTCGCCCTTTTGAGCCGCGTCGCTGTTGGGGTACTCGGCCTGGCAGTCACGAACAGCCAGCGCCGCCTTATAATACTCGCCCGCGTCAAAGAGCTTTTGTGCCTCGTCGATGGCGGCCTGTGCGCCCGTGTCCTTTTTTGGCACGATCTCGTCCGCGGCCTTGACCGCCGTCTCAACTGCTGCGTCCAGCACGGCATCCTCGCTCAGCCAGAAGGGCAGCGGGTCCTTTTCGCCAATGTCGATGAGGAGCTGATCC
>CADAAM010000009.1 GCA_902785905.1 Oscillospiraceae bacterium | reverse complement strand
GAGGCGTCGGTGAGATCGCTGAGCGGAGAGGTGATGGCCCCGACCAGGAAGGAGACCACGGCGACAAACAGCAGCATGACCGCGGCCGTGATCACCAGGATGGCGCGCACGAGTCTGATCCAGGGGGCGTTGATCTCTTTGGCGGGGGCGATGCACACGAGCTTGAGGCCGTTTGAGAGGGTGGAGAAGGACATCTGGCGTCTGTCGCCCCCGGCCGTGTACTGGATCAGCTTGTCCCCGCTGTTCTCCTCTTTGAGCATGTCCGCCTGGGCGCTCAGGCCCAGCGCGTCCAGCTCGCTGCCGATGGGCAGGTCGGGGTGGTAGATGACCTGTCTGTCCTCGTCCAGCAGGCACACAAAGCCCGAGTCATACACGCGGATATCCTCGACCTGGGCGATCAGCGTGTCGCAGGGGATGTCCATGCCCATCAGGCCGACGAGCATCCCGGACTTATAGATCGGCACGAAATAGGAGCAGATCCAGAGATTGTTGTACTCCTGCGCGGTATAGGGCCCCACCCAGGAGGGGCGTCCCCGGCCGACAGCCTTGTCGTACCAGGTGGCGCCCAGGGTCTCCACGGGCTCCAGGCTTTCGACGTCCAGGGGCGTCTGCTCGATAAAGCCGGTCTTGCCGATCTTCTTGTAGAAAAAGCCGCGCTCGGCCCCGCTGAGCTCGGGGCTGAGGCAGTAGAAATAGGCCGTTACGCCCTGGGTATAGTCCGCCACGCCCGAGAAATACTCCTGGATTTTGGCGCAGTACTCCCGCAGATAGGCGTCCAGGGCCGCTTCCTGCGCCGGGGTTCGGGCGCTCTCCTCCCCCTCCGGGCGGATCGCGCCGGACTCCACGAGGAAGACGCTGTCCAGATTCTCCACGGCAATGTTCGCGGCGATCTCGACAGACTGCTCGATGCTCTCAAAGTATTTTTCGAGAGACTTCTGCGTGTCGTCGTCGATCAGGTTCATCATGCCGACGGAGTTCTGGTCGGTCTCGGTCTGGATAATGGTAAAACTGACCGCAAAGACCAGCAGGATACTCGTCAGGATCGCGGCGATGGTGACGGCCGTGATCTTTGTGCGGATCGAATGCATGTCTTTCCCCCTGTCTCCGGATAATTCAAAAAGCTCTTGTCAGCGCATACATGAATGTCGGACAGCCCAGCCTCCCCTTGCAGGGGAGGTGGTTTTGTACCGCAAGCGGCCCAAAACCGGAGGGGTCAGTCCCGCCCGCAGGCTAACCCCTCAGTCACCCGTGTGACCACCGGTGACAGCTCCCCTTTCAGGGGAGCCATGTATCTTTTTCCCGGAAAGTCGTCCGTTCAGCCGGCGATGCTCATCTCGCGATACATGTTCTTGACCGAGCCGTTCCAGGAGGCGCAGATGCCCTCCAGCCGCTCGCTCGTGACGTAATAGCGCAGTCTCGAATACAGGGGGATCCAGGCGGCGTCCTCCTGGACGATGGTGCGCTCGAGCTCCCGGTACTCCGCGATGCGCGCCTCGGGGTCTGCGATGGCGCGGGCCTTCTGCACCCGCTCCATCACGTCCGTCCTCGGGTAGCAGAGGCTGCGGAAGCGCGTGTTCTCACTGTTGCCGAAGAAGGTATAGATAAAGTTGTCCGGGTCGTTGAAGTCCGCCGTCCACAGTGCGGTGTAGCAGGCGAGCTGCCCGCTCTTTCTCAGGCGCATGAACTCGCCCTCGTCCAGCACTTCGATGCTCGTGCGGATGCCGATCTTCTCCCACATGGAGGCGGCCAGCCGCAGCACCGACATCTCCCAGCGGGTGGAGGAGGAGTTGACGCTCACCGTCAGGTCGAAGCCCGCGGGATACCCGGCGTCGGCCAGCAGCTCCCTCGCCGCCTCCGGGTCAAAGGGGATCTCCGGCAGATCGGGGTTGAAGCCGTAAAGCCCGTGGGGGTAGATGCCGTTTTCGACGCTGCCGCGCCCGCCGTAGACCGCCGTCAGCAGCATGGCGCGGTCCAGCGAGAGCTGCATGGCCTTTCTCACCCGGACGTCGTCCAGGGGCCTGATGCTCTCGTTGAGGGCGATATAGGTGATGCCGATGCGCGGCACGGAGAAAAGCCTGTCCCGATAGATATCCCCGTGGAGGAAAAACTCCGCGGTGTTGCCCGCCTCGTCCAGATCCAGCACGTCGATCTCCCCGCGCTCAAACATACGGCGTATCTCTTTGGAATCGGTGATGAAGCGCAGGTCAAGCCCCTCGCAGCGGGGCGCGCCCTGCCAGCAGTCGGGGTTCGTGGTCAGGATCAGGCCTACCCCCGGCGTCCACTCCTTGAGGATGAAGGAGCCGGTCCCCACCGTCCAGGCGGGGTCTGTGCCGAAGCGATCCCCCGCCGCCTCCGTCGTCTCCCGGTCGAGTATGGACGCGCCGGGCATGGACAGGCACGCGAGGAAGGCCGCGAAGGGCTGCTCGAGCGTGACGGAAAATTCCCGTTCGTTCAAAATCCGAAAGCCCTCCAGCACGTCGGTCTCGCCGCGCTCCAGCGCCGCCGCGCCGAGGATCCCGTCGGCGATGTCGCGGTTGCAGGAGTCGGGATGGGTCAGCAGGCGGTGGAAGGTATATTCCACATCCTCCGCCGTCAGGTGGGAGCCGTTGCTGAACTGTACGCCCTCGCGCAGGCGGAAGGTATAGGTCCGCCCGTCGTCGGAGACCTCCCAGGATTCCGCCAGGGACGGCAGGATCATCATGTCGCCGTTATCGTCGCTCTCCATCTCCACCAGGCGGTTGAAGACGTTCTGCGCCACCGTGTAGTGGATGGAGGTACACTGAAAGTCCACGGTGTCCGGCTCGTCCTCCACCGCGACGAGAAAGTGCGAGGTATCAAGCTGGGCTTCGCTGTCCTTTGCGTTTGCCTCCTTCCCGCCCGCCGGGGCCGCGCAGGCGGCGGACAGAACAAACGCGAGCACAAGCAGCAGGCACGCGAGGGGCTTGCGTCTGGAGATGCGCTTCATGGTGTCCTCCTTTATGGCCGGTGACGTGAAAACGAATGTATTTCTATACTGAATCAGTATATCATGTTCTCCCGCGCTTGAACAGTCCCCAAACGTGAAAAAAATCACGCCCCGAAAGGGGCGTTTCTGCGCATTCGCCGGGGCGGATATGCCGGGCGCGCGTCGTGCCGTCGGGCGAAATCCGTTGACAAACGGCGTCATATTATGTAAAATAAATCCACCCATAAGGGACGGTGAAGAGTAAACATACACACGCAGGCGGTTGGATCCATCATTCCCGAAAGGGGGTGATGCGTATGCGTCTGACCTTTCACATAGGAAAGTATACCGTGACGATTATCGTCCGGAAGACTTCCGCGAAGGCAAGGACACAGCACGATAAAAAATCTGCCGCCACTCCGCTAAAGTGACGGCAGTTTTTGTGGCTTGGCCACAAAATGAAAACCACTCTTTGAGGAGCCAACCGTGTGCGTGGTTTGCTCTTCACTGTTATTATAGACGGACACATCCGTTTTGTCAAGCCGCGGGCTTGGATTACGGGCAAAGTCCGTTTCTTATCACCGGTGCGCAATGACAGGCCGGGGCGGCGTCTCAGCCTACGTCCCTGCTCAGATAGTCCTTGAGCTTGGTGATCGGCGCGGGTCTGGAATACTTGAAGCCCTGGAGATAGGCCGCGGACATGTCGCGGCACATCGCCTCGTCCGCGTCCTTCTCGACGCCCTCATACAGCACGAAGTAATCCATGACGGCGAACATGTTGGCGAGATTGGCCACCATCTTCCGCGAGCGCTTCTCCGCGCCGGAGGCGACGACCAGGGAGCGGTCAAACTTGATGATGTCGAAGGGCAGCTCCATGATGCGCTCCATATTGGAGTAGCCCGTGCCGAAATCGTCCAGATAAAACTTGATGCCGTACTTTTTCAGCTCGTCGATCTTCTGCTTCATCAGCATGAAGTCGCCCTCGTTCTGCGACTCGGTCAGCTCGATGGCGATCTTGTCACCGGAGATGCCGTTTTTGCGGATGATGTCGATGATGTCGCCGCAGAAGCCCTCGTCCTTCAGCTCCTTCACGGAGACGTTGACCGAGATGCGCCGGATGACACAGCCCGCGTCGCAGAACTCCCGGATGGCACGGCAGGTCTTGTGGAGGATGATCTCCGTCAGCGTGTGGATATAGCCCTGCTCCTCCGCCAGGCGGATGAAGCGGTCGGGACAGACGACGCCCAGCTCCTTCAGGTTCAGCCGCATCAGCGCCTCCGCCGTGTCATACTGTCCGGTCCTGACATTCAGCACCGGCTGACCGTACACCAGCACGCGCGGATCGTCAAGATCGCCCCGGCGGTAGATGTCCGCCAGCTCCCGGAGGATATAGTCGTTTTGCCTGAACGCGGCGACGTCCTCGTCATTGACCCGATGGATGGTACACTCCGCCATCGTCCGGTGGATGTTGCGGATGTAGTCGACATACTCGTTCTTCCGGCTGATATCGTCCGCGGAGCCGCCGATTACGATCTTATAGTCATAGCCGTACTGATCGTAGAGCGGATAAAACGCCTCCTCGATTTCCCGGATTTTCTTTTCGCAGTCCGGATAGTGTTTTTTCAGGAAGATCAGGATCATGTGTCCCCGGCCGACCTTGAACAGTCTCCCGTTTTTGACGAGGCGGTAGGTAAACTCCCGCACGCTTGCCTGCAGCTGCTCGGGGACCTGCTTCCCCTCCTCGTCAAACTCCCTCATATACAGGCTCAGAATAATGAAGTCCAGCTTCTTTTCGCTGCAATAGCGCACGAAGTCCTGCATGGCCGCGGCGTCGTTCGTGCCGAGCTGCGCGTCATAGGGATTGGAGTGGAGCACATACATCATGGCCACCACGGGCAGCAGGAGCGAGGCGACCGTAAAGGAGGTCTGATCGCTCAGCCCCTGCATGACCAGTATGCTGAACGAGACCGCGATCGTCCCGTAAAAGCCGAACATGACGCGCCGGTACAGCCTCATCCGCACCCGGGCCACGAGATAGACGCAAAGGATCGTATAACCCAGATAGGCGTAGATGAAGATGCCGCGCCTGACAAAGTGTATGCCCTCGTCGTCCAGGAAAAAGCTCACCCCCTGTGCGGTCGTGACAATATCCGCCCCCAGCGCGACGAGCAGCATGAGGTTTGCGGCCAGGAGGAAAACCTTCTGCTTTTCGTAGCGGGTGACTTCGCAGATATAGGCGACATAGTACACGAAGATCAGCAGCAGCAGGGCGTGGTACACGCAGCGCGTCCAGTTTGCGACATACGCAAACGACGGCATGGCGGCCAGCGTATAAAACGTGATGTCCGTCCAGGCGGCCAACAGCACCAGCACGACCATGTCGACAAAGAGCTTGAAGCTGCGCGTGCGGCTGATGTTGGAGAAGAAGACCAGAATGAGCATCACAAAGCAGACGGCTGCCACCACAATGTCAGCCGCCGGTGAGTAATTGGAGAAGCTGATGTACTGATTCATCCTATCACCCGAATCAAATCAGAATCTCTTATGCATGGCAGGCGGAGCGCCCGGGCCTTCCGCACGGCCTCCGGGCGGCGCTGCATGCTGCCATCGGATGATTATACAGTCTGTTCCCGAAAAATGCAAGAGAGCGCGGGCTTTCCCGCCATAAAAAAAGAGCGCCCGTGAGACGCCGTGCAACCCGCCGCAGCAGGGGCGCGAGGGCCGCGCCGCCCTCCCCTGACAGCCTTGCGGACCGCATGTTTTTTGTGCATTTTGCACCATGATTCTGTAAACCGGTCTTGATTTCTCCGGACCCATGCGTTAAACTGTACAAAAGAGGGCGCCGCCTTTTGCACGGCGCACAGGGAGGAGACTGAACATGAGCGTCTATCTGTATATCACACCCGTGCTCGCGGTCTGCGCGCTGCTGTTCGCGGCATACAAGGCGGCCTTTGTCGCAAAGGCCGAAGCCGGAAACGAGCGCATGCGGGAGATCGCCGCCGCCATTGCCGAGGGGGCCGACGCCTTTTTGAAGGCGGAGTACCGCATCCTCGTCGTGTTCATCGCGGCGCTGTTTCTGCTGATCGGCCTGTTCATCGGGGATAACGCATGGCTCACGGCGCTGTGCTTTCTGCTCGGCGCGGGCTTCTCCATCCTCGCGGGCTTCTTCGGCATGAAGGTCGCCACGCGCGCCAACGTCCGCACCGCCCAGGCGGCCTCCGAGGGCGGCATGAACCGCGCCCTCGCGGTGGCGTTCTCCGGCGGCTCGGTCATGGGCATGTGCGTGGTGGGCCTCGGGCTTCTGGGGTGCAGCCTCATCTATCTCGTCACCGGCAGCTACAGCATCCTCTTCGGCTTCTCGCTGGGCGCGTCGTCCATCGCGCTGTTCGCCCGCGTGGGCGGCGGCATCTACACCAAGGCGGCGGACGTGGGCGCGGACCTCGTCGGCAAGGTGGAGGTCGGCATCCCCGAGGACGACCCCCGCAACCCCGCCGTCATTGCGGACAACGTGGGCGACAACGTGGGCGACGTGGCGGGCATGGGCGCGGACCTCTTCGAGAGCTATGTCGGCGCGCTGATCTCCGCTTTGACCCTGGGCGTGGCCGTCGCGGGGCGTTTTGAGGGCGCGGGCGCGGTCTATCCCCTGTTCATCGCCGCCGTCGGGGTCGCGGCCTCCATCCTCGCCACCTTCTTCGTCAGGGGTAAGGACGACGCAAACCCCCACGCCGCGCTCAAGACCGGCTCCTATGTCTCAGCGGGCCTCGTCGCGGCCTTGTCCGTGCCGCTGAGTCTCGTCTTCTTCGGCAAGGTCTATTTCTCCCTGCCCATCATCGCGGGCATCCTCGTGGGCCTCGTGATCGGCTACATGACCGAGGTCTACACCTCCGGCGACTACAGCTCCGTCAAGCGCATCGCCGACCAGTCCGAGACCGGCTCCGCCACCACGGTCATCAGCGGCATCGCCGTCGGCATGATGAGCACCTGGGTCCCCATCCTGCTCATCTGCGTCGGCATCTATGTCTCCTACCGGGTCACGGGCAATCTCTACGGCATTGCGCTGGCGGCCGTCGGCATGCTCTCCACCACGGGCATCACCGTCGCGGTGGACGCCTACGGGCCCATCGCGGACAATTCCGGCGGCATCGCGGAGATGAGCGGCCTCGACCCCCATGTGCGCGAGATCACCGACAAGCTCGACGCGGTGGGCAACACCACCGCCGCCATGGGCAAGGGCTTCGCCATCGGCTCGGCGGCGCTCACGGCCCTGGCCCTGTTTGTCTCTTACGCGCAGGAGGTGGGGCTCTCGTCCATCGACATTCTGACGCCGAACGTCGTGATCGGCCTGCTCGTCGGCGGGATGCTGCCCTTCGCCTTCTCGGCCATGACCATGGACTCGGTGTCCAAGGCGGCGTACAAGATGATCGAGGAGGTGCGGCGGCAGTTTCGCGAGATCCCCGGCATCCTCGAGGGCGAGAGCAAGCCGCAGTACGGCGCCTGCGTGGAGATCTCCACGAGAGCCGCCCTGCATGAGATGATCGTCCCCGGCGCGATGGCGGTGGCGGCGCCCCTGCTGGTGGGCATTCTGCTCGGCCCGGAGGCGCTGGGCGGCCTGCTCGCGGGCTCGCTCGTCACGGGCGTGCTGCTCGCGATCTTCATGTCCAACGCCGGCGGCGCGTGGGACAACGCCAAGAAGTATATCGAGGAGGGCCACCACGGCGGCAAGGGCTCCTCGGCGCACAAGGCGGCCGTCGTGGGCGATACCGTGGGCGATCCCTTCAAGGACACGTCGGGCCCGTCGCTCAACATCCTCATCAAGCTGATGACCGTCGTGGCCCTGGTCTTCGCCCCCCTCTTCGTCCGCATCGGCGGCCTGCTGTAAGTTAAACCGCCGCCTGCGATCAGATCGCAGGCGGCGGTTTTTCAGAAGGGCGCGTCGCCGCCGCAGACGCGCTCGTAGCTTCTCTCGTCCACGTCGAAGAGGCGGCGGATATAGTCCCCGGTGAAAATTTCATCCGGTCTCCCCTCCCGGTCGACCTGTCCGTTTTTGAGGCACAGGATGCGGTCGGGGATTTTTTTTGCCAGCTCCAGCTCGTGCATGCTCAGCACGACGGCGAGCTTCTGCCGGTCGGCAAGCTCCCGCAGCAGCAGCAGAAAGTCCAGCTTGTGGCGTATGTCCAGAAAGCTGATGGGCTCGTCAAGCAGCAGCAGCTTCGGTTGCTGGCAGAGTGCCCGCGCGAGCAGGACGCGCTGGCGCTGCCCGTCGCTGAGTCGGGTGAAGTCCTCGTCCCGCAGCGCGCCTGTGCCGGTCATGTCCATGCAGCTCTCCGCCACGGCGCGGTCCTCCGCCGTCAGCAGGCCGAGCCGCCCCGTGTAGGGGTAGCGCCCCAGCGCGACGATCTCCCCGCAGCGCATGAGCTCCGGCGCGGGTCTGCCTGTCAGCACCGCAGCGCATGTCCGGGCAAGCTCCCGCTCCGGGATCGCGCCGAGCTCCCGCCCGTTCAGGCGTATGCTGCCCTCGACGGCGGGGAGGCGGCGCATCAGGGTCTTGAGCAGCGTGGACTTGCCCGCGCCGTTCGGGCCGATCAGGCAGAGGATCTGCCCGGCCTCCAGGCGCAGGTCGATCCCCTTCGCAACCGCCCTGCCGCCGTAGCCGACCGAGAGCGCCTGCGTCTCCAGGATGGTTCCGCTCATTCCTCCGCCTCCCTTCTCCGGCTCAGCAGCACCCGGATCACGACCGGCGCGCCGAACACCGCGGTCACCGAGCTGATGGACAGCTCCGTCGGCGCGAAGAGGATGCGCGCCAGCAGGTCGCAGAACAGGCAGAACACGCCGCCGCCGAGAAAGCAGGCCGGGATCATCAGCAGGGGCTTTGCGCTCTTAAACAGCCGCTTCATGAGCTGCGGCACCGCGATCCCGACAAAGGAGACGGGCCCCGCGAAGGCCGTCACACAGGCGGACAGGACGCTGGACGTGAGGATCAGCGCCGTGCGGTAGCGCCGGATATTGACCCCCATGCTGCGGGCGTAGCCCTCCCCGAGACGGCAGGCGTCCATGGGCTTGGCGAGCAGCAGCGAGCAGGCCAGCGCGGCGGCCACCGTCAGCGCGGCGGCGGCGAGATCGTCCCACCCGATGCCGGAGAAGCTGCCCTGCGACCAGTGGTGGAGATTGACGATGTTGGCGTCGTCGGCAAAGGCGACGGCGATCTCCGTCACGGCCGAGCAGATATACCCAACCATGACCCCACAGACGATGAGCATGCCCATGCCCCGCAGACGCGCGGAGGCGAGCAGCACAAAGCCCATCGCGAGCAGCGCCCCGCAGAAGGCGGCGGCGATCATCCCGGCGGAACTGATCGCAAGGCCACGGCTGAGGCAGAAGATCATGCACAGGGCGACCATGAGCTTTGCCCCCGAGGAGACGCCCAGCACGAAGGGCCCCGCGATGGGATTGGCGAAAAAGCTCTGCAGCAGAAAGCCCGACACGCTCAGCGCCCCGCCGAGCAGGGCCGCCGCCGCGAGGCGCGGCAGGCGGATCTGGCGCACGACGCCCGCCGCCGCGCTCCCGCTCTGCCCGGGCCCCAGCGCCGCCAGCACCTCCGACACGCTCAGGCGGCTGCTGCCGGTCGTCAGGTTCAGCGCCGCGAGCACCAGCAGCCCCGCCGTCAGCAGCGCAAAGCAGAGCGCGTATCTTCTGTTTTGCCCGTTCATCCCGCAGCCCTCATTTCAGTCTGTGAAAATAGCGCAGTGCGCTCTCATCCGGCTCGTCGCGCAAAAGCTCGCGGAAGTCCGCGATGATGTCCGCCGCGGCGGACGAGCGCTGGAACATGCTCTGCTCCGTACACCAGACCCGGCCCTCTCTCACCGCGCGAAACTCCCCGAGCAGGGGGCTGAGCTTCAAAAAGTCCTCAAGCGTCCCGATCTCCCCCGCCACGGTGCTGTTGTAGATCAGCACGTCGGCGTTTCGCGCCTGGGTATAGAAGGATTCGGTCTGGATGGTCACGGTGGACAGGGCGTTTTCCTCGCCCGGAAGCGCGGTGAACACGCTCTCGCCGCCCGCAAGCTCGATCATGCGCGTGACGTAATCGGCCTTCTTCCGCACGACCGCGCCGCCGTTTGCGCTCAGATGGAAGAAGGCGACGGTCCTGCCGCTGCTCTCCTCCGCCGTCGCCGCCGCGAGCGTCTGCTCCTGGCGCTTAAAGAAGTCCTCCGCCTCCCGCAGCCGCCCGGTCAAAAGCCCGTAGAGCTTGATCCACTCGACCCGCCCGAGGGGGCGGGGCTCATAGCTGGAATACTCCACCAGCACGGGAAAGCCCAGGGCCTCCAGCTTCTCCCGCGTCTCCGGGGCGTGGAGGATCATGGTGTTCTCGAGGGCCAGATCGCAGCCCTCCTCGAGCAGCAGCTCATAGTCGGGCGCGCTGTACTTGCCCGCGTAGAGCACGCGCTCCTCCTCTTCGGCCTGCCTCAGCTCCGGGACGCGCCAGCTCTCCGGCGCGGTGGCCGTGCAGCGCACGTTCTCCAGCGCGCCGAGGCGCAGAAACAGGTCCCCCGCCGAGGAGCTCGCGAGGTACGCGCGCTCCACCGGGACGGGGATAACCGTCAGCGCCTCCAGCCCCGGTGGCACGGGTGCGCCGTCCGTCAGGAGCAGATATTGCTCCCGCCCCGCGACCGTGAGCAGGGCCGCCCCGCCCTCATAGTATTCGACGCGGTACTGCTCGGCATAGGCAAGGGCCAGCTCCCCGACGGGTTCATCCCCCGTCCGGGCTTTATTCTCCGCCGCGCAGGCGCTGAGCGCGAGGCACAGCAGGGCAAGCAGAAGCGACAGGCCCCGCCTCATGCGCCCCGCTCCAGACTGTCGGACGCGAAGCGCAGCGTGTAGTCGATCAGGTGCGGCTCGCTCATGGCGACGGTCCTGGCCTTGACCGCCATGGGCCGGTCAAAGCGCGTCACGGGGATTTCAAATACAGAGTTTCCCTCCGCATTGACCGGTGTAAACTCTTTGTCCCCGACGCACATGAGATCATAGTTTTTGCTGCCCCAGACGATACGCGCGAAGGCCTGTCCCCCCTCGACCCAAAGCGCGCAGGGGGACTCAACCCTCGCCCGGCCCGAGCCGCCGCTGAGACTGACGGACACGGTATAGTCTCCGTCCTCCAGTCCCAGGCTCTCCGCCGTCACGAAAAAGCCCTCCCGGAAGGCCTCCTCCGGCAGGGAGTCCGCCCGGAACAGCAGAGTCCTGTCGTACCAGAGCTCCTTGCTGCGGCTGTAGGCCGCGCAGGGCACGCCCGCGTCCAGCGCCGCGACGGGGATGGTGAAGCTGCCCTCCCCCTCTCCGCTCTCTTCAAAGGGGACGCGCTCGGCCTCGGGGGCCGCGTCAGCCTCCGGCGCCGTGCCGGGGTAGACGAAGAGGTAGCTTTTGCTGTGCATGTAGAGCGTCGCGCTCATCTCCCCGCCGCGCACATGCAGCACCGCCTCTGTGACGCGGAACATGGAGGAGCTGCACCTGAGCTCCACCGGGTAGTCCCCGTCCCGCAGGCTCTCGGGATAGACCGGCACCATGCCAGGCTCGACCACCTCTTCCACCGTTGTCATCTGGGAGGCGTCCGCCACGGCCGGGCCGTCCGCCGAAGCGGGCGCGCCGAGCAGCAGCGCCGCCAGGCACAGGATGAAAACGCCAAAATAAAACCTTCTCATGTTCTCTCTCCCCCTCTTTCTTCGCTGTGAGCGCGCAGCGCCTCCGCGCAGCGCGTTAAGACTTCTTCATAGCTCAGCCCGTCCTCGCGCGGGCGGCTGAGCACCAGCAGTTCCGCCCCGGTTTCCCGCGCGGCGGCCGCCTTCTCCCGAAAGCCCCCCGCGCCGCCCCCGTCCTTGCTGACAAGGTAGCGTATCGCGTACTGCCGGATGGTCGCCGCGTTCATCTCTTGGGAAAAGGGCCCCTGCATGGCGATGATGTTCCGGTGCGGGACGCCCAGCGCCTCGCAGGCGGCGAGACTCTCCCGGCAGGGCAGGACGCGCGGGAAGAGCCGCTCCGGTCTCAGGGCAGCGTAGGCCGCGAGCTCTTTCGCCCCGGTGGTGAGCAGGACGTTTCCCTCCCGCCGGGAAAGCCATTGGGCTGCCCCGGCGGCGTCGGCAAAGACACGCGCGCCCGCCGTCTCGCTCTCGTCCCGCTTGAGCCGCAGCAGCGGCACGCCCGCCGCTTCGCAGGCGGCCCTGACCGTCTCGCTGATGTGTTTGGCATAGGGGTGGGTCGCGTCCACGCAGAGGGCGGCGTCCTCTAACAGCGCCCGCTTTTCCTCCGCGTCCAGGGGGCCGACCCGGACGCTCACGCCGGGGATTTCCCCCTGTTCCTCCCGTCCGTAGTCGCTCGCCACGCAGACGGTGAGCGCCGCGCCCAGCTCCGCGAGCCGTTCGGACAATCGCCGCCCCTCGCTGGTGCCGCCGAAGATCACGATCCTCATGTCCGGTACCCCCGGGGCGTCACCATGCGCTCCCCGATCTGCTTTGTGGAGGACGCGCCGACAAAGACGGTCGTGAACATGTCCGCCTGCGCGTCTCTGAGCTCTTTGAGACTCAGGATGCGGACGCTCTCCCCCTCGCGGGCGATGTTCCGCGCAAGGCCGCAGACCGTCTCCGCCGCCTTGTGCTCCAGCAGCACGTCGCAGGCGCGGCGCAGAAAGTCCGGCCGGTGCCGGGACGCGGGGTTATACAGGCACAGCGCGAAGTCCCCCTCGGCTGCCAGACGCAGGCGCTTTTCGATCACGGCCCAGTCGGTCAGGCGGTCGGACAGGGAGATCACGCAGAAATCGTGGCCCAGCGGCGCGCCCAGCAGGGCCGCGCCCGAGACCGCCGCCGTGACGCCGGGGATCACGATGATCTCCGCCCCCGGGTAAGCCGCGCCCAGCTCCAGCGCCGGGCCCGCCATGCCGTAGACGCCCGCGTCCCCGCTGCACACGAGGGCGCAGCAAAGGCCCTCGGACGCGCGCTCGAGACAGAAGCGGCAGCGCTCCAGCTCGCCGGTCATGCCGGTGGCATGGAAGCGCTTTCCCGGGAAAAGGGGCCTGAGCAAGTCCACATAGCGCGTGTAGCCGCAGATGAGCTCCGCCTCCTCCAGGGCCGCGCGGGCGGCCCCGGTCATGTTCGCCGCGTCCCCCGGCCCGATGCCGACAAGATAACATTTTCCCATTTCACCAGCTCCAATCCAGCGCGGGCTCCGCCTCCGCCAGCGCGAAGGTCACCCCGTTCGCGGCGTATTTTTTCTCGACCAGCGTCCCGCCGCACAGGACCGCCGCCCGCTCGCAGACATTGTCCACGCCGGTCTGCGCCTCCACGAAGCGCGAGGGCGTAAAATCGCCGGGGACGTCCCGCAGCGCCGAAGCGCTGTAGAACGTGAGCGGCCATCCGCGCTTTTCGCAGAAGCGCGAAAGCCCCGCCTCGTCCCGCTTGAGCTCGATCGTCGCCGCGCGTATGATCGCCCCGGGCAGCACGCCGCGCGCGCCGCAGAAGCGCGCAAGCTCCCGCTCCAGCGTCTCCGCCTCCGTCCCGCGCCTGCACCCGATCCCGACCGTCAGCACGCGGGGGATAAGCTGCAGGGCGTCCGTCCCCGTCTCCCGGTAAGAGACCAGCGCCGCCGCGTCCACGAGGCTCTCGGTCAGACGCACATGGGCGGGCCTCTCCCCGGCGACGGGCCAGGGACAGTACAGGCTCACATCCTCCCCCCGCAGCACGGCGGCGGATACCGCCCGGATGCCCTCCGGCCGCAGAACGCTCATCCCCTGCTTTTTGGCCCAGAGGTCCACCGCAAACGCGCCGTTTATATCAGTCGCGGTGGTGACGACCGCCGTCCCGCCCGTGAGCGCCGCGATCCGGCGGGCAAGCGCATTGGCCCCGCCCAGATGGCCGGACAGCAGCGGGATCACGAAGCGGCCCGTCTCGTCCAGGCACAGGACGGCGGGGTCCGCCGCCTTGCTTTGGATGTGCGGGGCGACAGCGCGGACCGCGATGCCCGCGGCGCCGACGAAGATCAGCGCCTCCCGCTTCGGAAATTCCGCCGCCGTCCACGCGGCGAGGGGCAGGTCGGCCCCGCGCAGCGTCCCGCCGAGCTCTCTGCGCAGTGTCTCCGCCAGGGCCTGACCCCGCGCGGTAAACGCCGTGAAGGCAAAGCCCTCTCTCATGTCCTCTCCCTCCGCCAAAAGCCCAGCTCCTTCACGCCCGCCGTCTCGCCCAGCAGGCCGTACACATTGGAAAACAGGATCGCCCCGATCCGCAGCGCGCCGCCGGCGCGCCTGTCAAGATGGGCCTGGATCTCCGGCAGCAGGCTCTCCATGACGGCTTCCCGCAGGCAAGCCTTCTCCAGCACGGCGAGGCAGCCGTCCGCGCTGACCTGCTCCATGAGCTCCCGGCAGGTCTCTCTCCCCGCGCCGCAGAGGGCAGCGTGGGCGCAGAACAGCTCCCGCCGGCAGTCGGCGGTGCGGGAATGGGTGTTCATGATCCCGCCCGCGAGCTTGACGAGCTTGCCGACATGTCCGACGAGCAGGACGTCCCGCAGCCCCTCCGTCACGGCGATATCCACCGCGTCTCCGATGAAGTTGGAGCACTTCGCGGCGGGGATGTTCTTCAGGGCCGGGAGCTGTTCGCGCAGGTAATCCATGCCGTAGTTTCCGGGCGTCAGGACGAGCGCGTCGGAGCCGGAGGCCGCCGCCTGCCTTATCTCCAGGGCGATGGTGTCCACCAGGGCCCGCTCGCTCATCGGCTCGACGATCCCGGAGGTGCCGAGGATGGAGATGCCGCCCTCGATCCCGAGCTGCGGGTTGAAGGTCTTTTTTGCAAGCTCCGCCCCGCCGGGTACGGAGAGCGTGACGGTCAGGCCCCCGCCGAAGCCCGCCCCGGCGCACACGGTCTCGAGGGCTGCCCGGATCATTTTGCGCGGCACGCTGTTGATCGCGGCCTCGCCGACCTCCCGGTCAAGCCCCGGCTTCGTCACGCGCCCGATCCCCTCCCCGGCCTCGAGTTTGATCCCCCGCTCCCGGCGGGAGACACGGGCGACGATCAGGATGCCGTCGGTGACGTCGGGGTCGTCCCCCGCGTCCTTTCGCACCGCGCAGACGGCGCTCTCGCCGTCCATGATAAGTCCCTCCGGCCTCAGCTCGACGCATAGGCCGCCCGGCGTCAGCAGGGAGAGCATTTCCGGCGCTCTGCCCGTCAGCAGCAGCTCCGCCGCCCCCGCCGCCGCCAGGGCCGCGCAGGTGCCGGTGGTATAGCCCCGGCGCAGGCGCTTTGCCCCGCAGCGGACATAGCGTTCATCATCCATCGCTGTTCTCTTTTCTCGCCGCGAGACGCGCAAGCTCGGGAAAGCGCGCCGTCACCTTCTGATAGTTCTCTCTGATATGCGGAAACGCGCACCCGTCGCAGCTCTTGATCCCCGCCCCGGTATAGCGGAAGCTGCCGCCGCAGCCCTCGCCGAGGGCGTAGAGCGGGCAGTAGCAGAACAGGCAGTTGAAGTCCTCCTCCGCGATCCCCTCATGGCAGGGAAAATACTCGCAGGCGCGGTTTTGTACAAACTGATAATGCTTTTCCATCACGTCCATCCTCTCTCCCCGGGGTCCAGCATGTCCGCCGCCGTGTAGATCAGCGCGTTGCAGACCGCGGCGGCGATGCTGCTGCCGCCCTTGCGGCCCATGGCGGCGATGGCCGGGACGCCGCAGGCCCGGCAGGTCTCGAAGATTTTTTCCTTGCTCTCCACGACGTTTACAAAGCCCACCGGCACGGCGATGACCAGCGCGGGCCGCAGGCCGTCCCGTATGAGCTCTGCGAGCGTGAGCAGGGCGGTCGGGGCGTTTCCGACGGCATAGACCGCCGATGGGCAGCGCTGCGCCGCATGGCGCATGGCCGCCGCGGCGCGGGTAGTCCCCCCGGCCTTCGCAAGCGCCGCGATCTCGGGCTCCGCCATGAAGCAGAAAAGCTCCCCGCCGAGCCTTGCAAGGCCACGCCCGCTGACGCCCGCCTTCGCCATATTGGTGTCGGTCACGACGCCCGCGCCGTTTCTGAGCGCTTCGACGCCCAGACGCACGGCGTGGGGCGTAAAGCGCAGATTCTCCGCGTAGTCGAAATCGGCGCTCGCGTGGATGCAGCGCAGGATCACGGCCTCGTTTTCGGGCTCGGTCGGGACGTCCCGCGCCCGCAGCTCCGAGCGGATGAGGGCGAAGCTCTCCCTCTCGATCTCATCGGGTCTTGTCGTCATGGGCATACGCCTCCATTGCTCTCCGTATGGCCTTCATATCAAGGCTCTCTTCCACCGCGTCGGCCAAAATCTCATACTGCCGCTGCCGGTACGCGGCGCGGTTTTCGGGGACCACGCGGGGAACTTCGATCCCCTTTCGTTCGGCGAGGAAGGACGCGAGCCGCGCGGTCAGCTCTCCGCTGTCGAAGAGCCCGTGCAGGTAAGTACCGTACACGTTGTCCCCGGCCGCGCCGTCCGCCGTCCCGTCCTCCAGGCGGCAGAAGGGCGGGGCTGTGCCGCGGGTGACGCCCATGTGGATCTCATAGCCCTCGAGCGCCGCGCCCGCAAACGCGCCCGCCGCGCAGACCGCCGTCCGACGCGTCCGGGTCTTGGCCCGGGTGAAGACGGTCTCGCAGGGCAGAAGGCCAAGGCCCTCATACGCCCCCCGGCGCTCGACGCCCTCGGGGTCGGAGAGGCGTCTGCCCAGCATCTGATAGCCCCCGCACACGCCGAGCACCGGCGTCCCCGCCCGGTGCAGACGGCAGAGCGCGTCGGCAAGGCCGCTCTCGCGCAGCCAGAGAAGATCGTCGATCGTGTTCTTGGTCCCCGGCAGCAGAAGCATGTCCGGCTCGCCGAGCTCTTCCCTCCGCCGCACATAGCGCAGGGAGAGGGCCGGGTGCTGCTCAAGGGGCGAAAAGTCCGTAAAGTTTGCGATGTGCGGCAGTCTGATTGCCGCGAGATCCAGCGCCCGTCTCTCCCCCCGGCTCGAGAGCCGCGGGGAGAGGCTGTCCTCGTCGTCGATCTCCGCCTTTATCCACGGCACGACGCCGAGCACCGGCAGCTTTGTCAGCTCCTCGAGCTGCGTAAGTCCCGGCCGCAGCAGCGCGATGTCCCCGCGAAACTTGTTGATCACCGTCCCGCACACGCGCCGCCGCTCGTCCTCCCGCAGCAGGGCGAGCGTCCCGTAGAGCTGCGCGAACACGCCGCCCCGGTCGATGTCCCCGGTCAGCAGCACGGGCGCGTCGATCAGCTCCGCAAGGCCCATGTTCACGATGTCGTCCTCGCGCAGGTTGATCTCCGCCGGGGAGCCCGCGCCCTCGACGACGATGACGTCGTTTTCCCGCGCGAGACTGCGATAGGCGTCCAGGATCACCGGGATCAGGCCGCGCTTCATTTGAAAATACGCGGCGGCGTCATAGTGCCCGCGCACCTCGCCCATGACGATGAGCTGGCTGCCGGTGTCCGAGGCGGGCTTGAGCAGGATGGGGTTCATCCTCACGTCGCAGGCGAGGCCCGCCGCCTCCGCCTGCACCGCCTGGGCCCGGCCGATCTCCAGCCCGTCCGGGGTGACGAAGCTGTTGAGGGCCATGTTCTGGCTCTTGAAGGGCGCCGCCCGCAGGCCCTGCCGCGCGAAGATGCGGCAGAGCGCCGTGACCAGCAGGCTCTTCCCCGCGCCGGACATGGTGCCCTGTACCATGATGCACTCAGCCACGTTCCAGCACCTCCCCGATCGCTTTGAGCAGGGCCGCGTTTTCCTCCGGCGTGCGCACCGCCGTCCGCAGCCAGCCCGCCCGCAGCCCCGGCATCTGCCCGCAGTCGCGCAGCAAAATCCCGCGGTCGCGCAGCTTTTCGCACAGGGCCGCATCCTCCGTATAAAACAGCAGGAAGTTTGCCCCGCCGGGGATGACCCTCAGGCCGAGGCCTTCAAGCCCCCGGCGCAGCGTGTCCCTCTCCCGCCCGATGAGCGAGCGCAGCGTGTCCGCATACGAGCTCTCCTCCAGGGCGGCGATCCCGGCCTCCTGCGCGATCAGGGAGACGGGCCAGGGCTGGTCCCCCTGCCGCAGCCTTTCGGCGAGGTCCCCGTCCCCGCAGAGGGCGTAGCCGAGGCGCAGCCCCGCCATGCCGTAGGTCTTGGTGAAGGCTTTCAATACGATGAGCTCCGGCCGGGAAGCAAGCGCGCCGACCATGCTGTACGCCGCGGGCTCCGGGACAAAGTCCATAAAGCACTCGTCCAGCACCGGCACGGCCCCCGCCGCCCGACAGGCGTCCAGAATGAGCGTCAGCTCCGCCTTTGACAGGAGCAGACCCGTGGGGTTATGGGGATTGCACAGGAAGACAAGCTCCGTCCCCTCCGTGACCGCACGGGCAAAGTCCCCGGCGGAGAGGCGAAAGCCCTCGGACTCCGAGAGCGCAAAGCGCGAAACGGAGCAGTCGACGCTCTCCAGCGCCCGCTCGTACTCCGTAAAGCCCGGGGTCGTGACCAGCGCGCGGCGGGGCCTGAGCAGACGGCAGAGCCTGTAGATCAGGTCTGCCGCCCCGTTGCCGCAGACGATGTTTTCGGCCGGAACTTTGTAAAAGGCGGCGAGACTCCGGCGCAGGGTCCGGCACCGGGGGTCCGGGTACAAAGCCGCTCTGTCCAGCGCCCGGACAGCAGCCGCGCGCACGCCCTCCGGCAGACCGAGGGGGCTCACATTCGCCGAAAAATCCAGCGGCCGCGCCCCGTATTGCTCCAGAAAACCGGCCCAGTCGCCGCCATGCGTCTGTTTCATAGCATCCTCACCCACAATAGTCTGATCAGGCACAGAAGGCCCAGGCAGAGCAGACTGCCCGCGGCCTCCATACGGCAGGCCCTCGGGATGTCCTCCGCCCCGACCGGCCGCGTGTCGTCCCCGATATACGGCTTTTCATGCCGTTCGCCGAAGTAGGACGCCGGGCCGCACAGCCGCACGCCCAGCGCCCCGGCCATGGCCGCCTCGCACTGTCCGGCGTTGGGGCTGTCGTGCCTGCGCCTG
>CADAAM010000008.1 GCA_902785905.1 Oscillospiraceae bacterium | reverse complement strand
TACGATAAAAATACACGGGCGCCGGTCAGCGCGATCGGGCGCCCGTTTGTATGGAGGCAAAACCATGTCATCCAATAAAATCGCAAGAATCAACGACGATATTCAGCGCGTCGTGTCGGCCAGACTTCGGGACGTCAAGGACCCGAGAGTGCAGCAGGGCATGATCAGCATCACCCGCGTGGAGACCACGGGGGATCTGCGCTACAGCAAGATCTGGCTTTCGGTGATGGGGCTTAAGGACGAAAAGGAGTTTCGTCGCGGCCTCAAATCCGCGTCCGGCTGGCTCAGGCATGAGCTCGGAAGCGTGCTGAATCTGCGCTACACGCCGGAGCTCGTCTTCGAGCTGGACCACAGCATTGAATACGGCGCGCACATCAGCGAGATCATCCATTCCCTCGACATCGGAGAGAGCGGGGAGACGGAAGATGAACTATAAAGACTGCGCCAAGCGCCTGCTGACGCATGAGAACATCCTGATCGTCACGCACAAAAACCCGGACGGGGACACGGCGGGAAGCGCAGCGGCTCTGTGCAGCGCACTGCGGCGCGGCGGGCGCACGGCCTGGCTGTACCCGAACCGTGAGTTCGGAAAGCGGCTGATGCCGTACTGCGGGAAGTATTTCGCGCCCGAGGGGTTTAAGCCGAAGTATGTCGTTTCGGTGGATACGGCGACGGAAAAAATGTTCTGCGAGGGCTTTGAGGGCAGGGTCGATCTCTGCATCGACCATCACCCGTCGAATACGCGCTATGCGGCGGAGACCTTTGTCCACGGCGAGAAGGCCGCCTGCGCGGAGATCGTGCTGGAGCTCATCGAGTTCATGAACGCCGATCTGACCGCGGAGGAGGCGACGCTTCTGTACATCGCCCTCTCCACCGACACGGGCTGCTTCCAGTATGCCAACACCAACGCCTCCGCCTTTCGCGCGGCTTCGGAGCTGCTGCGCTATGGGGCTGACAGTCAGACGGTGAACACCGTGTTTTTCCGGAAGGTTTCGGCAGCGCGGCTTAAGCTTGAGAGCATGATATATGACGGTATGCGTTTTTACAGGGACGGTAAGATCGCCGTCGCCACCGTAACGCTCGACATGCTGCGCCAGACCGGGGCTGTCGAAGATGACCTCGACGATCTTGCAGGTCTCGCCGGACGCTGTGAGAGCAGCCTTTTGAATATCACCATCCGCGAGAAGGAGAACGGGACATGCCGTGTCTCGGTGCGCTCTTCTCCCGGCATCAACAGCTGTGAGATCTGCGCCGTCTTCGGCGGCGGCGGCCACGCCATGGCCTCCGGCTGCACCGTGGAGGGCAGCCCCGACCATGTGCGGGAGCTGCTGGTAGGCGTGGCGGAGGACTTGTGGAAATGAACGGCATCCTGCTCATCGACAAGGACGCCGGCTGGACCAGCAACGACGTGGTCTGCAAGCTCAAGGGCATTTTGCATGAACGGCGTGTCGGCCACTCCGGCACGCTCGACCCCATGGCGACCGGCCTGCTGGTGGTCTTTGTCGGCCGGGCGACGCGGGCTGTGGAATTTGCCGAGCGCGATGAGAAGCGCTATCATGCCTCCCTGCGTCTCGGCCTTACAACGGACACGCAGGATATAACGGGAAACATCCTTGAGACAAAGCCTGTCCTTATAGAAAGGGAAGAGCTGGAGAAGACACTCACACGCTTTGCGGGTGAGCAGCTCCAGATCCCGCCCATGTATTCTGCGGTCCGCGTCGGCGGCAAGCGACTGTATGACATTGCCCGTAAGGGCGGCGAGGTGGAGCGCAAAGCGCGCCCCGTCACGATCCGTGAGCTGAGACTTTTGGGCCGCGAGGGGGAGGACTGGCTTCTGGATGTGCGCTGTTCGAAGGGCACCTATATCCGCACACTCTGTCATGACATCGGGCAGAGCCTCGGCTGCGGCGGCTGTATGAGCGCGCTGCGGCGGATCGAGGCGGGCGGCTTCTCGGTGGAAGACGCGGTCGGCATCGAAGAGATGCAGCGGCTTCACGATGAGGGGCGTGTTGAGGAGCGCCTGCTTCCGGTGGACAGTCTCTTTTCCAGGGAGACGGCCTGCGTCGCTTTGCCGGAAGAGGAAAAGCGCATCCGCTGTGGGAACAATTATCCGACCGGGCTTGCGTCCGGCGTATATCGCGTGTATAATGAGTCCGGCGCTTTTCTCATGCTCGGCCGTGCGGAAGCCGGAAGCATGACAACGATCAAAAACTTTTTTGAGGTTTGACACAATATGGCGGATTTCAAACGCGCCATCGCCCTGGGCTTTTTCGATGGGGTTCATATCGGGCACGGCGCGCTGCTGAACAAGACGAAGGAGCGCGCAAAAGAGATTGGGGCCAGGCCCTCGGTGCTGTCCTTCGACGTACATCCCGACACGCTGGTGTTCGGGAAGGAGGTTCCGCTTATCAACAGCGCCCTCAGCCGTGAGGAGATCATACGCCGCTGTTACGGAATCGACGATGTGGTCTTCATCCACTTCAACCGCCACACCATGGAGATGCCCTGGCAGCGCTTCGCAGATACGATTATTGAGGAGCTGGGCCTTGCCTGGATCGTGGTGGGGCACGATTTCTGCTTCGGCTACCGGGGAGATGGAACGGCGGAAAAGCTCAAGGCCTACTGTGAAGAGCGCGGTATCGGCTGCGATATCATCGAGGCCGTGCGCCTCGACGGGCGGATCGTGAGCTCAACCTATATACGCACCCTGATTGCGGAAGGCGATATGGAGACGGCGGCAAGATATCTGGGCCACCCCCACACCCTGCAGGACACGGTCCACTCCGGCTATCATCTGGGGACAAAACTCGGCGCGCCGACGATCAACATGAGTTTTCCCGAGGGGGTCATCGTCCCGCGGAGGGGCGTCTATGCGGCCAAGGTGTTTCTTGAGGACGGCTCCGGCCATATCGCGGTGGCAAACGTCGGTGTAAGACCCACCGTCAGCGACGAGGGGCGTGTCAATGTGGAGACCCATCTCCTTCAATTTTCCGGTAATCTCTACGGCCGTCAGGCCAGAGTAGAGTTTTATAAGTTCCTGCGGCCCGAGGTGAAATTCGAGGACTACGAGGAACTGTCCCGGCAGATCCGACGCGACGCCGACGAGGCGAGAGCCTGGTTCCGGCAGAGCGGCAATACAACATCTCAGTCTTGATGATGAGAGGAGATCGCTATGAACGAACAGCCCAAAAAGAAAAAGCATTCCCTCTGGTGGATTTGGATCATTCTGATCCTGGCTGCCTACGCCGGCGGCATCGTGACGGGCCTGGAGCTCAACACGCTACCTCTGCCGCGTGAGGTACAGGGAAAGTTGTACCCGATCCTGGAGTCCTATATCCCCGGTTCTACGAAGACGCGCGAGCCGAAGTCCGAGACCCCGGCTGAGACGGCCGTACCGGAGGAGACGCCCGTGCCCGCCGAGACGGCTGTGCCGGAAGAGACCGCTGCACCCGCCGAGACGGAAGAGCCGCTTGAGACGGAGGCTCCGAAGCCGGTTGAGACCGAAGCACCCGCTGAAACTGCGGCGCCGGCCGCAGTGGAGCCCGCGGCTCCGGCTGAGACGCAGACGCCCGCTGTACCGGAAGAGACCGTATTTGAGATGAGCGAGAACGAGAGCTTCGCGGCGGAGCCCCAGCAGACCAAGTATATCGGGGTCAACAAAGCCCTCGAGATCGCCATGGAGAACGCGGACCCCGGCGACAGGAAGGCGGAGGTCAGCGGCGTATACCGCACCAAGGATGACGACGGCAACCCGGTCTACGAGGTCAGCTTCACCGTCGACGAGACCGGCTACGACTATGTGATCGACGCTGTGAGCGGCGAGATCATGAGCTGGAAGCTCTCCGGCCTCAGTTTCTCCAACACCGCGGCTTTTGGCGGCGGGGAAGAGACGCAGGACGAAGCGGCGTCCGAATAGACAAATAAAAATCGACTGCTCCGGCTCTATGACCGAAGCAGTCGATTTTTATTTGCCGGACGAGCGGCCCTTGCGTTGGCTGTGGCCACGGCTGCGCCGTCTTGACTGGGCGGCCTTGGCCTTATAGAAGCCGAGCATCTCCTCATCGGCTTCATAGACCAGACGGTTGGCAAGCCATGCGCCGTCTTCCTTGTTCTTACGGAACTTAGTACGGACGAGGAAACTTCCGTGCTCGGCACAGGAGTAGAGGTTCATATAGCGCTGATCGCCCTGGTTGATCCACTTGAGAGGGCTGGTCTCTCCTCCGCAGACGGGACAGGCGAGGGTGGACAGGCGCTCGTCCGAGAAAGCCTCGGATTTGCTGGCAAAGCCGTCAAAGCAGTCATGGCTGAGCGTATCGGGCCCCTCGGCTTCCGTGGGCGGCTTATAGTTCGGCATGCGCGAGGCGAGGATGCGCGCCGCGTCGTCATACATGCGAAGCCCCTCGTTCATATCGAGGCGGGAGGCGATGAGGGCGGTGTTGTAGGCGTCGCCCAATGCGTCGTGCGCAATGCGGGTCTGCTCAATCTCAAAGTGCTCCATGGCGCTGGCGAGGGATTTCTGGTTTTTGTCCCCGCCGGTCTGCAGATTATAGATGAGCTGGAGATTGATCCAGCCGGCGATCCAGTCCCAGTCCAGATCATGGATGATGATGTTCTGCTCCATGATGCGCTGATCGTCGCAGCCCCAGGTGACAAAGGTCACATCGTCCCCGCACCAGGCGCGGAACTGCTCCATCGCATCAGGGAAGGATAGACCGTGTGCGAGGCGCTCCTTGTCAAAACCGGTGATCTTCTTGACTTTATAGTGCATGCGGCGGAAGTACACGGGCTTGACGTCCACGGTGAACTCCTCGCCGGGACGCATGTCTTCGGTGAGTTTGACCGCACCGATCTCAATGATCTCGCCGCCGAGATGGATCGGCAGCTTGTTAAAAACGGAGGACTTGGAACTCATCGCCTGATTCCATTCCAGATCCACCACAACATAGTTCATAGCAAAAATCCTTTGTCCGTAAAAATGTACTTTAACATTATAGCATATCTTTTCCTGCTGTGCACTACTTTTTTTAGGAAAAGTAAAAGAAAGATGGGCGGAGCTTTTTCTTTGCTTTGCGCATCAGGGTGTGTTATACTGTCAGGCACTGAAGGAGATGGTTTTTTGAAGACTATGACATTGAAAGCCGCGGCCGAGGCTTGCGGAGGAAAACTGGTCGGCTGCCACGATCCCTCACTTGGGATCGGCCGTGCCGTGATCGACAGCCGCGCCGCGGAAAGGGGCGATCTCTTCGTCGCCTTCCGCGGGGAGAATACGGACGGGCACCGCTATATTCAGTCGGCTATGGATAAAGGCGCGGTCTGTGCGCTGGCGGAGTACATACCGGACGGAGTCGATGGCCCCGTGATCCTGGTCGAAAATGTGCAGACGGCCCTGGAGAAGATCGCCGCCGCTTACCGCGCGACATTGAATATCCCGGTCATCGGCGTGACGGGCAGCGTCGGCAAGACGACGGCCAAGGAAATGATTGCGAGCGTCCTGTCCGCTCGCTATAACGTTTTGAAGACGGAGGGTAACCACAACAACCAGATCGGCGTACCGATGACAGTCTCCTGCATTGAGAACGAGCACGAGGCCGCCGTGGTGGAGATGGGCATCTCCGGCTTCGGCGAGATGACGGAGCTTGCTTCCGTCGCAAGGCCGACGATCGCGGTCTTCACCGTGATCGGACGGGCGCACCTGGAATTTCTGCACGATCTGGACGGCGTCTACCGCGCGAAGACCGAGATGCTGGCCTTCCTGCCGCCAGACGGCGTGGTCATCTGCAACGGGGATGACGAGCATCTGAAAAGGCTGAGCTGCCCCCAGCGCGTCATCCGCTTCGGCACGGGAGAAAACTGTGAAGTGCGGGCGGATGACATTGAGCTCTTGCCCGAGGGCCGTACCCGCTGCCGTATCACATATGCTGACAGGATCATCCGCGCCGATGTCCCGGCCTTCGGGCGGCAGATGGTATACGCCGCGCTCGAGGGGGCGGCGGTCGGCATCGCGCTGGGGCTCAGCGACCGCGAGATCGAGGAGGGCATCGCCTCTTATGCAACCGTCGGCAGACGAAACGCCGTCGTCGACACCGGCTTTGTCACGCTGGTGGACGATTGCTACAACGCCAATCCCGAGTCCATGCGCTGCGCGGTGGATTCCCTCGCGGCCTGCGGGGGGCGGCGTGTCTGCCTGCTGGCCGATATGCTGGAGCTCGGGGCGGATTCCACGCGATTGCACCGTGAGCTCGGCAGCTATGCAAAAGAGAAAGGCATTGAGCTCGTAGCCGCCTGCGGGACGCTCGGAAAGGAGATCGCCGCCGGGGCGGGGGAGAGGGGCCGCTGGTTTGAAAACCGCGACGCCATGATTGAGGCCCTCCCGACTCTCCTTCAAAAGGGCGACCGCGTGCTGGTCAAGGCCTCGCTCGGGATGCATATGGAGCATGTGGCGGAGGCCGTCAAGGAGCTGAAGGCATGAGCGGACAGCTGGACAAGCGCCCCGTGATCCTGCTGGATCTGGACAACACGATCCTGGATTTCAACAAGGCGGAGCATCACGCGCTGGGCCGCGCCTTTGCGCTCGTCGGCGTGCCGTTCAGCGACGAGATCGCAAAGCGGTATAACCAAATCAATATCCGACATTGGGAGATGCTGGAGGACGGAATCCTGACCAGAGACCAGGTTCTGGTCAAGCGCTTCGAGGCGCTGTTTCATGAGATCGGCGTCGAGGCGGATGCGTTCAGGACACAGGCGCTGTACGAGAAGCTGCTCGGGGAGGGGCACTGGTTCATGCCCGGGGCCGAGGCCTTGCTGGAAGCGCTTTACGAAAAGTACCGCCTCTTTATCTGCTCCAACGGCACACAGTCCGTGCAGGACAGCCGCATCGAGAGCGCGGGCATCGAGCGGTATTTTGAGAAGATTTTCGTCTCCGAGCATATGGACGGCAACAAGCCCGAGAAACGCTTCTTTGAACAATGCTTCCGGGAGATCCCCGGCTTTGAGCGGGAGAGGGCGATCATCCTCGGCGACAGCCTCACCTCGGACATCCGCGGCGGCCACAACGCGGGGATCAAAACCTGCTGGTTCAACCCGAACGGGAAGACGAACAACGGGCCGATTGTCCCCGACTATGAGATTGCGGAGCTCTCGGAATTCGAGAGGCTGCTGAGAGACGTTTTCAAATAAGAATGTGTCATCCTGAGCGTCAGCGAAGGATGACAGTTTTTTTCACATTTCTCCTGCTGTGTCATAGGATGGGACGAAGCAAAGGCTTCAAGGAGGAATTCAATTGAACTGTGTAAAACCCGATCAAAGCTATCTGAACGGGAAGCTGCCGGGGGCGTACGCGCCGCTTGCCATGTCGTACGTGCCCATGCAGGTGTCCGCCGCGCCCAATTACGACGCATCGGAGGCCCTGGCCCGCGGGACGCTGTTCCCGGGACTTGATCTCCCGTTTATGAATATCGTCAATGAGAAAGCGCCCGACATGCCGACGGCGGAGCTCATGGCCATCGACTTCGTGGCCGATGAGCTGGAGCTCTATCTCGACACCCATGCCGACGATCAGGAGGCCTTCGACCTCTATCAAAGCATCCTGGCCCTGAGAAAAGAGGCCCGCGAGCGCTACACCGCCCGCTACGGCGTCATCACCCAGTGCGATCAGCTCGGCCGGGACAGCTTCACCTGGCTCAAAGACCCCTGGCCCTGGGAATTTCAGAACAGGAGGGAGCGCTGAGTATGTTCGTCTATGAAAAGAAGCTGCAGTATCCGGTCAGAATCCGCAGCACCAACCCCGCCCTGGCAAAGTTCATCATTTCACAATACGGCGGACCGGACGGGGAACTCGGCGCCTCACTGCGCTATCTGAGCCAGCGCTACGCCATGCCCTATCCCGAGCTCAAGGGCCTGCTGACCGACATCGGGACGGAGGAGCTCGGCCATCTGGAGATGATCGGCGCGGTGGTGCACCAGCTCACGCGCGATCTGTCCGTCGACGAGATAAAAAAAGCGGGCTTTGACGCCTACTTCGTCGACCACACGGCGGGCGTCTACCCGACGGCGGCCGCGGGCTTCCCGTGGAGCGCGGCGTCTATGGCGGTCAAGGGCGACGTGATCGCCGATTTGAGCGAGGATCTGGCCGCGGAGCAGAAGGCACGCGTCACCTACGACAACATCCTGCGCCTGTCGGATGATCCGGACGTGAATAACGTTATGCGCTATCTGCGGGAGAGGGAAGTGGTGCACTATCAGCGCTTCGGCGAGGGCCTGCGCCTTGCGTCGGAGAAGATGAACGAGAAGAATTACTACGCCGTAAACCCGGCGTTCGACCGCTGAACGCTGAAAGCTGAGCCGCAGACAAACTCCTGCAAACCAAGTTAGTCTTGTAAGGGGGATCTGTGAAGGGGGACGGAGAGTCCCCTTTCACGTACAATCCATGTAAAAATGGGAACTTTTTCGAGAGTTCCCATTTTTGCCCTTCAAGCAGTCGACGCTTTGTCGACAGCTTGAGCCGCGGAACCTTCGCGTTCTGCGGCTTTCAACAATATTTCAATTTGTGCAGAGCTTGAAAGCATAGGAAAGTCGAGACTGATTGTAAGCAAAACACTGGTGCGAAATATGAGCGGTGCTTGTTCGATCCGGCTTTTCTCCCGGGGGAGGGAACCTTTTGAGAAATCAAGGCGATCTTATTGAGAAACGCCGCAGAATATGGTAAGATTAAAATGCTTTTTCAATCGTGCTCACGGAGCGGACGATTCTGCATAGAAGGAGAAATATACGCGGGAAAAGCACAGGGGAAAACGCATCATCACGGGAGGATATCCATGGAAAAACAGAGAAGCAATTTTACCGGCGGTATCCGGCAAAAAATATTCGGAATGCTGCTGATCACGATCGTATTGGTCATTGCGGCCTACACGACGGTGTTTTTCTTTCAGTCCAAAAGAGTGGAGCAGCTGGTCAACGACACCTATGAGACGCAGAAACAGGTATATATTGACAACGGTATGGAAGACGAATACGAGACCTTCCGCAGCGGCGCTGTCGCAACCTTTCAACAAGAAATGTTTCACGCGAGAAACATCCTCATCCTGCTGGTGGTTTTTATCGTAGCGGCCGGCATGATCTCCGCGTATTCCATCACGGGGCACATCATTGATCCGCTCAACACCATCACGCGGCGCGTGGCCTCGCTGGGCGTGCGCAACAGGCAGTTTCAGATGGAGAACGTCTACCGCACGGGGGACGAGATCGAGGTGCTGGCCGAATCCTTCGCCAAGCAGTCCGCCCGTACCATGCTGTACATAGACCAGATCAAGCGGGTCACGGCGGAGAAGGAGAGGATCGGCGCGGAACTCGACATGGCAAGCAAAATCCAGGCGAGCCAGCTGCCGCGCCTGTTCCCGGCTTTCCCGAACCGCAAGGAGTTCAGCCTCTACGCCAGCATGACGCCGGCAAAGGAGGTGGGCGGCGACTTCTACGATTTCTTCATGATCGATCAGGACCATATCGGCCTTGTCATGGCGGACGTGTCGGGCAAGGGTGTTCCCGCTGCGCTGCTGATGATGGTGGCCCGCGTGCTGATCAAATCCGGACTGCAGAACGGCAAAAGCCCGGCGGAAGCGCTCGAGAGCGTGAACAACCAGCTCTGCGAGAGCAACGACGCCGGCTTTTTCGTGACGATGTGGGTGGCTGTGCTCGAAATCTCCACCGGGAAAGGCGTAGCGGCCAATGCCGGGCATGAGCATCCGGTCCTGCGCAGGGCCGGCGGCAGCTATGAGCTGGTGATCTACCGGCATTCCATGCCGGTCGCCACCATGGAGGGAATCCCGTTCAGACAGCATGAGTTCCGCTTGAATCCGGGCGACAGCGTTTTCGTCTACACGGACGGCGTCGCGGAGGCCACGAACGGGGCGAACGAGCTTTACGGTACCGATCGCATGCTCAATGCCCTCAACAGCGAGCCGGACGCGCAGCCGGGACAGATTCTGGCCAACGTCATGAACGACATCAATGCCTTTGTGGACGGAGCGGAACAGTTTGACGACATCACCATGCTGTGCTTTCGCTATATGGGGCCGTCGTGAGCGGACAAACACACTGCAGACAGGAGACTTGACCTATGAAAAGGTACAGGATCAAAAATATTCTGAGAATCATAGGGGAAATCTTTATCCCGCTGCTCCCGGGCATCATCTGCGCTGGATTGTGCGGGGCGTCCGCCTCTCTCATCGCGCAGATGGTTCCGGATTATGAGAGCAACAGTGCCTGGGCTTTCCTCTACCAGATTCTGTCGCTGAACAATTCTTCGATGATGAGCTGCCTGAGCGCCTGGGCCGGCTACCGCGCGGCGTGGCGCTTCGGCGGCACGCCCATTCTGGGCGGCATGCTGGGCATGCTCAGCTCCCTGGACGGGATCAATAAGGTCGCCTCCATCATGGGCCTGTACAACAGCGAAATACCCCTCGATTCCGTCCTGTGCAGCGGAAAGGGCGGCGTGCTGGCCGTGATCGCGGGCGCGCTTCTGATCGCTTATGTGGAGAAGGCGATACGCCGCGTCGTGCCGGAGTCGGTTGATGTGGTGTTTACGCCGCTGCTGACCATGCTGCTGTGCGTGATCCCCTATGTCGTCTTCATCATGCCGCTTTTCGGCTACGCCTCGGGCGGCATCGTATGGCTTTTTGGAAGAGCGTGTCTGTCCAGCAACATGTTTGTCAGGGCAATCTCCGGTTACCTCGCCGCGGCCGCCTTTCTCCCGCTGGTGGCGACAGGCATGCACCACGGTCTGGTGGCGCTCTACAGTGTCCAGTTCCAGGAGCTCGGTTATGTCACGCTCTATCCCGCCCTCGCCATGGCGGGCGCGGGACAGGTTGGGGCGGCGCTTGCGCTGTGGAAAAAAGCGAAGAAGGCCGGCAACAGTGACCTGTGCTCCGTCATTGCGGGCGCGCTGCCAGCGGGCGTTCTGGGCGTGGGAGAACCGCTCATCTACGGCGTTACGCTGCCGCTCGGAAAGCCCTTTCTGACGGCGGGGCTCGGCGCGGGCTTCGGCGGCGCCTTCGTCATGGTCACGCAGGTAGCTGCTGTCAACTGGGGCTCCTCGGGCCTTTTGGGCGCGTTCCTGATGACGGCGGGGCAGGGCGGACCGGTGCGGAGCGTTCTCTGTTACCTGCTGGCCCTCGCCATCAGCTATGTGGGGGGCTATGTGATCACCGATCTGCTCTATCGGGAGGAACTGAACTTCGAGACGGCGCTGTCTGCCGATCAGGCCGCCGCCGTGCGGTCCTCGGCGTTTGCCCGTCTCTGCCGGAAAAAGTCCCGGACCATCCGGGCCGGCGAGCGGCTGATGACAGTCGGCAGGCGCGGCGCGGCGAGCCTCGCGCTCTCTGCCCCCGTGGGGGGCGAGACCGTCCCCATGAAGCAGATCCCGGACATCATGTTCTCCTCCGGTGTTATCGGCAGCTGCATCGGCATCATGCCCGACAGTGGCCATATCCTCGCTCCCTGCGACGGCGTCGTCGCGGAAATCGCCGACACAAACCACGCGCTGACCTTCCGCACGACCGACGGCACGGAGATTCTGCTTCTTGTGGGTCTCGATACCTTTACGCTGGGGGGCGACGGCCTCACCCCCCTGGTCAAAGAGGGGGATACCGTCACAGCGGGGCAAGGCGTGATGGAGGCTGATCTTGAGAAAATCCAAAACGCCGGTCTCTCGCCTGTCATTATCACGGTCCTATGTAACTAATGAACCTAGCAAAGGAATATACGAGAGTAAATAAAAAGCGTCCCCGGTGCCTGATCACCGGGGACAGCTGTTTTCAAATGAGGAAAAAGGATAAATCTGAGCGATCAGCGGAAGCTGTTGGCCCAATTGACGAGGGAGTTGTGCCAGACGTTCTCAATCACGTCCCGCCGCATGTGCTCGGTGACTGGGCCGTTCTTCCCCATTTTGGCGAGGATTACGGCATGGAGCTGCTCGACTGTCATGAGATCGTAGGGAATATCGGGGATTTCGACCTCCTCAGGCTTTGGCTCGACCTTGGGCGGCTCCGCTTTCTTCTCGGCAGTCTGGGCCTTGGGCTGCTCGACCTTCTTTACAGGCCTGTACTCAGGGATCTCGGGCTGCACCTGACCGTCGCAGGGGGCGAAGATTTCGCCGGAGCTGCCGGGCAGGCAGACGTTCAGACGTCCGCCGCCGCTCTCGATGCGTCTTCCCGATATCAGGCCGATGTACGCCGAGGCCTGTGCCTCCGCATTGATCCAAGCCTCCCCGTCGCTGTTGTTCACCGCCGCGATGAGCCGCCCCCTCTGAAAAGCAAACTGCTGCGTCGTGAGGAAGAGCTCTCGGTAATCGCCCCAGACCAGGTCCTGGATGTATTGCGCATGGATCGCTCCGAGTCGGGCGATGAGCGCGGTGCAGGGGTTGCACTCATAGTCGTGCGCGTGTTCGCTGAGATCAATGTACGGACGCAGGGAGTCGTCGGAGCCGCGCTCCTTCCGGCCGTCGATGCCGAAGTCGCTCCCATAGTAGACCGAAGGGATGCCCGGCAGGGTATAGAGCAGGATATGAACCGGCAGAAAGTGCTCCTTGTTCATGAGCTTGGTGTGTATGCGCTCCACATCGTGGTTATCCACAAAGTTGTAGAGCTTGATGTGCCGGGGGACAAGGTCGTTCGTGCGCCGGACAGTGTGGGCGATCTCAAAGTAGTTGTGGTCGTTGTGACCGCTGTACAGGGCTTTGTGCAGGGCGTAGTTGGTGACGCTGTGGAGGGTGTTCTCATTGGCCCAGCGGGAATAGTCGCCGTGGATGACCTCGCCCATGAGCCAAAAATCGGGCTTGACCTCGTCGGCGGTGCGGCGCAGGACCTTCATAAACTCAAAATCCAGCACGTCGGCAGCGTCGAGGCGTATGCCGTCCACGTCAAACTCGCTGACCCAGAATCGGATCACGTCGCATATATAGTCCCGGACAGCCTGGTTGCGCTGGTTGAGCTTGACGAGCAGATTGTAGCCGCCCCAGTTGTCGTAGGAGAAGCCGTCGTTATACTCGTTGTTGCCCCAGAAATTGACGCTGCAGTACCAGTCCCGATAGGCGGAGCCCTCCCGCCTGGCCTGTAAATCCTTGAACGCGAAGAAGTCACGCCCGGTATGGTTGAACACGCCGTCAAAGATGACGCGAATCCCCGCCTCGTGGCAGGCCGCAACAAAGGCTTTCAGATCCTCATTGGTACCGAGGCGGCTGTCCAGGACCCGGTAGTCGGTGGTCTCATAGCCGTGGCCTACGGACTGAAAGAGCGGCCCGATATACAGGGCGGTAAAGCCCATCTTTTTCAGATGCCTGATCCAGGGCAGCAGCGCGTTGAGGCGATGCACGGGCTCGCCGTAGTCGTTGAGCCTGGGCGCGCCGGTCAGTCCCAGCGGATAGATGTGATAAAAGACAGCTTCATCATACCATGCCATGCAGAATCTCTCCTTCATTTTTAACTTCTGTCTGCAATGAAAATACTGTTGCATTATAGCAACTGCGGATCGGTATTTCAAGTTTTTTCCTTCGGGCAATATATCGGACTGAGAAGAACAGGTATTTTTTATCACAGCTCTTGCGGTTTTATTCATGCGGCGTTATTATATAACCTAAGTTTTATGCCATATCAAGACAGAACGGGTATTGCCCCGAACGCTGCTCTGCGGTACAAATGTTAAAATACCGTCTTGAGACGGCCTGACAATACTTGGAAAGGCGCGGCATTAAAAATGTCTGTTGACTGATTTCGGGCAAGCAGGAAGGAAGGTTCTCAAGCCATGATGAATCGGCTGGAAGAGGCTATTATTTATGCAACGATCATGCACCAGGGAAAAATCCGAAAGTTCAGAGGCAATCCTTATATCCTGCATCCGATTGAAGTGGCACAGATCCTGTCTACCATGACAGAGGATGAGGAAGTCATTACGGCCGGCATTCTGCACGATATCGTGGAAGGGACGGACGGCACGCTTGAGGAGATCGAAAAACGCTTCGGGAAGAGAGCGGCTTTGCTGGTCGAAGCGGACTCGGAACTTGAGTACTCTGGGGAAGAGCGCAGCGTCAGCTGGAAGCGACGCAAGGAGAAATCTCTGCTGGCCTTGAAAAACAGCCAGGACGTCGGGATTCAGATGCTGTGGCTTGCGGATACCCTGTCAAACATACGCTCTCTTTCCGGGATTTACTCCGAACGCGGAGAAGCCCTGTGGGGTGCGCTCGATGAAAGCGACCCCGACATGCAGCGCTGGTACTATCAGAGCGTCGCCGAGCTGGTGGAGCTGCAGCTCAATAAGACGGGTGCGTTCAAGGAGCTTGTTAAACACATCAATTTCATCTGGCCGGGTACCTTTGATTCGGACAAGGCCAGATATAAAAAGTATAAGGAAGTCTCCGTGGAAGGCTGTAAGCTCATTGGCCGGGGCGCCAAAGGCGACGTGTACCGCTATGACGATGAGCTGGTTATCAAAGTATATAACCGCAACAATACTTACCGCGACGTGGAGCGTGAGACAACCCTCAGCCGCAAGGCATTTGTCATGGGCATCCCAACGGCGATCTCCTTCGGCATTGTCTCTGTCGGCAGCCGCTATGGGGCCATGTACGAGCTGGTGGATTCGGATACGATCTCTAAATACATCGCAGCAAACCCCGCGCAGAAGGAGACTTATGCGGAATTAATGGCGGAGCTGGCCCACACAATCCACAACATCAAGGTGGAGCCGGAGAGCGGCTTTCCGGACGCGGCAGAAAGACTGCGCAGCTATGTCAGAAGCGGTGTCGCGTATGAGGATGAAGCGCTTGCGGACAAGTGTCTGAAACTGATCGACACGCTGCCAGCGACAAATACCATGATCCACGGTGACTTTCATACCAACAATGTGTTCCTGCAGAGGGGAGAACCCCTGCTGATCGATATGGATCGGCTCTCCGTGGGGCACCCGATGGCGGAGATCAGCGCCCTCTATTATTTCTATGTGGAGCTGGGAAAGGACGATCCCTCTGTCGTTGCAGATTTCATGGGCTTTCCCTATCACATTGCTGTGCAGTTCTTCGATCTCTTCCTGAAATACTATTTCGATACCGAGGATGAGAACAGGCTGCGGGAAGTGAAGGAAAAGGCGGCGTTTCTCGCATGGACGCGGATGATTCACAGGATACGCAAGAAGGGCAAACTGTCCGTGAGAGACAACAGCACCATCAGCCTTTATATGGAGAAAATAGCTGAGCTTGCCGGAAAGCTGGATACGCTGGCATTTTAATCCTGCGGGGACGGCTCACTGGAATATGCCCTGCGTCTGTGGCATAATAAGCGTACAGCACTTATTATATTTTTACGGGTATCATGATTCTCGCGGCTTTCGCGGCACCCGAAAAGAAAAAGAGCCGGAAAGGCCGGCCGGAGCACTGTATGGAATACTTTGACGTTGTAGACAAAAACGGTCAGCCGACCGGAGATATGGTATCCAGAGATGAGGCACATCAAAAGGGCGTCCCTCACCGGACAAGCCATGTCTGGATCGTGAGATCCTCGGAGCATGGATACGAGATCCTCCTGCAGAAGCGCAGCGAGGAGAAGGATTCGTTTCCCGGCCTGTATGACACCTCCTCCGCCGGACATATCCAGGCCGGTGACGAGCCGCTGCCCTCAGCCATACGCGAGCTGCGGGAGGAGCTCGGGATCGAAGCTGTACCGGAGCAGCTGCAGTTTATCGGCACCTTTCGGATACAGTTTGAGAAAGTCTTTCACGGGCGTCTCTTCCGGGACAATGAATTTGCAAACGTGTATCTGTACGACGGGCCGGTCGGAGAGCTGAAGCTCCAGGAGAGTGAAGTGTCCGAGGTGCGATGGTTCGATCTGAAAACCGTGTGGAATGAGATACAGAACAGCAGGGAGCGCTTTTGCGTCCCCAAGCCGGGCCTCGCGGTTTTGCGGGACTACCTGAAAGGAAAAAAGTCTGTATCCGGGGAGAGATTGACATGAAAACCTATACAAAACGGATTCTGATGAGCATACTCGGTGTGGTCATCTGCGGGCTGAGCGTCGGCATGTTCAAGCACGCGGCCTTCGGTGTTGATCCCTTTCAGGCGCTCATGAGCGGGCTTGACGCGGTGATCCCGATTCGCTTCGGGACGCTGTATGTCATCGTCAATCTCCTGCTGCTGTGCTTCTCTCTGCTGACGGATCGAAGCAAAATCGGGATCGCGACCTTTATCAATCTGTTTCTGCTCGGCTATATCGTGGAATTTTCGCAGTCTGTGTGCGTGCGGCTGTTTCCGGAGCCGGGACTTGTCACGCGCGTACTCCTGTTCCTGCCGGGGCTGGTGATCCTGTCCCTTGCCTCCGCGCTGTATTTCACGGCGAACTTGGGCGTCTCCACCTACGACGCCATCGCCCTTGTATGGTCGGAGCGTCAGAGCCGGATTCCCTTTCAGTTCTGCCGCATCATAACGGACAGCGTCTGCGTCGCTGCGGGCGTCGCGCTGTGTCTGATCTCCGGGATGGACGCGGTACAGATTTTCGGCTCGGTCGGCGTCGGAACCATCATCACCGCGTTTTTTATGGGCCCGCTGATCGCTTTCTTCAACAGGCATGTCGCGCAGCCCTTGCTCGGGGCGGCAGAGGCAAAGTAAAAGAGTTTAAATAGGGGAATGAACACTATGAATGGAAAAGGAAAGAGACTTGTCTGCCTGATCGTCTCCATCGTGATGATTCTGGGCTTCGCTTTCATCCTGGTAATGAGAAACCGAGACCCTCTTGAGCGCATGGTGTCAAAGATGACGCTGCGGGATAAGGCAGCCCAGATGATGATCGCCTCTTTCCGTGTCTGGAAGGAGGTGGCGGAGACCGGGGACGAGGAGCAGGCAGAGGAAGCGCCCTCCGTAAACATCACGGAGCTCAACGATGAGATCCGTGAGCTGCTCGGCCGGACACATTTCGGCGGCATCCTCCTTTTCGGTGAAAACTTTCAGGATGCGGAACAGACGCTGCGCCTGATCTCTGATTTTCAGAGCACGAACCGGGAGGGCGGGGGACTGCCCCAAATGATTTTCGTGGATCAGGAGGGCGGCAATGTCAGCCGGATCGGCTACGGCACGATCGGTGTCAGCAGCATGGCGCTCACGGCGACGGGCGACCCGGAAAACGCGCGGAAAATGGCCGCCGTCCACGGGGAAGAGCTCAGCCTTCTTGACATTCAGGCGGATTTCGCGCCTGTGGTCGACGTCAACAACAATCCGTGCAATCCCGTGATCGGGATACGCTCCTTCTCCGATGATCCGGAGATCGCCGCCAAATTTAGCTGCGCTTTTCTGGGCGGCCTGCACGACGCTGGGATCGCCGCTGCAGTCAAGCACTTTCCCGGCCACGGAGACACCAACACGGACAGCCATACCGGCTTTCCGACCATCAACAGAAGCTATGAGGAGCTGAAGTCCTTTGAGCTGATCCCGTTCAAAGCTGCGATCGATGCGGGGGCCGACATGGTCATGACCGCGCACATCCAGTACCCCCAGATCGAGACGGAGACCTGCACCTCCCTCAAGACGGGGGAGAAGGTGTATCTGCCCGCAACCATGAGCCGCAGAATCCTGACGGAGCTTCTGCGGGGAGAGCTCGGCTTTGAGGGCGTGATCGTCTCCGATGCGCTGGATATGGTCGCAATTGCCGATCATTTCAGCGAAGAGGATATGCTAAGGCTGACGATCAACGCGGGCGTCGATCTGCTGATCCTGCCCGCGGTAAAGGACACAAAGCTGTTTCACACCTTAGACAGGCTTGTGGACACGGTGACGGCGCTGGTTGAGAGCGGTGAGATTGAGGAAGCACGGATCAATGAAGCGGTCCTGCGTATTTTGAAACTCAAGCAGAAATACGGTCTGCTGGATCAGACGGACTTTGCGGTGACGGAGGAGAAGATCGCTGCGGCGAAGGACGGGATCGGCTCTGCCGCGCACCGGGAGACCGAGCGGCAGATCGCCGAGAAAGCGCTGACGCTGGTCAAAAACGAGAACGACGCCTTCCCGCTGATTGTAAAACCGGGGGAGAAGACGCTGATCCTGTTTGCGGATTCCTGTGCCAGCCGCGCGGGCGCGGGCGATCTGGCCCGTAAGTTGCTGGAGGAGAGGCAGGCGCTGCCTGATGGAGCGGAGATTACCGTAATGAAGAACACGAGCGACAACGAAGCGGCGTGTATCGAGGCGGCGACACAGTCCGACCATGTGATCCTAGTGCACAGAGTCTATGCGGCAGCCTGCCTGGATCCGGCCGCCGGAGACGGCGTTTCCTCCGGAACCTTCGACAGACTGATCGACGCTGTGCATGAAAACGGAAAAACCGTGATCGTTGTCAGCTGCCAGCTGCCCTATGACGCGGCGCGTTTTCCGGAGGCTGACGCTGTGCTGCTGACCTACTGGGGCAGCGCCATGCGGGAGATGCCCGCGGATGGAAGCTCCTGGTCCGTCAATCTGCCCGCGGGTCTGCTGGCCTGCTTCGGCCTGAACCCCACTGAGGGCAGGCTGCCCGTCAATATCCCGACGCTGAATGAGCAGTACATGCCGACCGATCAAATTCTCTACGCCAGAGCGGCATATACCGCATAATAAAAGAATGAGCCGTTCTTGAGGAACAGCTCATTTTTTTAAAATATTATTCCTGCCAGGGTATCGTAAAGCCCTTAACAAGCGGCGTGGTCGTGTCGATCAACTCGCTGAGCCACCAGCCGTAGGCGTAGCCCTCGGCGCAGCGGAAGAAAGGAGCATACCCGGGTAGTGTCACAAGGGATTCGCGCTCGTTGGCCAGTTCACCCCGCCAGAAGGCGTCCATGACGCGGTAGAAAAATTCAACGGCCTGGGATCGTTCTTTGGCGCTCAGTGGATTTTTCTTCGCCATGTAGTCGACGTTTTCTATCGAATAATGCCACAGTCCGTCCTGCTGCCATTGGGCGAAGTTCAGCAGGCGCGGGTCGGCCTGTCCGGTCTCGGCCGCCCAGGCGTCCACATCGACGCGGCGCGGGGTATAGGTGATGGCGTTGTCGGTGATGTCCAGAACGCTGTAGGCCGTCGGATAGGCGAGCAGGTACTCGGTCAGAAGCTCGGTCAGACCGTCCTTCTGATACACCGCGCGCATGTGCATGTGGCCGCTGAGATAGAGCGGGACGCGATAGGCGCGGAGCAGGGCGGCGAAGCGGGAGCCATTTTCGAGGTAATAACCGGTGCTCGCAGGGTCATTGCTGATCTCCGGGAGCAGGTTATAGTGTCCCGCCGCCAGCACGCGCAGCTTTTGCTCCGAGGCCTTGCGCAGCATTTCCTCCGCCCAGCGGAGGTCATAGCCGGGCGCGCCCGGCAGGTCAATCGCGCCGGTGCTGTAGCCCGCGGTGTCCATCATCAGGAGCATCAGGCCGTCGCGCACGACGCAGTAGCTTAAGGACGCTGGGTCGCGGCTGTACGCCTCGTCATAGCCGAAATCGGCGTAGAACGCGGCAAAGTCTGTCTGCTTGATCGGAGCGAGATCGTGATTTCCAGGCACGACATAGACGGGCAGGCCGTTTTTCTCTGCGGCGCGGAGCTTTTCTGTCAGCCCCTCGTGCCGGTGGGACTTGCCGCCGTTGCAGAGATCGCCGGTGAGCAGAAGCAGATCCGCGCCCTGGCGCTCTGCGTCACGCAGCAGGGCGTCGGCAAGCTCCAGACTGTACATGGCCTGCACCGGCTCGTCTTCGCCGTCCGGGCGGTAATCTGGATTAAAATGCAGATCCGACGCCACCGCGATCCTCAGGCCGGTCTTTTCCGGCAGCGGGGGGAAGGAGGGGACAGCAGGGGAGAGGGCCTGGGCGCGCCCGCAGGCAGAGAGAAGAAGTGAAAGAACGGCAAGCAGAACGAAAAACAGATTCTTTTTGATCTTCACAGGCTTCATCAGATGGCTTACCACACGGCTCCCTTTGAGCGGCCGTGACCGCAGGCGCAGAGCATAAGCGCGCACAGGGCCGGACAAATAATCACAGTGATTTTCTTTTTCATGGAAAACACCTCGCTGTTAACATCTTGACAACATAGTACAACAGTTCCGCCGGCTTGGCAACTTAAGAATTTACTAAAAAGCAAAAACCCGGATCAAACTGATCCGGGATGGTTTGCCTTCTCACTCAGGCAGCTTGCAGACGTCCACCCAATCGAGGGCTTTGGAATAGCGATACAGCTCGTCAAGGTTCAGCTCAATGGCGCTGTTGGCGCTGCCGACAGCGGGGAAAACGGTCTCAAAGCGTCTGAGACTATCGTCGAGGTAAACAGGCACTCCCTCGTTGCAGCCGAAGGGGCAGACCCCGCCCACGGGATGACCCACCAGTTCGAGCACTTCGTCGGCCGTCAGCATCTTGGCCTTCATGTGAAAACGCTCTTTAAACTTGTGATTGTCGATACGAGCGTCGCCCGCGGCGAGGATGAGCATACAGCCCTCGGGCGTCTTGAAGGAGAGCGTCTTCGCAATGCGCGCACCCTCGACGCCCACGGCCTTTGCTGCCAACTCCACCGTGGCGGAGGACACGTCAAACTCCAGCACACGGTCCTCGATGCCGAGGGCGCGGAAATACGCGCGGCCTTTTTCAATGGACAATAGAAATCCCTGCTTTCTGTGCAAAAATAAAAATGTCATCCTGAGCGCAGCGAAGGATCTTATAGAAGGATTCTTCGCTTACGCTCAGAATGACAATATGACAAGGGCAATCAGCCCTTCATGGACAGGAGCTTCTGTTTGAGCTCGCCCTCGATCTGGGCAAGCTCCTTCTCGGCCTGCATGCGCTTGGCACGACCTTCGTCCTGGATCTGGCGCACCTCGTCCAAGGTCTGGATGAGCTCGATATTGGTCTTCTTAAGCGTCTCAATATCGACAATGCCGCGCTCGGCCTCCTTGGCGATATTGACGCTGCCCTGATGCAGGGCCTCGGCGTTCTTCATGAGCAGGGCGTTGGTCACGTCGGTCACCTCGCGCTGGGCTTTCATGGCCTGATCGGAGTGGTACTGGGACAGAGCCAGGACCATCTGGCTCTTCCACAGGGGGATGGTGTTCATGATGGAGGAGCGGATCTTCTCGGCCATAAGACTGTCGTTATTCTGGATCATGCGGATCTGCGGGGCCATCTGCACAGAGATGGTGCGGGTCAGCTCCAGATCGTGGATCTTCTTCTCAAAGCGGCCGATCATGTTGGAGAAGTCGTTGGCAGCCTGGGCGTCCTCGGGCAGACCGGTCTCCAGTGCGCGAGCCGATCCTGAGCTTGCCGGCGAGGATGTACATGGTCAGCTCCTTGAGATACTCCTGGTTCTTGTCGTACATCTTGTCCATCATGCTGATGTCCTTCATCAGGGTGATCTCATGCTTTTCCAGAGACTCGACAATGTTGTCCACATTGGTCTCGGCCTTGTCGTAGGAGGCTTTTAGTTCGGCGATGCTCTGGGAGGATTTCTTGAACAGACCCATGAGGCCCTTTTTCTGCTCGGGCTCAAAGTTCAGGCCTTTGAGTTCCACCACCAGATCACCGAGCATATCGCCGACCTGACCAAGATCCTTGGTGCGCACGGTGCCGAGGGCTGCGCCGGAGAATTCAGAGATGTTCTTTTGGGCGTTGCTGCCATAGTGCATAATCTGTTCGGTATTCATGACGTCGATCTTCTCGGAAAAACTGCGCACGGCGGCCTGCTCGGCGGGAGAGAGACTGCTGAGGTCAAACTCCTTGACCTCGGGCGCTTCTTCCTTGATCTCCTCCTGGGGCGCTTCCTGAACAGCGGCGGCCGTTTCGGCGGGTGTGGGGTCCAGCGTCAGAGAGGGAATGTGGCTTTCTTCGTTCATGCTGTCTACATCCTTTCTTAAATATCAAAATCTTTATCGCCGGAGAGTCCCTCTCTGGCGAGCATGGTATTCATGACTTCAATGTCCGTCTCAATGTCCAGGGCCTGGTTTTCAAACAGGGAGTCGAGACGTTTCTTGTAGGCCTCAATGGCCTGGTCGAGCATATCATTGATGCTCTTCATGCTCTTGTCCACATTCTCCCCCTGCACGCCGAGGGCGCTCATGCGGTCGTAGGCGTTTAAGAGCTTGATGGTGGTGGGGAGGTAGTAGTTCATAAACTTCTTGATCTGCGGAATGTCCGAGGGATCGGAGATGGCGTCCTGCGTGATCTTGTCGGTGATGCGCATGATCTCGTTAATTTTCTGGCGCACCACCGGGTCCTGGATGGACATGTAGAGCCTGCCCATTTCGCTCAGCGCCCGGTTGCCCTCGGCGATCACGGGGTCGATCTCCGGGCCGTAGCTCTTTTTGGTGACCTCGGTTTTTATGGCCGCTGCCGCGGACGGATTCTGCTTTGCATCTCTGGCCTGCTTTTTCAGCTCGCGCTCGAGCTTGCGTGCCTTGCGCTTTTCATGGCCCCTGACAATCAGTCCCACGATGGCTGCTGTTCCGCCGCCGGCTGTGAGCACGGCCATCAATTCCAGCACTCTTGTCCAGCCCATGATGCCGGCAAGAACCCACATGCCGACATATACGCCGGCGCCCAGAGCCCAGATCCAGGCCCTGCTGCTTTTCTCGGACACGAAACTGTCCCCCCGATCCTTAAAACTTTTCATTATATTTTATCCCGATTTTCCCAACACGTCAAGTGCTTATCCGCGCTTTGCTTTCCGCTGATGCATCTCGGGAATTCTAAGCGAAATCCGGTTCCACAAATGAAACAGCGGGCTTGTCCCCTGTGAATCTGTGATGTTTATCAACGGCAGCTTGAAAGACAGAAATGGGAACTTTCAAAAAAGCTCCCATTTCTGTATGACAATTCTGCAGTCTGACCTTTATGATGTCGTTCTTTCGCAGCTCTGAGCGGCGCTCAGGACGTATAGCCGGAGATCAACTTATGGCACGGTTCGTTGATAATTCCGGCTGTGGTCGGTTTTCTTTCAAATATCAGATATTATTTGAGTCCGACAACATCCCCATAGGCGCGGATTGCATTGCGTACGCAGTCCTCGCAGCTGCACAGCACCGTACCCGTGTCTCGGCCCTTCAGATCCTTGCAGAGGATAGCCCCGCAGCGGGTGCGGAAGTTATCGTTGAGCTGCCTGGCAATTTTCCCGTTTCCGCCCTGAAGACTGAGTCCTCCGGCAATCCCTGCGCCGACAAGAGCGCCGCAGGTCCCCTCCATATTGCCCATACCGGAGCCAAAGAGAGATCCGAGCTGTGTAAGCTCTTCCGGGCTCATGCCGGTCTGATCTGCCAGCGCCAGCAGAACGGCGATACAGCAGTTGCAGGAGCGCTTGTAAACAGCCCCCTGTTCGGCGCGTTGTTCAATGGTCATATGATTGTACCTCCATGGTTTTTCATCAGTATAGCATGAGGACCAAAAAAGTCAAGAAATGCGGTGCGAAAAGAGACAACCTGTTCTTATCCGCAAAGAGGCGCAAAACCCTTGCCGCCGCAGGAAAACCTCAACTTCTGGCGCCCGCTGCGGGCATGGACGCACAAGCGAGTGAAAACTCAAAATCACGAAAACTGTCAAATACTTCAAAGCATATCGCGTGCGCTGCGGCACATGATAAGGTCGGGCGAACGAGTCCCAAAATGATGAAAAGGAGATGGCAGCATGTCTACCAACAACAGCAATCATCTTGTCAACCCCGCCGCTCGCGAGGCCATGGATAAGTTCAAGATGGAGGCCGCGGCCGAGGTCGGCGTCAACCTGAAGAACGGTTACAACGGTGAGCTCACCAGCCGTCAGGCCGGTTCCGTCGGCGGGCAGATGGTCAAGAAGATGATCGAGGCCTATGAGAACGGCATGAAGTAAGCAGAGTCTCATAGAAGGATGCGGAACAGTTTTCGGACTGTTCCGCATTTCTTTTTGCACTGTTTTGATGCTGCAAGTATATCTCGTTATATGGATTTGGCGCTGCGGTCGAATGGATTATCCGTCCGAGAAAAGATAGCAGCCTGGCAGACAGCAGAAAAATTATCATTCTTCCTGCATCATCCAATGTTTGTTTGTTGACAGAAAGGTGTAAAAAGTTGTAATATAACAAAATGTAGGAAACTGCCCGAAATATTATTAAGGTGATCTGTATGGGAAAGCATCTCGCGCCAAAACCAAAGCACGAGCTGAATTTCATAACGAACAGAGCAAACCGCGCTTCCGGGCAGACTACGTCCGCACAGGCGCCTAAGGCAAGAAAGGCAGCAGGGACCCCTGAGAGCAGACGGGAAACGCAAATTCCTGAAAGCAGACGGGGAGCCGGTGTACGCCGAAGCGCAGGGAGAACGCCTGCTGAGCGGCCCCGCCTCATACTTCCGAAGCTCAGTGTGCCCCGTGTAAAACTTCCACAGCACCTGCCCTCCATGGGACGATTCTCCTGGCTTTTCCCGCTGCTCGCCGCGCTGCTGCTGATCGCGCTGCACTTTGTCCCTCTTGAGGGGTGGATGATCCCGGCAGCCTGGGCGGTACCCGCCCTGCTTGCACTTATGGAGCACGCTGCAGACGCATTTGAGAACATCCGCAGCGGACGTTATCTGAACAATGCACTTTTCACCTGCCTCTCCGCCGTGCTGCTTTTTGCCACGGGTCTGTATGCGGAGGCGGTGCTTCTGCTGATTCTCACGTCTCTCACGGGACGACTGGAAAAGCTTCTCAACGACAGGAGTCAGGAGAAACTGAATAAGGTGACGGAGATCCTGCCGACCCATGCCGTACTCGTCACCGACGAGGGGCTTGAGCGTGTAGACCCCGCTGCGGTCAGTGTCGGGGACATACTGCTTGTCGGCGCAGGAGAGAGAATTCCGTTGGACGGCGTCGTAACCGAGGGCATCTCCACCATCGACACCGCCGCCATCTCCGGCCAGCGTTCGCCATGGGCGGTCAACACGGGCTACAAGGTCTACTCCGGATGTCGGAATCTGACGAGCGATATCAAGATCAGGGTCTCGCGGCCTTATGAGCAGTCGACCTCGTGGAAGCTCACACGCCTGGCTGCTGCTGCGACCGACTTCCCCTCCGAGCAGGAGAACACCGTCAGGCGTTTCCTGTTCTGGTATCAGTGTGCCGCGCTGGCGCTGGCACTGTTGCTGGGCTTTATCCTTCCTGCTTTTCGCGGAAACTGGATCGTATGGCTGCGCCGCGCCGCCGTGCTGCTCATCGCGGCCCGCGCCGCGACGGAGTGCTTCGGCATCCCGCTTCTGGAGACGGTCATCTTCGACAAGACCGGCACGATCACCGAGGGCCGCTACGCCGTGACGGACGTCTACCCCGTGAAGATGAGCGAGAGACAGCTTTTGACGATTGCCGCCACCGCGGAGAGCTTTTCACGCCATCCCATCGCCTCCGCGATCCGCGAGGCTGCCGGTAAGCTCGACGAGCGCGTCATGCGCGCTGTCAAGATCCGGGATTTCCCGGGGCGGGGCGTCAGCGCCTACCTCGGCAGCCATCAGGTCTATGTCGGCAACGCCGCGCTCCTGGAGGAGCACGGAATCAAATACAACATCCCCGCGCGGCCGGGCACCGCGATCCACGTCTCGGTGGACGAGCGCTACTGCGGATACATCCTCGTCACCGACAAGGTCAGGCGGCGCGCCTTCGACGCGCTGGAAAGCCTGCGTGTCGGCGGAATCAAAAAGCTGGTCCTTCTGACGGGCGACGTGTTCTCGGTTGCGCGCCCCATCGCCTCCCGCCTCAACTTCGATATGCTCCGCGCAGAGCTCAAGCCGGAGGAGAAGGCAAAGGCAGTCGCATACCTGATGAATAATAAAGGCCAGCGCTCCAGCATCGCCTTTGTCGGAGAAGGAGAGAACAGCGGCAAGATCATGTCCGGGGCAGACGTGGGTATCGCCATGGGCTCGCTGGGCTCTGACGCGGCGCTCGCCCGGGCGGACGTGCTGGTTATGGACCGGGACATTTTCAAGATTCCGAAGACGCTCGCCATCTCCCGCCAAGTATACCGTGCAGCTTTGGTCAATCTCGGGGCGGGCTTCGGCACCAACGCGATCATCGCGCTCTTCGGCGTGCTGGGTGTCCTCTCGCCTCTCGCCGCCGTGATCGCGAGCGCCGCGTGCTGTCTGCTCCTGCTCGGCAACAGCCTGAGAATCAAATAGGAACTGCAATTTATGAACACCTACGATTTTGATAAAACGATATTCTACCCGGACAGCTCCGCCTGCTTCTTCCGTTTCTGCCTGCGGCGCTATCCCACGGCGCTCCTGCCGACGCTGCCGAAAAGCCTGCGCATGGCGCTGCGCTACCGAAGGGGGGAGGTCAGCGCCAGGGAGCTCAAGCAGCAACTCTTCTCCTTCCTGTCGGAGATCCGGGATATCGACGAAGCGGTAGCCGCTTTCTGGCACAAAAACGAGAGGCGCATCGGGGCCTGGTATCTGGCCCAGAAGCGCAGTGACGATCTGATTCTCTCCGCCTCGCCCCGCTTTCTGCTACAGCCGATCTGCGACAAGCTGGGCGTCCGGCTGATCGCGACCGAAATGGACAGCCGCAGCGGACGCATCAGCGGTGAAAACTGCCACGACCACGAGAAGGTGCGGCGATTCTACGGCCTGCATCCCCACGGCCGCACGGAGGCCTTTTATTCCGACTCCCTCACCGACAGCCCCATGGCTGATATCGCGGACAGAGCCTTTCTGGTTAAAAAGCACCGGCTGTTCCCCTGGCCCGGGAAAAAATAATCTTTATATGTATCCACAGAGTCTCGCTTTCGTGCGGGACTCTTCAAGCTGTCGACAAAGTGTCGACAGCTTGAGAGGCAAAAATGGGAACTTCCAAAAAAGTTCCCATTTTTATTTTTGCGTGGATTGTACGTGAAGGGGGACTCCCCGTCCCCCTTCACAGATCCCCCTTACAAGACCAACTTGGTTTGCAAGGGTTTGTCTACGGTCTGAGTCTCGCTTTCGTGCGAGACTCTTTTTTCATATTCAGGGATTACTGCGCATAGATTGTCCATGGGAAGTGATGAAATGGACGCATGGACAATGGCCCTGAGCCTTTTGCCAGAACCTCTTGCAAAGGCACTGGCGGCATACCCGGACGCAGAGGAACTGCGTCTGCGGCGCGGCAGACCGCCCGGCGTCGTGATCGCGGGCAGGGAACAGCCGGTGAACACATCTAACGTCAGCCGGGAGACGCTGCTGCATATACTGGAGAAAGCGACGGGCGCGTCCATCCACGCGGCGGCCCCGGCGATCTGCAGTGGGTATATCAGTTACAGGGGACTTCGTATCGGCATCTGCGGTGAAGCCGTGTACAGCGGCGGGACAATGAACGGACTGCGCTCCTTCAGCTCCCTTGCCATCCGCATTCCATGCGGCTGCACGTCGGACTGCATGACGCTGATCGAAAAGCTGCTCTATCCCGCAGCGACGAGCATCCTGATCGCCGCACCTCCGGGCGTAGGGAAAACCAGCCTTCTCAGAGAGCTGATCCGCACCGCTGCGCGCTCCATGCGCGTGGCGGTGATCGACGAACGAAACGAGCTGAGCGCCTGCTACGCCGGGGAGGCGCAGTTTGATCTCGGACAGGGGAGCGACGTACTGGTCGGCGTTCCGAAGGGACGGGCCGCCATGATGCTGCTGCGGGGCATGAATCCGCAGATCGTCGCCATGGATGAGATCACAGTCGAGGAAGATCTGCGGGCTGTGGAGCAGATCGTGGGCTGCGGTGTGCTGCTCTTTGCGACCGCCCACGGGAAAGACCGTGAAGACATGCTGCGCCGCCCCTTGTACAGGAAGCTGCTGACAGGCGGCGTCTTCCGTGAGCTGGTGACGATACGCTGCCTCGGCGGGAAGCGCATCTATGACAGAGTGAGTCTGGACGGATGAAAATCGCCGGTTTTGTTCTTTTACAACTCGCAGCCCTGCTCTTCACGCTGCGGCACATCGGCGCAAAAAAGCGCGAGACGGCCTTCCTTTCCTCCTTCTGCGCCATGCTCGAACAGCTCGGCGGCCTGCTCGGCTGTGAGGCGGCCCCTATACCGGAGCTAATCGGCGAGCTGATTCCGAGAAGCGACGGAGCTGCCGCGGTATTTTTGCAGGCGCTAGCTGTTTCCATGGACAGGCTCGGCGAATACAGCTTCTTCGCACTTTGGAAAAACGCCTTGGGGTCAGCACCAGCCCTGCCGGAAGGGGAAGCCGTGAAGGCGCTCGAAGAACTCGGCACTGTTCTCGGCCGTTATGAGCTGGAGACGCAGCTCAGGGCGGTGGAGGGCTGCCGGGCTGTGCTCTGCCGCCGTCTGGACGCGCTGCGTCAGTCGCTGCCTCAGACAAAGCGCCTGACGCTTGGGCTGAGTTTGGCGGCGGCCGCGCTCGTCGGGATCATACTGATTTAGGAGAAAAGATGGACGTCGATTTGATTTTCAAGATCGCTGCGGTCGGAATACTGGTAGCTGTTTTGAATATTCTTCTGCAGCGCTCCGGCCGGGAGGAGCAGGCGTTGATGACCACAATCACGGCTCTGATCGTGGTGCTGATGGTCGTCGTGCAGAAGATCAGCGAGCTGTTCCATATGATCAAGGCGCTGTTCGGACTGTAGGATGGAGCTTGCGGTCAAGTGTGCGGCGCTGGCCATATTCAGCGCCCTTGTGAGTTTGATGATACGCCGGATGAATCCGGAGTTCTCCTTCGCCCTCGCGGCGGTGACGGTCGTGACACTGCTGATCGCCTCGGCCTCACTTTTGGAGAAGACGATCTCCTCCTTCCGGGAGGCGGAGAAGATATTCGCGGACACGACGATGCAGATGAGGCCCATGCTCAAATGTCTCGGCATCGCGGCGGCGAGCAGGCTCGGCTCCGACCTCTGCCGGGACGCCTCCCAGGCGGCGCTGGCCTCAGCGGTGGAGCTTGCGGGGACGCTCTGCGCCGTCGCAGTCTCAATGCCCATGATCTTTACCATGCTGACGACGATAGGCGGGCTGCTGTGAAACGACTGCTGATCCTGATGCTGATACTCCCCGCCTTTATCGGGCGGGCTTATGCCGAGAATCTCGGGGAGAGCGCACTGGACATCTTCGACGCCAAAGCCATGGAGCGCGCTCTGAGCGAGGAGGAGGCCGCCATCAGCGGAGAAGTCGGGTTTGAACGCTACGACGCGGGCGCGGCCCTGTCCCGGCTCTGGTGTGCCTTTGCCGACAGGCTCCGCGCGGAGCTGCGGTCAAGCCTTGGCTTTGCGGCAAATCTCCTGGCGCTGCTGTTTCTCAGCGCCTTCCTCTGTGCGGTCTGCCAGGAGGACAAGATCCGGGAGCTGATCGAAATATCTGCCGCCTGCGCCGCCGCCATCCTGCTCGCGGGTGGCGTCAACACGCTGATCGGACAGACCACGCAGGCCATGTACAGGATCTCCGACTACTCCAAGGCGGCCCTGCCGGTGATCTATACCGCCGCGGCGGCAGGCGGGGCGGTGAGCTCCGCCGCCGTGCGCTATGCGGCGGCGACGCTCGCCCTGGACGTGATGATGAGTCTTGCGCAGAGAGCGGTGATTCCACTCATCTATGCCGACCTCGCACTCGGGCTTGCCGACGTGCTGTTTTCCAATCCCATCCTCACCGCTATGGAGAAACTCGTCCGCTGGGCAGCCAAGACTGTGATGACATACGCGGCCCTCGCCTTTAGCGCGTACCTCAGCATGAGCGCACTCATCAGCACCTCCGTGGATGCAGCCGCGATCAAGACGGCGCGAAGCGTGATTTCCGGCACTCTGCCGGTGGTCGGCGGTATGATCGCGGATGCCTCTGCCGCCGTCCTCTCTGCGGCCGCTCTGGTGCGCAGCTGTACAGGCGTCTTCGGCCTGATCGCGGTCTGTGCCATCAGCGTCGGCCCCTTTGCGGTGCTGGCGGTCAAAAAATTTGTGTTCAAAACCGTCGCGGCCGTGGCGGAGTCTCTGCAGAGTCCACGCTTAAGACAGCTCTTTTCCTGTGTCGGCAGTGCCGCGGCCATGCTGATAGGACTGCTCGGATGCAGCGCCTTGATGCTCTTTCTCGCGTTTACGACAGGGATGAAGGCGGTGACAGGATGATGCAGACAGTTTTAAAGACGCTGATTGCAATGAGTGTTTTCGGCGGCGCGCTTTTGTTCCTGTGCCCGGCGGGAGGTGTCCGGCGTGTGATGGGAATGCTTTTTACCGCCGTTCTGATCACCGCCGCCGTTGCGCCCGTGCACGGTTTTGACTACGACCTGTTCTCTCTCGGCGAGGCAAAGTTCAACAGCGCGGAGGCGGAAATCATGATGAGCCGCGCCCAGAGCGAGACGCTTTTGAAAAAGCTGCTTTTGCAGAAAAACTGCGAGCGCTGGCTGGAGGAGCAGGCGTCAAAGCACGGCCTGAAGGTTTCGGACGTGACGGTGGAGCTTACGCAGGACGAGTGGGGAAACTGGCTGCCGTACGCGGCGTCGGTTCGCGCGGACGGAAGCCCGGAGAAGGCGGAGCGGCTGGTCGGGCAGCTTCGCGACGAGCTGGGGATACCGCCGGAAAGACAGGAGTGGACGCTGAATGAATAAGGAATGGAGCTCTCTTCCGGCTATACTGGAAAAGTACAAATACCCGCTGCTCATCCTCCTGATCGGGCTGGCCCTGCTGCTGATCCCGATGCCGGAGAGGCAGAGCAATACGGCCCCCGGCGCACAAGAGGAGCTCGCGGCGCTGCTCTCCCAGGTGAAGGGAGTGGGGGAGGCACGTGTTCTGATCTCCGAAAGCGGCGTCATTGTTGCCTGCACCGGGGCTGCGGACGCCAAGGTACGGCTTGACATGATACGAGCCGCCGCCGCATATACTGGCTTTGGCTCTGACAGGATCATCATTTTGAAATTAAGGACTTGAACGGGGAGGAGATCTGGCATCATGAAGAATCGAAAAAGGAACCTGACCATGCTGGCGGTGATGATGTTCGTCTGCGCGGCGGTGGCCCTCAACTGGAGTTACAACAGCCGCTGGGGCAAGCCGGACGCTGAGATGGTCTATGCGGAGGACGAGGCCATGACGGCGGCCCAGGTGGACTTCGAAAAGACGCTCGTTACTTCGGGCACGGAGTATTTTGCCGAGGCGAGACTTACCCGCCAGGTGTCACGGGACGAGGCGCTGGAGTTATTGCAGACGGCGGCTGCCTCGGATGCAGCCTCGCAGGAGACCATTGACGGAGCCATGAGCGCCATCACCAACATGGCTGCCTGGTCGCTGCAGGAGACGCAGATTGAGAACCTCCTGCTGGCAAAGAATTTTGAGGACTGTGTAGTCTACATAGGCACCGACAGGGTCACCGTTGCCGTCCCTGCCCCTGTGGAGGGGCTGAGCGAGGAAGCCGTCGCGCGTATCACGGACGTGATCTGCACCGAGACCAACTACAGCCCCTCACAGCTGAGCATCATTGAGGTAAAAGCATGATATTCAGGCGCGTCTATGGGGCGCGCCTGAATATTTTTGCATATTTAGGAGGAAATGATAGAAAAGAGATTTTAGTTTGGAGGTTCATTATGGGCGAGAATTATATCAGCTGCCAGGCGGAAAAAGGCAGTATCAATATTTCGGAAGAAGTCATCACCGACATCGTGAAATCCGTCGTCGGCGAGGTTGAGGGCGTAGCTGGTCTGTCCTATACCGCGGGGACCGAACTTGCCGAGCTGATCGGCTTGAAAACGGTCAGCAAGGGCGTCAAAGTCCAGTTTATCGACGGAAAAATCATTGTCGATGTCATTATCAATGTTATGTATGGCTGCAATATTGTCCAGGTCGCGCGGGAGGTGCAGGAGAAGGTCATGTCCATGATCCAGGCTTCGACCGGACTTGAGCAGGCAGAGGTCAACGTCCACGTTTCCGGCATCTCCTTTGATAAATAAAACGGAGGTATCGACATGACCAGAACAACGGCGAGAGAGATCGCCATTCAGCTCGGCTTTGCGGCTGCCGCCACGGGCGAACAGCCCGCGGAACTTATGGAGCGCTTCTTTGAGCGTGAGCATTATGACAGCCTCGCCCGGGAGGACGAGCTCTATGCTCAGTATCCCGACGAAAAGCAGATGACCTATATCACCCGCCTCGTCACCCTGATCGACGAGCACCGGGATGAGATCGACGAGCAGATTCGCCGCTACGCCAAAGGCTGGAAGCTCGAGCGTATCTCCAAAACGGCGCTGGCCGTTCTGCGCTGCGCCCTCTGCGAGATCCTGTATATGGACGATATTCCGAACGCCGCCGCCATCAACGAGGCGGTGGAGCTTGCAAAAGGCTATGATGAGCCGGATACGGTCGCCTTTGTCAACGGCGTGCTCGGCGGCTATATGCGCGGCGGGACTTCGGCGTGAACATGGACAGTGCTCTGAGTGTTACCCAGCTCAACCTATACATCCGCGATCTGCTCGATAATCAGCCCTTTTTGTCGGGCGTCTGTGTAAAAGGGGAGCTGTCCAACTACAAAATGTATCCCTCCGGGCACCACTACTTCACGCTCAAGGACAGTGAGAGCAGTCTCAAGTGCGTCATGTTCAAGGGCAGCGCCTCCAAGCTCCGCTTCCGACCGGAAAACGGCATGGGTGTCACCGTCTGGGGCCGCGTCACGGTCTACCCGCGGGACGGCGTCTATCAGCTCTACTGCACACAGATGATGCCGGAGGGGACAGGCGATCTCCAGGTCGCCTTTGAGCAGCTCAAGGCAAAGCTCGAGGCGGAGGGCCTATTCGACTCCGCACATAAAAAGCCTCTCCCGCGCTTTCCGGACCGCATCGCGATCATCACCTCTTCGGCAGGGGCAGCAGTGCACGACATGATCCGCATCCTCGGCAGACGCTGGCCTCTGGCGAAGCTCCTGGTGCTGCCGGTGCGTGTCCAGGGGAGTGAAGCCCCGGCAGAGATTGCGGGCGCTATCCGCTACGCGAATGAATTTGACGTGGCAGACCTCATCATCACCGGGCGCGGCGGCGGCTCCATTGAAGACTTGTGGGCCTTTAATGACGAACGCGTGGCAAGGGCTATCTATACCTCCCGCCTCCCGGTCATCTCCGCCGTCGGTCACGAGCCGGACGTCACCATCGCAGACTTCGTAGCCGACAGACGTGCCTCAACGCCCTCAAATGCGGCGGAGATTGCGGTTCCGGACTGTCGGGAGATCGCAGAGATGCTGGAGAACTTTGAGCTGCGAGCCTCACAGGGGATGCGAAAACAGCTCGCTTCGTTGAGAGAGCGGCTTGATGCCTGCCGGAGCCGCCGCGTCCTCACTGACCCGACGGCGGCGCTCGACATCCGCCGCATGGAACTGGATCGCTGCCGGGAGCGCCTTGTCTCCGCGCAGGAGAGACGGCTTGCCAAAGATCGCCAGCGCTTTGTGGGCCTGACGGCATCTCTGGAAGCGATGAGTCCACTGAGAGTGCTGACCCGCGGCTATGCCATTGCGAGCGACGCGAAAGGCGGCTGCGTGAAGAGCGTTTCGCAATTAGACAGCGGCGACAAAATCAGCCTTCGCTTTGCGGACGGCGGCGCAGACTGCGTTGTAAAAGATGTGCAAAGGAGTTAAGCATGAGCGCAAAAAAACAAACTCTGAGCTTTGAGGAGTCACTCTCGAGACTGGAAGAGATTGTCCGCCACCTGGAAAAGGGCGATCTGCCGCTGAATGATTCCCTTACCCTCTACGAAGAGGGAACAGGTTTGATTGCCGCGTGCAGCAAGATGCTCGACGAGGCGGAGCAGAAGGTCGTGAAGCTCAAAAAAGGGCCCGACCGCAGCCCGATAGAACTTGAGCTTGAGGATGAGAGCAGCCATGAAAGCTGAGGAATACAGAAGACAAATCGATGAGGCGCTGGATGAGTGCTTTCTCCTTCCGAAGGATCTGCCCCAGGCGGGGTTGGCGGAGGCCATGCGCTACAGTCTGCTTGCCGGCGGCAAACGCATCCGGCCCATGCTGGTTTTGGAATTCTGCCGCGTTGCAGGGGGAGACGTTGAAGCAGCCATGCCGGTCGCATGCGCCATCGAAATGATGCACACCTACAGCCTCATTCACGACGATCTGCCCTGCATGGACAATGATGAGCTGCGCCGCGGCAAGCCGACCAATCACGTTGTCTATGGTGAGTGCACCGCGACCCTTGCGGGGGACACGCTGCAGGCCGAGGCTTTCGGGACCATCCTGCGCTGCGGCCTGCCTGCTGAAAGAAAAGCGGCCTGCGCGGAGATTTTGGCTGGAGCTGTCGGGCTCGACGGCATGTGCTGCGGACAGTATCTGGACATGCTCTGGGAGGGGCGCAGCCTCACCGAGCAGGAGCTGACGGAGATCAACAGCCGCAAGACCGGGGCCCTGCTCGCTGCGGCGTGCCAGATGGGAGTAGCGGCGGCGGGCGGTTCCGAGCGTATGCTGGAATGCGCCGGACACTTCGGCGCGGCCATCGGTATGGCGTTTCAGATCCGGGACGACATGCTGGATGTTCTCAGCACGGAGGAAAAGCTGGGGAAGCCCATCGGCTCCGACAGCCAGGAGAACAAAAACACCTATATGGTCCTTATGGGACGCGAGGGCTGCGAGAGGACCATCGCAAAGCTCACGGCCTTTTCCAAAAAGATTCTCTCCGAGGCGTTCGATGACACCACTTTCCTTTGTGAGCTTGCCGACGCGCTGTCTGTCAGAGATAAATAAAACCGTTCCGACGGGGTTATTCAGAGGAACATTTTGAGTATATTAGAAAAAATCAATTCTTCGGCCGACATCAAAGCGCTGAGCCGGGCGGAGCTGCCCGCGCTCTGTGAGGAGCTGCGCCGTTTTGAGATCGAAGGCATTTCCCGCACCGGCGGGCATCTCGCCTCAAATCTCGGGACGGTGGAGCTCACTGTTGCCCTTCACCGGGTTTATGACACGGCGAAGGACAGACTGATTTTTGATGTCGGACATCAGAGTTATACCCATAAAATCATCACCGGGCGGAGGGATCAGTTTGGAACGCTCCGCCAGCGGGGTGGGATTTCCGGCTTCCCGAAGCCGAACGAGACCATTGACGACGCTTTTATCGCAGGCCACGCCTCCACCTCTGTGTCCGCAGCCCTCGGCATGGCAAAGGCCAGGACGCTGCAGGGCGCAGATTATGACGTGGTGGCGGTCATCGGCGACGGCGCGCTGACCGGAGGTCTGTCGTACGAGGGACTCTGCAACGCTGCCGCGAGCGGAGAGCCGCTGGTTATCATCCTCAATGACAACAACATGTCTATCAGCGAGAATGTGGGCGGTATGGCGAGGCTTCTGCAAGCTCAGCGCATCAAGCCGGGATATACGTCGTTTAAGAAGTGGTTTCGCAATGTCTCCTCCCGTACACGCTGGATCTATGATCTTGCCCACAGTGTGAAGGAATGGCTTAAGTCGCGTATTCTGCCGAGCAACGTGTTCAGCGATCTGGGACTCTACTATCTCGGACCGGTGGACGGACACAATCTGGTCCAGCTGGAAAACGCTATCCGGCTCGCGCGCGATCTCAGAAAGCCGGTGCTGCTGCATGTGCTTACCAAGAAGGGCAAGGGCTGCCCCTATGCGGAGGCACACCCGGACAAGTATCACGGCGTCGGGCGCTTTAACCCTGAGACGGGCGAGCTTGCACCTGTCGGCATGGGCTTCTCGGACAAGCTCGGAGAGTTTCTGTGTGAGCTTGCCGAACATGACGAGCGCATTGTCGCCATCACCGCCGCCATGACCGGTGGGACGGGGACGGAGTGCTTCGCCGCACGCTTCCCAAAGCGTTTCTTCGACGTGGGAATCGCCGAGGGGCATGCGGTTACCATGGCGGCCGGTATGGCCAAGCAGGGCCTTTTGCCGGTATTTGCCGTGTATTCCAGTTTTCTGCAGCGTGGCTTTGACATGATGATTCACGACGTTGCCCTTCAAAGGCTGCACATGGTGTTTTGCGTGGACCGCGCAGGACTTGTGGGCAGCGACGGGGAGACACATCAGGGCCTGTTTGATATTGCTTATCTCGGGGCAGTCCCCAATATGACGGTACTGTGTCCTTCGAGCTTTGCAGAGCTGCACGATATGTTGGACTATGCACTGTTTAATGTGGAGGGACCTGTGGCCATACGTTATCCACGCGGCGGAGAGAGCCGTTATACGGACTGCGTCATGAGTGCGGAGACCGTTCTGCGAGAGGGCTCAGACCTCACGATGGTCTGCTACGGAACCATGGTAAACGAGGCGCTGGATGCCGCCGACAAGCTGGCTTTGCAGGGAATCTCTGCGGAGATCATCAAGCTCGGCATTGTGTTTCCCAATCCTTATGAGCAATGCCTTGCCTCTCTGAAAAAGACAAAAAAACTTCTGGCCCTGGAGGAGGTATGCGCCGCAGGCTGCATCGGCCGCTGCATCCTGGATGCCTGTGCGGAAAAGCAGATCGGACTGTGTGCGGCCAGGCTCCTGAATCTGGGTGACGGCATCATTCCTCATGGTACAGTGGAAGAACTGAGACGCGACTACGGCATCGACGCAGACGCGATCGTCCGCGCTGCTTCCGAACTGAACGGCAGTGATTTGGTGGAAACATGAAAAAGCAGAGACTTGATCAGCTCATTTTCGATCTGGGCTACACCGAGAGCCGGGAGCGCGCAAAAACCACGATCATGTGCGGCAGCGTTTTCGTCAATGGACAGCGCGTTGACAAGCCCGGTACGGCTGTGGACCCCGAGGCCAAAATCGAGGTGCGTGGAGAGGCCCTGCCCTTTGTCAGCCGGGGCGGCTTCAAGCTCGACAAGGCGCTGAAAGTTTTCCCGGTCGATCCCGGGGGCAAAATCTGCTTGGACTGCGGGGCTTCTACCGGCGGCTTTACAGACGTTCTGCTCCAGCACGGGGCAAAAAAGGTCTATGCCGTTGACGTGGGCTATGGACAGCTCGCATGGAAGCTGCGCACGGACGAGAGGGTCGTAAATCTCGAGCGCACCAATCTGCGCTATGTGACGAGCGAACAGATCCCTGAACCCATCGAGCTTGCGGTGATGGATGTATCGTTCATCTCCATCCGCCTGGTGATCCCGGCTGTTAAGTCGCTTTTGTGTCCGGACGCCGATTTTATCTGCCTCATCAAGCCCCAGTTTGAAGCGGGGCGCGAGGAGGTTGGAAAGAAGGGCGTCGTCCGCGACAGCGCCGTGCATGAACGCGTGATCCGGGAAATCCTGGACTTTGCGCCCGAGGCGGGTTTCACGGTCGAGGGCCTGGATTATTCCCCGATCAAAGGGCCGGAGGGCAATATCGAATATCTCTGCCATCTGAAAAATCACGAGGCGGAGAGAAAAAACTTTGACATTGCCGCTGTGGTTGCCTCTTCCCATATGCAGCTATAGATGCTATAATAAAAAATACTATAATTCTTTTGCTGGGCGTGGACAAGCGACATACGTCCCGCCGCAGAAGAGAACAAGAACAGACATCCTCAGTCAGCTGATGTCTGCCTGAGGATGTCCGGTGTGTTGTGCGGTGTCACGCCGCACAGGGCTTTGCGCCCGGAGGCTTTCTTATGATCGCAATCTGCCCCAATCCCTTCCGTGACAAGGGCTGTGAACTCAGCAGGCGCGTGGCGGCTCTGCTGAACGAAAACGGCTTTGAAACCTGCTATTGTCCCATCTTCGCAGAGGACGGAGATGCGATCCTGCCGCCGGAGTTTCCTGTTCGTCGGCTTTCCGAAGCGGCGGCACAGTGCTCGCTGGTCGTTGTGATCGGCGGTGACGGCACCATCCTCCACGCGGCGCGCCAGGTCCATCCCCTCGAGGTGACTATGCTGGGCATCAATCTCGGCTCCAAGGGATTTCTGGCCAATCTCGAGCCGGAGGAGTATGAATATGTACTCAAGGCGGCCAGAGGAGAATACCGTCTCAGCAGGCGCATGAAGCTGGACGTCAGCCTCTGGCGAGGCGGCAGGGAGATTTGCCGGGACCAGGCGCTCAACGACGTCGTGATGCACGGCTACGGTGACTGCATCAAAATCACGGCGTTTTGCAACGGAAACCGCATCACCGCCTTTTCCGGTGACGGCATCATTCTCTCCACGCCTACCGGTTCCACCGGGTATTCCATGTCGGCCGGCGGCCCTATTGTGGAGCCGAATGCGGAAGCTATCCTTCTAAGCCCCATCTGCGCGCACATGATGAGCTCGCGCAGCTTTGTCCTCAGAGCGGACAATGTGATCACGATTGAAATGGAGAAACAGCATGACCGCCGCGCCTATCTCTCCGTGGACGGCACATCCGTCACGGATCTCTCCGGCGGCGACAGGCTTGTCGTTACACGTTCGGAAAGCAGTACCCACATGGCAGATCTTGGACTTCGAAATTTTTATGACATCGCATTTGATAAACTAAGGTAAAACAAAAACAGGAGGACACATGATGAAACTCGGCAGACAGAGCGTTATCATGGAAATCATCGGCGAGAGAGAAATCGAAACACAGAACCAGCTCATGCAGGCGCTCGCGGAGCGCGGCGTCAAAAGCACCCAGGCCACCCTTTCAAGAGACATACGCGACATGCGTCTCGTCAAGGAGCTCGGTCCCAATGGCAATTATCGCTATGTTGCGGCACCAAAGCAGGATACCCCGGATCTTGATCAGAGACTGAAAAAAATCTTTAAAGAGAGTCTTGTCTCCTACGATCTGGCACAGAATATACTCGTCATCAAAACGCTGCCCGGCCTTGCCAACGGAGCCTGCTCCGCGCTGGACGGCATGGAGATAGAGGGACTGGTCGGTTCGATCGCCGGTGACGACACGGCGTTTCTTGCCATGAAGGACAACGCCAGCGCCCTGAACCTCTATAAAGAAATCGACCAGCTTTTCTGAGAAAGCGCTATATTCACAGCGTTTCCCCAGGCAGACAGGTGGAAAGCCAATGCTAAATGAACTCCATATAGAAAATATTGCCGTCATCGAGAAAGCCGACATCAGCTTCTCCCGAGGCTTGAATATTCTGACGGGCGAGACCGGCGCGGGCAAGTCCATCGTCATCGACTCCATTGGCGCGGTGCTGGGCGAACGGGTCAGCCGGGAGCTTGTACGGCGCGGGGCCGAGAAGGGTGTGGTCACGGCGGCCTTTGATGTCGACGGCTGCGAGGACTGGCTTCGCGAAAATGAAATCGAGGCGGAGGACGAGCTAATCATACAGCGCCGCATCACCGCCGACGGCAAGAGCGGCTGCCGCGTCTGCGGAAGCCCCGTCAGCGCCTCCCAGCTCAAGGAACTCGCGGCGCTGTTGGTGGATATCCACGGCCAGAACGACGGCAGACAGCTCATGGACGAGAGACGGCACCGCGAGTATCTGGACCGCTTCGGCACGGACCCGGACGTGCTTGAACGCTATCGCGTCTGCTATCAGCGTTATCATGAGATAAAAAAAGAGCTCTCCTCTCTGGAGATGGACGAGATTGAGAAGGAGAGGCTGAGCGACAGCCTGCGCTACCAGATTGAGGAGCTGGAGAGGGCTGGACTCAAGGCAGGGGAGTATGACTCCGTCTGCGCGCGGCGTGACCTGCTGCGCAACGCGGAGAAGCTGAGCGAATCCCTGGACAGCGCGATCGCCATGCTCTCCGGCGAGGAGGACAACGCCCTCAGCCTGACTCAGAACGCGGCCTGGTATGTGGGCAAGGCGGCGGCCTATGCCCCGGAGCTCGAAAATACCGCCGAAACCCTGAATTCGGCGGCTTTCAGCCTCTCGGACGCGGCAGAAAGTCTGAGAGATTTCCGCGAGAGCCTTGACTTTTCCCCCGGGGAATATGACATCCTCGAGACGCGCATTGCGCTTCTCAATAAGCTGCAGAGAAAGTACGGACGGGACGAGGACGCACTGATCGCGTATCTGGACGAGTGCCGAGAGAAGCTCGACAACATTCAGTATGCGGACGAGCGCAGCGAAAAGCTCAAAAAACAGCTGGCCGCGGCCGAGGAGCAGTGCCGTCAGGAGGCATCGAAACTCAGCGCTGTCCGAAAAGATGCGGCTAAGCTGCTGGAGAAACGCATCAGCGGTGAACTAAGAGAGCTCAACATGCCCTCCGTCCGCTTCAAGGTTGACTTTATGCCGATCGAAACCGCGCCCGGCTTTGACGTGCACGGCTGTGATGAGATCCGTTTCGTCATGTCCGCAAACGCGGGCGAGGAGCTGGGACGCATCAGCCGCATCGCCTCCGGCGGCGAGCTGAGCCGCATCATGCTTGCGATGAAAAATGTCTTCGCTGAGAAGGACCCTGTTGCGACCATGATTTTTGACGAGATCGACACGGGTGTCTCCGGTATTGCGGCGCAGCGGGTGGGGGAGAAGCTCTACAGCGTCTCTCTCGGCAAGCAGGTCATGTGCGTGACCCATCTGCCGCAGATCGCGGCGATGGCCGATCAGCACTATCTGATTCAGAAAGAGGAGCGAGACGGCCGAACCTTCACGGACGTGCTGCCGCTCGACCGCGATGGACGGCGGCGGGAGCTCGCAAGGCTCTACGGCGGCGACAATATCACGGAAACCACCCTCAAAACTGCGGAGGAGCAGATGGAAGCCTGCGAACGCTTCAAAGCCGGGACGGGCGAAAAAACATGACTTGACTTTGACGGGAAGATACAGTATAATCCCACATGTTAACGCTGAGACGGACAGAAGTAGAGCGTCTACGGCCTGCACAGAGAGCCCTTCGGCTGCTGAAAGAGGGGAGAGGCAGGCGCTCGAATACAGTCCCGAGCGGCATACCGAAAGCAGGACGAGTAGGCTATGACGGGTGCGCCCGATACAGCGCGGGAGTGCTTCGCACTCGCTGAGGTTTCTGCCGTGAGGCGGAGACGTTCAGAGGTGGTACCGCATGTAAATGCCCTCTGTCTGATGGGACAGAGGGTTTTTTATTTTGACAAAAGATTCAAATCAGGAGAATGAACATGGGTATTTATGAAGAACTGGTGGCCCGCGGCTTGATCGCCCAGGTCACGGATGAGGAGAAAATCCGCGAGATGGTCAACAACGGCAAGGCCACCTTCTACATCGGCTTTGACTGTACGGCGGACTCTCTGCACGTGGGGCATTTCATGGCGCTGTGCCTGATGAAGCGTCTGCAGATGGCGGGCAACAAGCCCATCGCCCTCATCGGCGACGGCACCACGCTGATCGGCGACCCCTCCGGCCGCACGGATATGCGCAAGATGCTGACC
>CADAAM010000007.1 GCA_902785905.1 Oscillospiraceae bacterium | reverse complement strand
TTCGGGGCGCTCAACGTCAACGCCCGCAGTTTTCCGATCCAGCTGAACCTCGCGAAGGAGAAGGAGGAAAACGGCGCGGAGGGCTTTCTGACCCAGCCGATTCTGAGCGAAGAGGCGCTGGAGCATCTCAGGCTCGCGCGTGAAACCCTCGGAGGCAAAATTCTCGGCGGCATCATGCCCATCGTGAGTCAGCGAAACGCCCTTTTCATGCACAATGAGATCGCCGGGATCAGCGTGGACGGGAAGATCATTGAGCGCTATGCGGGCCTTGCCCGCGAGGAGGCGGAGGATCTGGCGGTGGAGATTTCCGTCGACTTTGCCCGCCGCATGCGCCCCTGGGTGGACGGCTATTATCTCGTGACGCCCTTCGGCCGTACGGCCCTGATCGCCAGGATCATGGACAGGATCAGGCAGGACGAAGCGTAAAAAACGGGTATCAAACCAGCTTTCTGGCTTGATACCCGTTTGAAGCTGTCGACAAAGTGTCGACAGCTTCAAACGAAAAAATGGGAACTTCCGAAAAAGTTCCCATTTTTGCACGGATTGTACGTGAAGGGGGACTCCCCGTCCCCCTTCACAGATCCCCCTTACAAGACCAACCTGGTTTGCAAGGGTTTGTCTACAGTCTGAAACGTCGAATTACGCTTTCAGGCTGTTCTGCACGGCCACGGCCACGGCGACGGTCGCGCCGACCATGGGGTTGTTGCCCATGCCGAGGAAGCCCATCATCTCCACATGCGCGGGGACGGAGGAGGAACCGGCAAACTGGGCGTCGGAGTGCATACGGCCCATGGTGTCGGTCATGCCGTAGGAGGCGGGGCCGGCGGCCATGTTGTCCGGGTGCAGCGTGCGGCCCGTGCCGCCGCCGGAGGCCACGGAGAAGTACTTCTTGCCCTGCTCCACGCACTCCTTCTTGTAGGTGCCCGCGACCGGGTGCTGGAAGCGGGTGGGGTTGGTGGAGTTGCCGGTGATGGAGACGTCGACGCCCTCGGCGTGCATGATGGCCACGCCCTCGCGCACGTCGTCCGCGCCGTAGCAGCGGACGTTGGCGCGCTCGCCCTCGGAGTAGCGGATCTCACGGACGATCTTCAGTTCGCCGGTGAAGTAGTCGTACTGGGTCTGGACGTAGGTGAAGCCGTTGATGCGGGAGATGATCTGGGCGGCGTCCTTGCCGAGACCGTTGAGGATGACGCGCAGGGGCTGCTTGCGGACCTTGTTGGCGTTGCGGACGATGCCGATGGCGCCCTCGGCGGCAGCGAAGGACTCGTGTCCGGCGAGGAAGGCGAAGCACTTGGTCTCGTCGCTCAGCAGCATGGCGGCGAGGTTGCCGTGGCCGATGCCGACCTTGCGGTTGTCGGCGACGGAGCCGTCGATGCAGAAGCTCTGCAGGCCGATGCCGATGGCGCGGGCGGCCTCCTCGGCGTTCTTCGCCCCGGACTTGAGGGCGATGGCCGCGCCGACGCAGTAGGCCCAGCAGACGTTCTCAAAGCAGATGGGCTGGATGCCCTTGGCGATCTCGTAGGGATCGAAGCCGGCGGCCTTGCAGATCTCGCGGGCTTCTTCAACGGAAGCGATGCCGTACTCGGCCAGCACGCCGTTGATCTTGCCGATCCGGCGGTCGTAGTTTTCAAATAATGCCATCGTCTGCTCCTCCCTTATTCCTTGCGCGGGTCAATGTACTTGACGGCCGCGTCCCACTGGCCGTAGTGGCCGGTGGCCTTCTTGAGCGCTTCGTTCGCGTCCATGCCGCCCTTGATGAAGTCCATCATCTTGCCGAGGCTGATGAACTCGTAGCCGATGATTTCGCCGTCGGCGTTGAGTGCCATCTTGGAGCAGTAGCCCTCGGTCATCTCCAGATAACGCGGGCCCTTCTCCTTGGTGGCGAACATCGTGCCGATCTGGGAGCGCAGCCCCTTGCCGAGATCCTCCAGCGAAGCGCCGACCAGCAGGCCGCCCTCGGAGAAGGCACTCTGGGTACGGCCGTAGACGATCTGCAGAAACAGCTCGCGCATGGCGGTGTTGATCGCGTCGCACACGAGGTCGGTGTTCAGCGCCTCAAGCAGGGTCTTGCCGATCAGGATCTCCGAAGCCATGGCGGCGGAGTGGGTCATGCCGGAGCAGCCGAGCGTCTCGACGAGGGCCTCCTCGATGATGCCGTCCTTGACGTTGAGCGTCAGCTTGCAGGCGCCCTGCTGGGGAGCGCACCAGCCCACGCCGTGGGTAAAGCCGGAGATATCTCCGATCTCTTTGGCCTGCACCCATTTTCCCTCCTCGGGGATCGGGGCAGGACCGTGGTATGCGCCCTTGGCGACAGGACACATGTGCGTAACTTCCGCGGTGTAATTCATAGGCCATTCCTCCTGTGTAAGTATCAAAAAAGCCGATGCCCCTGCTTCAAGGCAGAAGTCATCAGCTGTTTTTACAGCGGTTCGGTTTTCCCAGGGAGCACTTCATTCCCTTGCGTCCCCTATAGTAGCAGAATCAGCCTGAAAACACAAGCCTTTTTTCGCGCCGCATCGGCAAACTTTTCCAATCCCCGGCTGCGTCTCTTTCCCAGGCCGGAAAGCCCGACCCGCAGCTCCCGCAAAAAGCGGAGAGTGAAGGATACCGAAACTTCACTCTCCGAACTTCAAACGATAAAATCAGGATTCGTAGCCCATCGGGTTCTTCGACTGCCAGGCCCAGGTGTCGCGGCACATGTCGTCGAGGGTGTACTCCGCTTTCCAGCCCAAAAGCCGGGCGCTCTTGTCGGGACTCGAGTACACGGTGGCGAGGTCGCCGGGGCGGCGGTCCACGATCTCATAGGGGATCTTCACGCCGGTGACGCGCTCGAAAGCCTTGACCATATCCAGCACGCTGTAGCCCGTGCCGGTACCGAGATTGAAGACATTCTCGCCGCGGTGCTTCATCATGTACTCGATGGCGCAGACGTGGCCGCGCGCGAGGTCGACGACGTGGATGTAATCGCGCACGCCGGTGCCGTCCGGGGTATCGTAATCGCTGCCGAAGACATTCAGATGATCGCGGCGGCCCACGGCGACCTGGGCGATAAAGGGCATGAGGTTATTCGGGATGCCGCGCGGGTCCTCGCCGATGAGGCCGCTGGAGTGTGCGCCGATGGGGTTGAAATAGCGCAGGAGGGAGACGGAGAAATCGTCCACCGCCTTGGCCGTGTCGCGCAGGATCTGCTCGGACATGTACTTGGTCCAGCCGTAGGGGTTGGTGCAGTTGCCGGTTCTGCTGGTCTCCTTGAGAGGCACCTCGTTGTCGCCGGAGTAGACCGTCGCTGAGGAGGAGAACACGATGTCGTGTACGCCGTGGTCGCGCATGGCCTCGCAGAGGCGGATGGTGGAATACAGGTTATTGTCGTAGTATTCCAGCGGCATGGCCACCGACTCGCCCACGGCCTTGAGTCCCGCGAAGTGGATGGCGCAGCCTATGTCGTGCTTTTCAAAAATGCGGTCGAGCGCCGCGCGGTCGCGCACGTCGTTTTCGTAGAAGGCCACCTTTTTCCCTGTGATCTGCTCCACGCGCTCGATGGCCTTGGGGTTGGAATTGACCAGGTTGTCGATGACGACGACGCCGTAGCCGCGATTGAGAAGCTCCACGCAGGTATGGCTGCCGATATAGCCCGCGCCGCCGGTAACAAGTACGTTCATGTTGTTTCTCCTTTATAAATTAATCTAACAGGCTTTCGGGGTAGACGCTCTTTTCGCGCATGGCTCGGATGGCAGCCTTCACGCTCTCCGCATCCTCCTTGTAGGTCATACCGTACCACTGCTCATGGCAGGGCAGGACGCGCACGGAGGCGCTGCCGTCCTTGATGCAGGCGTTGGCGACGAAGGGCAGGAAGTACTCCGCTTTCAGGGGATTGACAGGCAGATTCTCGTCCAGCCATTTGGGGAAGCGGGCATACAGCTCATCAAGCATGGAGCGCCCGAAGGCCCAGCAGTTCATGGACACGGGCACGTCGCCTGGCAAATCGAACCAGTGCTCCCCATCCTCGGTATAGGCCGCGTCCTCGCCGCGCTTTTCGATATGTACGCGCTCCACCACGTCGGTGAGGCAGCCGTCCTCCACCCGGCAGATGCCGCGGGAGACGTAGCCGCTCTCCGTCACGGTGTTGCGCAGGAGATAGGCGACCATGGCGTGCTCGTTCTCCGGGCGGTCGGCGGCGAGAAAATCATACAGAGCCTTGAACGCGGTCGGGCCGTAGAAGTCGTCGGCATTGATGACGGCGAAGGGGCCTTCCACCACGCCCCGGCAGCAGAGCACCGCGTGGCCGGTTCCCCAGGGTTTGACGCGGCCCTCCGGCAGGGTATAGCCCTCGGGCAGCATGTCGGTACTCTGAAAGACATATTTCACGTCAAAGTACTTCTCCATGCGCGTGCCGACGGCGGCCTTGAAGTCGGCTTCAATCTCCTTCTTAATGATAAAGGCGACCTGACGAAAGCCCGCGCGATAGGCGTCAAAGAGGGAAAAATCAATGATGGCGTGGCCCGCATCGTCCACAGGCATGATCTGCTTGAGTCCGCCGAAGCGGCTGCCCATTCCGGCAGCCAGGATCACAAGGGTAGGCTGGCGCATACAAACACCTCGGTTATCGTTAAAATGATGATTTATTATAACAGTTTATCTTTGATTTGTACATAGAGTTTCGCCCGCTTTTTCAGTTCCCCGCCCTTTACAATTCACCCGCTTTTGTTCAAATCGGCATAAAGGGGATTGACGCATGGGGTCAAAATCAGTATAATATTCACAGCAAAAATGCAGAAACCACCAAATTTTCACAGCAGGAGGAAATTTCCATATGAAGATCATCAAGAAGTTCCTGGTCCTTGTGTGTTTTGGCTGCGTGGGCTTCGGCCTGTTCAAGCTCCTGAGCACCGACGAGGCGCAGGAGAAGCTGTTCGGCATTCTGGGTGAAGACACCTATCTGGCGATTCTGGATAAGGTCCGTCTGCTCGGTGATCTGCTCGGATGGCCCATCCACTTTGTGAAGGCGCTGCTCCCGTAATCCGACCGAATTCAGAAAACAAATGAAAAAGGGGTTAAACTATGAATCCAAAGTATGAAGCTCTGTTTACTCCGTTTAAAATCGGAGAGGTAGAGATCCCGAATCGCATCGTACAGTGTTCCATGGGCGGCACGACCCTGTTCGGTTGGCTGGAGCCGTCTCACTTTGACGAGGAGGCTGCGAACTTCCTGCTCCAGCGCGCCAAGGACGGCGTCGGCCTGGTCCTGCCCGGCATGCAGGTCATCCGCGACACCATGGGCCGCAAGTGGCTGGACTCCAACCGTCAGATGTACCGTGTGCTCAAGCCCTACATGGACGAGTACCACAAGACCGGCGGCAAGCTCTTTATCCAGCTGGCCGGCGGCTTCGGCCGCTCCATGGCGGTCACGCCCTGGATGGCAGCTCTGGGCCGCAATGATCTGCTGAACAAGCTGGCAAGCCCCGTCGTCGACGTGCAGTACGCCTGCGCCTCCGCCTCCGCCACGCCCAACCGCTGGGCCGACAACTTCAACTCCCGTCCCTTCACCATTGAGGAGATCCAGGAGATGGTCTGGCACTTCGGCGCCACCGCCAAGAAGCTGCGCGAGGCCGGCGTCGACGGCGTTGAGATCCACGCCGTCCACGAGGGCTACAACCTCGACCAGTTCGCCATCGCGAACATGAACTTCCGTACCGACCAGTACGGCGGCAGCCTTGAAAACCGTCTGCGCTTTGCCACCGAGATCGTCCAGGAGATCCACAGACAGGCCGGCGATGATTTCCCCGTCTCTCTGCGTTACTCCGTCCGCTCCTGCACCAAGGGCTGGCGCAAGGGCGCGATGCCTTACGAGGAGTTTGAGGAGTTCGGCCGCGACATGGCCGAGTCCGAGAAGGCCGTCAAGATCCTCCAGGATGCCGGCTACGCCTTCCTCAACTGCGACAACGGCACCTACGACGCCTGGTACTGGGCTCATCCGCCACAGTACATGCCTGACAACTGCAACCTGCAGGATGTCGAACATATCCGCCAGTTCATTGATATCCCCGTCGCCTGCGCCGGTCGTATGGACCCGGCGTCCCTGCATCCGCTGCCACAACGGCTGCTTCAACTTCTCCAAGGCCAACGGCACCGAGAACATGCAGTCCCTGGGCGACTCCCTGCACCTGGGCCGCTGCGCCCTGAACCCGCCCACCATGCAGCACAACCGCTACAAAATCGTCCCGACCAAGCACCCCAAGAAGGTCGCGATCATCGGCGGCGGCGTCGGCGGCATGGAGTGCGCGCTGGTTCTGAAAAAGCGCGGCCACACCCCCGTGATCTTCGAGAAGGAAGACCAGCTCGGCGGCCTGTTCCTCACGGCCTCCGCCATGACCTTCAAGGAGAACGACAAGGAGCTCATCGCCTGGTACAAGAGAGAGATCGCCAAGGCCGGCATTGAGGTCCGCTTCAACACCGAGGTCAACGATCTCGGCACCATCCGCCGCGGCTTCGACGAGATCATTGTCTGCACCGGCTCCGTGCCCAGAACCATGCCCCAGATCAAGGGCTTCGACAAGACCCACTCCTTCCGCGAGCTCCTGCGTGAGAAGAGCGTGGAGGGCGACAAGATCGTCTTCCTCGGCGGCGGCCAGTCCTCCTGCGAGGCGGCCTACGACCTCGTTCTCGCGGGCAAGCACCCCGTCATCGTCGAGTACGGCAACGACCTGGTCGCCGCTCAGGCCACCTGCCTTGCCAACACCTCCTTCCTGCGCGACGCGATGGAGTACCACAAGGTCCCCGTCTACCTGCACAGCACCATCACCGAGATCGGCGACGGCTACTGCGTCATCAAGACCCCGACCGAGACCTTCCGCTGCGAGTGCGACGCCGTCATCAACGGCATCGGCTTCGTTCCCGCGCCCGTCGGCCCGAAGGCCCCGCACGTCCACAGAGTCGGCGACTGCGTCGCCATCGGCAACCTGCGCACCGTCATCTGGCGCGCCTGGGACGTCTGCATGAGAATATAGTTTTCATACTATCCCCTAATAGAAACAGCAAAATCTTTCCGGCAGAATTTGTGCCATACTGCGTTGCCTTCCTTGACCATATATCTTCATTATGCTCTGCGGAAGGCGCCTTGTCTGGCGCAAATTCTGTTCGGAAATCTAATTGCACTTTCTATCAGGGAATAGTATCACAAAGCCCCATAAAGATTCTGAGCCCCTCGGGAAAACCCGAGGGGCTTTTGCTGTTTAAAACGGCCAGGTGGGCAGCCAGGAGCGGAGGATGCCTTTGGGGACGGGTACGCCCGCGAGCTTGGGATAGAACAGGACGAACACCGCAAAGCTCATCAGCACGAAGGCGGCGGTCAGCACCTTCCCGTAGGGCAGATTCCGCCCGTTGACGTCGAAGCAGCGGCCCAGGGCCAGGGCCAGAAAGATCGTACACGGGAAGTAGTGATAGGCGAAGGTCAGGCGCGTCACAAAGACCCAGGGCAGCAGCTGCGCGAGATACCCCACCAGGATGAACGCCGAGACCCGGTCCCGCCGCATGACAGCGAGATACCCCAGCACAAACAGCGCCATCAGCCCGCCCCAGCAGAGGACGGGGTTTACAAACGCGCCGAAGCTCGACACCCGCCCGTCCGGCAGATACTCCAGATAGTACAGGATGGGCCGGATGTCCAGAATCCACTGATACCAGCGCGAGTCGTAGGGGTGCGTCGCCACAAGGGCGGAGTGATAGCTGAACATATAGCGCTGGTTATCCAGCACAATGCGCAGATAGTCGCGGCAGAAGGGATTCGTGATCCCCCGCGCGGCCCCGTAGGGCAGGTACGCAAAGTAATAGATGGCCGCCGGGACGAGGATGAAGAACACGACGCAGAAGAGCGCGTTTTTTACAAAGCCCTTCCAGTCCAGACTTCGAGTGCTCAGCCCGCCGATAACCCAGCACAGCCAGATCACCGCGAGACCCGCCCCGGCATAGAAGCAGGTCCACTTGCTGGCAATGCCGAGACCGAAGCTCACGCCGCAGAGGGCGAGGTCAAGCAGCCGCCCCTCGCTGAGGAAGAGATACATGAACAGGTACATCAGCAGGGTGAAGAAGACGGCATAGGTGTCGATGGTGGCGATGCGCGTCTGGACAAAGTGCATGAAATCCGTCGCCATCAGCGCCGTGCAGGCCGCCGGGACGATACTCCCGCCGAAGAGCTTTTTGGCGAGGATATAGAGCGCGGGCAGCATCAGCACGCCGAAGAGCGTCCCCGAGAAGCGCCAGCCGAAGGGCGTCATGCCGAAGAGCGATGGGTGATCTCATAGGGCTGTATGCCCTCGAGCTGTTCCCAGGCCGTGCGGGCATGATAGATCTCATCGAAGTAGCTGGAGTTGAGGAAGGTATATTGTTCCGGGCAGAGCTCCTGCTCGTCCGCAAGCTCCGCGGGATAGGCACGCGCGGGGATGATGTTTCCGTCCTCCGTCAGCGCGACGACCTCGCCCAGCCAGACGTTGCCGCTGCCGCGTATGGTGACCGTGCCGCCGGTGACGATCCAGTTGAGGTCCACGCTCTGCCATTTGAGCACCTTCGCGTGGCTCTGGCTGAACCTGGCGAGCTGATAGCTGTCGCTGCCGTCGGTCGTATAGTCGATGGTATAGCTGCCGATGCCGACGCCGGTGTAGAGCATGAGCTTTGACACCGCGCCGCCCGCGGGGTCAAGCTCGATCCTGGCCTCGCGGCTCTCCATGTTCACAAAGCTCTGGGGTGAGCTGGTGTTTCCGAGCCCTGTGGCGGCGGAGGCGGTGCGCGGCGCGGCGCGGCCCCAGATCGCAGAAGCGCAGATCGGGCAGCAGCATGAAAAAAGCCGCCAACAGCAGAAAGCAGGCAGCCGGCAAAAAGAACTTGGATATCTGGTACATAGGCTTCCCAACCGGCGCACACGGCAGACATGTGCCGCCCCGTCACGGCGGGGCCGGTTGGGACCGGTCCCGCCATGACGGGCGGGTACTGCCGCGCGTCCGGTATTCTCAAATACTTTTCAGAATTTCGTGCAGCTCGTGCACGTCGCGCAGGACATAGTCGGGCTTGCGCTCGGCCGCGTCCACCATGGCCTGATCCGTCTCGCCCGAGAGCACGAGCACCGACACGGAGCCCGCGTTCTGGGCCACCGCGATATCGGTATAGAGCCGGTCGCCCACGGCGCAGATCTTTTCGTTGGGGATGCCGGTCATCTCGGAGATGACGTCGATCATGTTGCGGTTGGGCTTGCCGATGTAATTGGGCTTGACACCGCTGGAGGCGGTGAGCAGGGCGCAGATGCTGCCGCAGTCGGGCAGGACCTCGTCATTCGGCATGGGGCAGACCCAATCGGGGTTGGCGGCGATGAAGGCCGCGCCGCGGCGCAGGAAGTGGCAGGCCCGGTCCAGCTTCTCATAGACAAGCTCCGTGTCAAAGCCCTGCACCACCACGTCGACGGTATCGGCCTCGGTGTGGCCGAATTCGTCGTTGACCAGCTTCACGCCGTAGCTCTGCAGCTCGCGGTAAAACGCCTTTGTCCCGGCGAGGTAGACACTCGCCCCGGGGTGGCGCTGGTTGAGGTACATGCCGGTGGCCATGCCGGAGGTGAAGACGTTCTCCCGCTCGCAGGGAAAGCCCAGCCTGCGCAGACGGGTGATGTAATCCTCGCCCGCGCGGGAGGAGTTGTTTGTGAGATAGATGTACTTTTTCCCCAGGCGGGGCAGATCCTCCATCAGCTCGATCGCGCCCTCGTACACGTTGTCGCCGAGGTAGAGGGTGCCGTCCATATCGAACAGGAAGAGTTCGGTATTTTTCAGCTTTGTGGGTTCCATGCGCTTTTTCTCCTTTATCTGTAGATGGTTGTCATTCTGCGCTTCGTCCGGGATGACAGGGGTATCAGCGTATGATCGCCTTGATAAACGCGGGGCGCTCCACCGCCTCGTCCGAGAAGGTGCAGCAGGCTCTCAGAAGCCGCGCGGCTTCCTCCGCCTTTTCGCGGGTGGTCGCGTGGATGGTGCCGAGACTCTCGCCCTGCTCTACCCTGTCGCCCACCTTCTTGTGCAGGACCAGGCCGACGGAGAGGTCGATCTCGCTCTCCTTGGTGGCGCGGCCGCCGCCGAGGTGCATGGAAATGAGGCCCACCTTCTCGCACTCGATATGGCTCAGGAAGCCAGAGACCTCCGAGACAGCCTCGAGCTGTACCGGGGCCATGGGCAGAAGGGACGTGTCGTACACGGCGCGCTTGTCGCCGTCCTGGGCCTCGACCAATTCAGCCAGCTTGTCCAGTGCGGCCCCGCTCTCGATGGTGGCGAGGAGCCTTTCGCGGGCCGACTCGATATCCGGGCAAAAGCCCGCCTCAGTGAGCATACAGCTTCCGAGCGTCAGGCAGAGCTCCAGCAGATCGCCCTTCGTCTCGCCTTTCAGGACGGAGATGGCCTCCTTGACCTCAAGGGCATTGCCGACCGCGCGGCCCAGAGGCTGGTCCATGTCGGTGATGACGGCGGCGCACTTCTTCCCGGCCAGTCTGCCGATGCGGGTAAGGCCCCTTGCGAGCTCCCGCGCATCCTCCTCGGTCTTCATAAAGGCGCCGCTGCCACATTTCACGTCCAGCACGATCACGTCCGCGCCGGAGGCCAGCTTCTTGGACATGATGGAGCTCACGATCAGCGGGATGCTCGGCACGGTGCCGGTCACGTCGCGCAGGGCGTAGAGCTTCTTGTCCGCGGGGACGATGTCCGCCGTCTGCCCGATCAGCGCAATGCCATAGCGGTTGACGTTTTCAATGAAGCGCTCCTCCCCGATGGCGATATTGAAGCCCGGAAAGCTCTCCAGCTTGTCCAGCGTGCCGCCGGTGTGGCCGAGACCGCGGCCCGACATCTTCGCGATCCGCAGCCCGCAGGCCGCCACCATGGGGCAGAGGATGAGACTGGTCTTGTCGCCGACGCCGCCGGTGGAGTGCTTGTCCGCCTTGACGCCCTCAATGGCACTGAGATCCACCACCTCGCCCGAGTGCATCATCGCCATGGTCAGATCCAGAGTCTCCTGATCGCTCATGCCGCGGAACAGAATGGCCATGCACATGGCGGACATCTGGTAGTCCGCGATCTCCCCGCGCACATAGCCTTCGATCATGTATTTGATCTCCTCTGTGCTCAGTTCTCCCCCGTCGCGCTTTTTTGCGATCAGGTCTGTCATCAACATAAAGGGGCCCCCTTTCGATTCTGTTTTTTTCTCAAGTGCGAAATACCAGATATTTCTTTCCCTCGATCACGCGCTCCGCCGCTCCGGGAACCGGGGCGCGCAGCTCGGCGGGCAGGGCCAGGAGCGTGCTGATCCCGTCGAAGGAGACGAGGCTCCCGTCCGGGCGGCTGTACCACAGCAGGCCCTCCTCCGGCGGCTCCGCGGGCCAGGGGCAGGAGCGGCAGTCGGTCTGCGCGGGCGTCTGTCTGCTCTCATCCGCCGCCGCGCTTGCTGCCGCCTCGTCCCCGGTATCGGCCGGTTCCGCTTCTTTCTCTGTTTTGATGTTCTCTGAATCTGTGTTATGTAAATCATTTTCCGTCAACTCGTTTTCTCGATTGGACACAAACACGATCGGCTCGGGAAAGGCCGCGAGCTCCCGACGGCTGAGCTTTCGGCTGAGCCAAAGCCCGCCGTCCTTCGGCTGCATGACGCCGAGGTAGGCGCCGCGCCCCTCCCCGTGCGCCCAGAGTCTGACCAGCTCCGCCGCGCGGCCCGGCAGCTCCGCCTCAAGGACGGTATAGAGCCCGCTCTTCGTCACGCGCATGATCCCGACCTCGGCTCCGTCTATAAGCAATGGGATTTTCAATTTCCTTCCCCCTTGTCGAATCCGTAGGGGCCGACGCCCTCATCGGCCCGACTATGTATCGCGTCCGACAGCTCGGGTAGATCAGGGGATCGACCCCTGCGGCGAAAGACGCACAACATAAAGCTCTCCTGCCCATTATATTAAGACCCCAGCCCGAAGCTGACGGCGAGGGCGTTGTCGACCGCCGTCATCGTCCCCTTGTCGAGCTTGCCCATCCGCTCGCGCAGGCGGGACTTGTCGATGGTACGGATCTGCTCGAGCAGGATGACGCTGTCGCGGTTGAGACCGACGCTGCGGCCGTGCAGCTCGATATGGGTGGGCAGTTTGGCCTTGCCCATCTGGCTCGTGATAGCCGCGGCGATGACCGTGGGGCTGTGCCGGTTGCCGGTGTCGTTCTGCACGATCAGTACCGGGCGCATCCCGCCCTGCTCGCTGCCGACGACCGGGCTGAGGTCGGCAAAGTAAATATCTCCGCGTTTGACCATGGTTGTTCACACTCCGATGAAGAGTCGCCCATTACAGTGTATGTAGGGTGCTGTCTTTAGTCTCACCGGGAGGCGAAAAAAATATACATGGAAAAACGAAGAGCTCCCGAAGGAGCTCTGAGACTGTCAAAAAACTCTGCACTCGGTATGACGATAGAGCAGCAGGGGAGCTCGAGGGGGCAAGGCCCGCCTCGAGTTTAATAAACCGCCGTCTGAAGAGCTTGATTTTTCAAGCTCTTCAGATAAAGCATTTTGCTATAGAGCAAAATGCTCGGCGGATAAGCGCAGTCAAAAAAGTCCACTAAGGACTTTTTTGACAAGCTGAGAGCTCCCGAAGGAGCTCTTCCAATCAGATAGCTTCATTCCGCCCCGACGGCCTGGAAAATCTTCGCGATCGGGGAATCCGCGGAGACGACGAGGGTCTTGCTGCCGGTGCCGAGGGCCTTCTCCGCCATGTCGAGGGCGCGCATGAACTCATAGAAGTCAGCCTCCGCCGGGGTGTCGTAGACCTCGGAGAGGATGCGCATGTACTCGGCCTCGCCCTCGGCCTTGAGCTTTTCGGCCGCGGCCCGGGCCTCGGAGAGGGTGATCTGCACGGACTTGTCCGCCTCGTTGCGGATCTGCTTGGCCTCGGCCGCGCCCTCGGCGGTATAGGAGGCGGCGATGTTGGTGCGCTCGGAGATCATGCGCTCATAGACGGCGGACTTGTTCTCATCCGGCAGGTCGATGCGCTTGGTCTCGATGGCGAGGAGCTTGATGCCGTAGTTGTCGAAGGTGTTGCCCACGTTGTCCATGATGCGCTGGGCCAGCAGTCCGTCGCGTCCGGAGATGACCTCCTCCTGCCGCATGGAGGAGATGACGGTCTTGAGGCTGTTGTAGACCACGGTGTCGATGCGGTATTCGGCGTTGCCGAGGTTGCCGGAGAGGGTCTGGATGAACTTCAGCGGGTCGTCGATGCGCCAGAGCACGAAGGAGTCGGCCACCATGGACTTCTTGTCGCTGGTGATGACGTCGCTGACGGCGAGGTCATAGAGCATCTCGGTCTTCGGCAGGGTGCTGACGGTCTGGATGAAGGGCAGCTTCATGCTCAGGCCCGGCTCGTCCACGATTTTGACCACCGCGCCGAACTGGCGGACGATGGTGTACTCGTTGGCCTGGGTGGTGACGAAGCAGGCGGAGGACAGCAGCAGGGCGAGGACCACGATCACAATGGGAAGGGAAAGCGTCAGTCTCTTTTTCACTTGTCCTCACCTCCCAGGTTCACGTTGGCAAAGGATTCGAGCGGCAGGGCGGTCTGGACGCCGGTGTCGCTGTCGAGGATATAGAGCTTCATCTCGGGCAGGATGGACTCCATCGCCTCGTAGAACAGGCGCTGTTTGGTGATGAGCGGGTACTTCTGGTACTCCTCATAGAGCTCGGCAAAGCGGGCGGCCTGGCCGCTGGCCTCGTTGATCTTGCTCTCTTTGTAGGCCTCGGCGCTCTTGATGATCTGGTCGGCATCGGCGGCCGCGGCGGGGATGACCTCGTTTGCGTACTTCTTGGCGTTGTTGACGGTGGTATCCGCGGACTGCTTGGCAGTCTCCACGGCGGTGAAGGCGCGCTGCACCTCAGAGGTGGGCGGCTCCGCGTCCTGGATGCGGATGTTGGTCAGCTGCAGACCGATGTCCTCCGACTCAAGCCGCTGCATGACCTTCTCCTTGATGGCGGCCTGGATCTCGCTCTTGCCGGTGGTGATGACCGTGTCGACGTTATACAGGCCGATGGTGTCGCGGATATAGCTCTGGCAGAGCATCTTGAGGATGCCCACCGGGTCCTCGGAATTGAAGAGGAACTTGATGGGGTCGGTCACGCGGTACTCGACGTAGAAATCCACGTTGACGAAGTTGTAGTCGTAGGTGATCATCAGCGACTCCTCATCGACGCTCTGGGTGCTGCCGATGCGGTAGCCGACTTGAGGCCGGAGGTGGAGACCATGGTGGGCTTGCCGAAGGTGGTGATGACGGCATACTGATCCTCCTTGAGGGTGTAGTACGAATTCATCACCGCCAGGACCAGAAACACCGCGATCAGCACGGCGATCGCCGCCTTTCCGGGAAGCTGGAGCTTCGGGCGCGGCCGTTTCGCCGGGCCGCTCGAGTAGCTGCCGTCCGGGTTTATGTTCATACGCGGGACACTCCTTTCCTGTTTAAGGATTTGTCAAGACACGGTTTATTATACCGCAAAACTGTACGTTTGTGAAGAAGCAGAGAAGTGAAGTTATGGTGTCGCTTTGCGAAGATTTGTGCGTTACTTTCCGAGGCTTTCTGTTTTAAGCCGCCAGAGCTTCCACTTCGGCAAACCATTCAGTAATCATCTGATCCAGCATCTCATCCGAGAAGTAGTCGGTATAATCTCCCAGGGACGTGCGGTAATCGTCGGAGGTCGGAACTTCCGGTTCCGTACGGGCGATGGGAAGGTCCGGCGTGAAGCCGCTTTCCAAAGAAGCACCGTCCGCGGCGCGCAGCGTCCACGTGGCGCAGGACATGAGGAACCCCCCGCCGCCGGACAGCACGCCGGGCAGCACGCAGCAGGAACCGCCGCCCGTGGTTTCACCGAGGATGACGGCGCCGTTATCGTGCATCATGCTGGGAAACAGGTTTCCGCAGGAGAAGGACGCCCGCGTCGTGAGCACGGCATAGTTGAAGTCATATTTCACGTCCTGATCCTTTTCATCGATGACGCCGTCCAGGTTTTTGTCTGTCAGAATCACGGCATATTCATATTGGTCCGTCAGGCGATTGTATCCCCTAAATTGGTTTTCACCGACAGCCAAATCGACCATTGCCATCAGAACGTCCTGACACCCGCCCTCATTGGAAGTGAGATCAAACAGAATGTTTTTGATTTTGGGATTCTCTGACGCTTTCCGCAGGCCGGTCCAGGTGATGCCCAAAGCATCCATGGGGATTTCGCCCTCCCCGGCGTAATACGCTTCCCAGCCCTCAATATCCGGATCGAATGCGTCGATGCGGAGTATCGCGGTGCTGCCGCATTCCCGATAGACTTCGTCCCCCCAGGCTTCCTCCCGATTCTGCCTGGCCGTCATGCGCAGAACATAGTGTTGCATGCTGAAGCTCTGCCGAAACGAATCCAGAATACCGGCGGTCAGTTCCTCCGCAATCTCGGGGTAAGGCGTGTTATCGTCGAGCAGGTCATAGATTCCGGTGCTCAAGGTATGCCCGTCGTCAAATCCATAGAAAAACAGATTGGTCAGCCCGATCATATAGCGCTTCATGTCGGGAGAGAGCAGGTCTTCCCGGATGCTGTCGCCAAGTCCGTCGGGCAGCTCCGACAAAGCCGCGTCCAGCCCTTTCTGTGCCAGCGCTTCGTCCAGGGCAGACGCCTCCGGATGGCCGTAGAGACAGTCCATGATAAAACACAGCTCCGCGTAGCTCCGGCGGATGACATCCTCCTCCCGCTGCGCCCGGCCGGTCAGGAGTGCGCGCATCTGCTCGCTTTCATAATATCCGGCGGGCATGGAGGTAATGGTGTTGACATCTGCAGCCACCTTGAAAATCTTTTCACCGCTATAGACGACATAGTTGAACGCGGTATCCGTGAAGAGCGTCGAGAGCAGGGAAAGCGGAAGATAGACGTCTTCCTTATCCGCGTAAAGGGCGATGCCGTACTTTCCAAAATCAAAGGTCACGGCCCTGGGACTGCCTTCGAAAACAACCTCCGGGTAGATACTCCATGCGCAGGGCGTGTCCTTGACGCCGACCCCGCGTCCCTCGTACGGCGCAGGCGGGTTCTGGAAAGAGGCCCAGTCATCAGCAAAAACCGTCCCCTCGGCGGGATTCACCAAAAGGGCGGAACCGTCAGGGCGTGTAACACGCCAGAATCCTCCGTTCTCCTCTTCAACGGTCAAATCCAGCTGCATGAGAAAAGCGAGATACTCCTTTATCCCCAGATAGGGAACATGGGGCGCCTCCGGGTAAAAGCGGAGCTCCAGCTCGGCAATTTGTTCTTCGTTTGCGAAAACCGGAGTCGGCCGCACCGTACAGCCGGCGGCCTCCGCCGCCGCGCAGAAGAAGGCCGAACCTATCATCAGTGCGAGAAGAAAAGCAAGGGTCCTCTTCATGCAAAACACCGCCTTTTCCCTGTTATACGCTTATATTATATATCGGCAGCCGACTCTTGTACAGGGCCGACTGCCGATATTTTGTGCTCTTTATGCGACTGCCTTTTATTCTGATACAGCCCCAGGGCTCCGATGCCGGTGAAATTTCAATTTGCGCCGAAGGCGCTCCTTAACTTCACATTCCCAACTCCACACTCCACACTTTTCAAATACTTGCAAAGCGTGTGCAAATCCAGTATAATGACATAACTATGAAACTGACAGGAGGACGCATATGGGCAGAGTGTTTGTGATCTCCGGGCCCTCCGGCGCGGGACTGAAAGAGATTGTCGGGCAGGTGCTCGACGGTCGGGACGATATCGGCAGCGTGGTACCCGTCACCGCGCGCAAGAGGAAGAGCGGCGAACAGGACGGTGTCGGCTTCTGGTTTTACGATCTCGAGGGCTGGAACGCCATGAAGGAATCCGGGGAGCTTCTGGAGTGCACCGAGTTTGCCGGCAACGACTACGGCACCTCCCGCCGCCTTGTACGGGAGCAGCTCGACGCGGGGAAAAACGTGGTGCTGAATCTCGAGGTCCCGCGCGCCGCCCAGTTCAAGGCGAACATGCCGGAGGCGGTGTGCGTGTACATGGCGCCCGCGAGCGAGGACGTGCTGCGCAGCCGCTACGAGGCGACGGCCCGCAGCCCCTTCGAGGTCTCCGCACGCATGGATCTCGCCGCCCGCGAGAAGGCCGCCGCGTCGTTCTGCGATCTCAGCATCCGCACCGACGATCCCGAACAGGCGGCGCGGGAGCTCAGCGCACTGCTGGACAACGCCTGATTACCGTTCAAAGGAGAACCCCGCCCATGGATTGGCGCGAAGCATACAAGGATAAAATCATGAGTCCGGAGGCGGCCTTTGCCCGCATTCACTCCGGGGATATCGTCATGTCCAATTTCGGCGGCAGCATCCCCTACGCCCTGCTGGACGCCCTGGCCGACTACTCGCTCGGGCATCTGGAAAACGTGACGCTCTGGCTCGCGGGCTTTTATAAAGAGACGAAGATCGGCAATAAAATCTATAACGATCATGTCACGGTCAAGAGCTCCTTCTTCGGCCCCCTGGAGCGCCGGGCAAAGGCGGAGGGCTCCGACCTCAGCTATCAGGCGATGCACCTGTCGAACGCGAGCTTTGACCGTCTCGGCAAGCGCCGCCCGGACGTCATTGTCACCGCCGGAACCGAGCCGGATGAGCAGGGGCGCATCAGCCTCGGCGTCAACCCCTTCGACCCCGCCCTGTTGGACATCTGCGATACGCTGATCGTACAGATCAACCGGAACATGCCCTTTGTCTGCGGCGAGGGCTGTCTCATCCCCGCAGAGCGAGCGGCCTGCCTCGTCCCCCTCGACGAGGATCTGCCCGAGCTCATCATGCCGCCCCCCAATGAGGACCAGCGCAAAATCGCGGCCTATATGTCCCGGACGGGGCCTGTGTGCAGTTCGGCATCGGCGGCGTCTCCGCGGCCATCGGCGAGGCGCTGATGGTGCGTCGCGACCTCGGCTGTCACTCGGAGATGTTCACCGAGCCGCTGGCAAAGCTCATGCAGGCGGGCGTCATCAACAACAGCCGCAAGAGCTTTTTCCCCGGCAAGACCGTGTTCACCAACGCCCTCGGCAGCCGGGCGCTCTACGACTATATGGATCACAATCCCGCCCTTGAGGCGCGGCCCTGCGGCTGGGTCAACGACCCGCGCAGGATCGCCCTGAATGATAATCTGGTCTCCGTCAACGGCGCGCTGTGCGTCGATCTGGCCGGCCAGGTCTGCGCGGAAAGCATCGGCTTTCGGCAGTTTTCCGGCACGGGCGGCCAGGTCGACTTTGTGCGCGGGGCAAGATGGAGCAGGGGCGGCAAGAGCTTTCTGACTCTCGCCTCCCAGCATGTGGACAAGAAGGGCAATCGCAGCTCCAACATCGCGCTGACCCTCCCGGCCGGGAGCATCGTGACCACGCCGCGCGCGGACGTGCACTGCATCGTCACCGAGTACGGCGTCGCCGATCTGCTGGACGAGCCGGTGGACGTGCGGGCCAGGCGCCTCATCGCCATCGCCCACCCGGACTTCCGCGATCAGCTCACCTTTGATGCGAAGAAAGCGGGATACATCGTATAATAGTTTCACCCCGGATCGTCCGATCCGGGGTGATTCGTTTATTCTTCCGTGTTCTCTTCCGCGGGTGGTTCTGTCGCCGGGGTCTCCTCCGCGGCGGCTTCCTCTGCCGGGGTCTCCTCCGCCGTCTCGGCCTTCTGCGCCTCCTCGGCATAGCCGTCGGTCATGGAGATTTTTCTCGCGGGGCGCTCGATGGTGCTGTCCTCGCGGGCCTTGCGCGCCTCTCTCGGCGGCATGGGCATGAACTCGCCGTGCTCGAAGTAGTAGTTGAATTCCTCGGCCTCCATGGTCTCATGCTCGAGCAGGTATTCCGCGATGGCGCGGAGCTGGTCGGCGTGCTCGGTCAAGATCTTCTCGCACAGGGCGCTGGCCTCGTCGAAGATCTTCTTGACCTCCTCGTCGATCATGCCGGCGGTCTCCTCGGAATAGCTCTTGGTCTGACCGAAGTCGCGGCCGATGAAGATGGAGTGGCCGGAGTTGTCGTAGGAGATGGGGCCGAGCCGCTCGCTCATGCCGTAGCGCATGACCATGTCGCGGGCGATGGAGCTGGCCTGCTGGATGTCGCCGGAGGCGCCGGTGGAGATGTCGTCCAGGAAGAGTCTCTCCGCCGTGCGGCCGCCGAGGGCCATGACGATGTCCTCGAACATCTCGGACTTGGACTTGAAGTTTTCCAGGTCCTCCTGCGGGCGGAAGAGCGTGAAGCCGCCCGCCGCGCCGCGGGGGATGATGGTGATATAGTGGACGGGGTCGACGTGCTCAAGATAGCGCCCGGCGATGGCGTGGCCGGACTCGTGATAGGCGGTGAGACGGCGGGCCTTCTCGCTCATCTTGCGGCTCTTCTTCTCGGGGCCCATCTGAACCTTGAGGATGGCCTCGTCGATGTCCTCCATGTTGATGAAGCGGTGCTTGCGGCGCACGGCCAGCAGAGCCGCCTCGTTCATCAGGTTTTCGAGATCCGCGCCCGCAAAGCCCGGCGTGCCCTTGGCGATGGAGTTGAGGTCCACATCCTCCGCGAGCTGCTTGTCGCGGGAGTGGATCTTCAAAATGGCCTCGCGCCCGCGAATATCGGGCAGGCCGACATAGACCTGGCGGTCGAAGCGGCCGGGACGCAGCAGGGCGTTATCGAGGATGTCCGCGCGGTTTGTGGCCGCCATGACGATGACGCCCTCGTTGCTGCCGAAGCCGTCCATCTCGACGAGCAGCTGGTTGAGGGTCTGCTCGCGCTCGTCATGGCCGCCGCCGAGGCCGCTGCCTCTCTGACGGCCGACGGCGTCGATCTCATCGATGAAGATGATGGCGGGAGCGGCCTTCTTGGCCTGCTCGAACAGATCGCGCACGCGGCCCGCGCCGACGCCGACATAGAGCTCCACAAAGTCGGAGCCGGAGATGGACAGAAACTGCACGCCCGCCTCGCCCGCGACGGCCTTGGCAAGCAGGGTCTTGCCGGTGCCCGGAGGGCCGACGAGCAGCACGCCCTTGGGGATGCGCGCGCCCATGGCCGTGTAGGCCTTCGGGTCCTTGAGAAAGTCGACGATTTCCGAAAGCTCCTCCTTCTCCTCGTCGCAGCCCGCGACGTCGGCGAAGGTCTTCTTGTTCTTCTCGTCGCTGCCGAGACGGGTGCGGGCCTTGGAGAACTTGGCGATGCCGCCCGCTCCGCCGCCGGCGCGGCTCATCATGAAGTACCACAGCGCCATCGCGCCGCCCATGACCAGGATGTAGGGCAGCATGCTCGCCCACCAGGGGACGACGAAGCCCTCGTCATAGTCGTACTTTTCCAGCACGCCCTTCGCGTACTGCTCCTTGATCAGCTCACTGAAATCGTTGTAGAAGACGGTGAAGCTGTAGAGGTCGTAGGTCACTTCCTCCGTGGGCGGCTCGCCGTTTTCGGTGCGGACCTGGAGGATGATGGTGCTGCCTTCGGTGGTGAAGGACTTTACCCGCTCCGCCTCGAACAGATCCACGAGGTCGGAGTAGTTCTTGAGCTGTTTGGCGTCCGAGTTTCCGGTCATGGTGAAGATGACGGCGATCATGATCGCGATGAGCAGAACGTAGAAGCCCAGGTCTCTTGCGCGTTTCGAATTCAAATTACAGTCACATCCTAATACCGTGAAAGTTTTGCTTTTCGGGTAGTTTTTTATTTATTCAGCCCATTCGGGCGTGAGTTCACGAATAAATCTCAGGCTTCAAAATGCCGATGTAGGGGAGGTTGCGGTAGTGCTCGTTATAGTCCAGGCCGTAGCCCACGACGAAGGCGTCGGGCACCTCGAAGCAGGAGTAGTCGGCGTAGACGTCGGCCCTGCGGCGGGAGGGCTTGTCCATCAGGGTCGCGATGGTGATGGAGGCGGGGTGGCGGACCATGAGATACTTCTTGAGGTAGCTCAGCGTCACGCCGGAGTCAAGGATGTCCTCGACGATGATGACATGGCGGCCCTCGATGTCCTGGCTCAGGTCCTTGTTGATCTTGACCGCGCCGGTAGAGCTTGTCCCGCTGTAGGAGGAGACGGCCATGAAGTCCATGGAGCACTTGATGTCCACATGGCGCATGAGGTCGGCCATAAAAATGAAGCAGCCCTTCAGTACGCCGACGAAGATGGGGTCCTTGCCGCGAAAGTCCTCGGAGATTTTCCGTCCGATCTGGGCTACGCTGGTCTCCAGCTCCTCTTCGCTGATGAGCACTCTCTCGATATCGTTGAGCATATCTCTGTTTTCTCCTGTATATATTTTATGGATGACGTTTTTCACTGCAGGAGCCGTTCATGAACGGCCCGCGCGGAACACGCCGTGTTCTTCAGATTCGCCCGGACGCAAATGTATACGGGCTCTCTCGCCGCCGGGCGATTCGTGAATCGCCCCTGCGATGTCTAACGTGTGTTTTTCAATATTCCGCAAACGTGATCTTCCACGCTTTTTCCCCGATCTCCGGCCAGGCCCGCTCGTCGACTGCGAGACCGCGCGCCAGAACCGGGCCCTGCCCGTCGCGCAGGATCAGGCAGGCTTCCCGCTCCGCGCGGGTGTAAGCGGCCTCTTTAAACAGCGCGCTCAGCTTCTTGCTGAGGCCGCGCCCGCGGGGTCGGATCGTGTCGCCGGGGTGTCTGCCGGTGCAAAAAACGCCGTTTGATACTATCTCATATTTGAGATAAGAAGTCTTGAACAAGTCGTGAATTTCTCCGTGATAGACACATTCCGCCGTGTCGACGCGGACGCCGAGCTCCGCAACCTCCAGGCTCCCGCCGGGGATCAGGCGGCGCTCCGGGATTTGAACGCTGTCCGCTGTTTCCAGATACAGTCTCCCCTGCTCGCGCCGGAGCGTGTGTCCGGGAAGCTGCAAAAGCCCATACTCCGTGCCTTTTACAAAGTCCAGCGCGGCTTCGACCCGCTCCATGCCCAGTCCGGGAAAGAGTCTGCGCACGACGCGCGAGGCGACGGCGGGATGCAGGGCGCGCAGCGCAGCCAGGGGCAGGCTTTTGTCCCTGAGCTCACGCTCCAAAAACGCCTCCGCCATACCGGTGAGGCAGTCCTCATCCCGTCCCGCGAGCCCGGATGTTCTCGCGGCGGCCTCCGCAAAGCGGGCGTTGATCTTCCGCAGCAGGGGCACGACCTGATGGCGCAGGAGGTTTCGGGTATAGTCGTCGCTCCGGTTCGTGCTGTCCTCCACATGGGGGACAGCGTTTTCTTTCAGACAGGCCTCGATTTCGGCGCGTGAGACATGGAGCAGCGGGCGCAGGATAATCCCGCGCTCGGCGGGGATGCCGCACAGGCCGGCCGTGCCGCTGCCGCGTGTGAGGTTAAACAGCAGTGTCTCGGCGTTGTCGTCCATATTATGCGCGGTGAGGATGCGGTCCGCGCCGAGTTCCCGCGCTTTTTCAAACAAAAACGCATAGCGCAGTTCCCGCGCCGCCTCTTCGAGACTCAGGCCGTTCGCCGCCGCATAGCCGGGCGCGTCGCCTTGTCCGATGACGCAGGGGATGCCGTGCTCGCGGCACCAGTCCTCCACAAAGGCGGCGTCGCGCAGGGATTCGGCCCCGCGTATGCCGTGCTCAAAGTGGGCGGCGGTCACGTCCCAGCCCCCGCTGTGCAAAAGATGCAGCAGGCACATGGAGTCGGCCCCGCCGGAGACCGCGCACAGGAGCTTTTCGCCCCTTTTCGGCGCGGGGTTTAAGTCAATAGTCATCTTCGCGCCGCTTCTCAAACATGCTGAAGCTGGTGTACTCGGGCAGCCACAGCAGCTCCACCGTGCCGGTCTGGCCCTTGCGGTTTTTCAGGATAATGGCCTCGGCCAGGTTGGGGTTCTCGCTCTCCTTGTTATAATACCCATCGCGGTAGAGTCCTATCACGACGTCGGCGTCCTGCTCGATGGCGCCGGATTCGCGCAGGTCGGAGAGCATGGGGCGCTTGTCCTGTCTCGACTCGTTGGCACGGGAGAGCTGGGACAGGCAGATGACGGGGACATTGAGCTCCTTGGCCATGATTTTCAACATACGGCTGATGTCGCTGACGGCCTGGGTGCGGCTCTCGTTCGACCAGGAGTGCCCGCTGCCCGCGGACTGCATCAGCTGTAAATAGTCGATGACCACAAGGCCGAGGTTTGCGACTCTGCGGCACTGGGCGTTCATGTCCGACACCGTGAGGGTCGGGTTGTCGTCGATGCGGATGTCCGTGGCGCTGAGCGCCTGGGCGGCGTTGGAGATCTCCCGCCACTGCTGGTCGGAAAGCTGGCCGGTCAGCAGATTCTGGGACGGGATCAGGGCCGCGCGGGACAAGAGCCTTGTGACAAGCTGCTCACGCGACATCTCGAGTGAGAAGATGGCGACGGTCTGCCGTTCGTTCATGGCCGCGTGCAGGGCCATGTTCAGGGCAATACTGGTCTTGCCCATGCCGGGGCGGGCCGCGATCAGGATGAGCTCGGACTTGTTGAGGCCGAGGGTCACGCGGTCGAGATCGGCAAGGCCGGTGGACAGGCCGGGGATGGCGTTGCCGGAGGTGGCCGCCTCGGAGAGCGTGTCAAAGACGTTCTGCACCACCGAGGACACAGGGATCAGGCCGCCCACGCTGCGGCCCTGGCGGAGGGCATAGATCTTCCGCTCCGCCGCCTCAAGCATGGTCTCGGCCTCGCCGCTGCCCTCGTAGACCATGGAGCTGATCTCGTCGGCAGCCTCGCCGAGACGTCGAAGCAGCGCCCTGTCGCGCACGATGGCGGCGTATTCCAGGACGTTGGCGGCGGTGGGGGTGATGCGCATGATCTCCGCGAGGTATTCCTCGCAGTTGTCCTTGTATACGCCCCTGACCTTCATCTGGCCCAGCACGGTGACCGGGTCGATGGCCATGCTGTAGGAGAACATGGCGTAGATGGTCTCGTAGATGTCCCGGTTGAGCTGGATATAAAATTCGTCCGGCTTCAGCTTCTCAAGGACCTCCGGAATGCAGCGGGAGTCGATGAGCATGGAGCCGATGACCGCCTGCTCCGCGGGCGCGGAGTGGGGCGTCTTTCTGCCCAGCAGTTCGTCCATGGTATTACCTCACGGTGAATTAAAATGGCGGTACCCTCTCAGTCACGGTGCTTGCGGGAGACGCGCCGTGCCAGCTCCCCCGGAGGGGGAGCCAAGTTTGCCTTGCCTATTCCCGCCTTGCCTATTCCCGCCTTGCCGCACCTGCCATTCCCGGGCCTGCTTCGCGACGGCCCGCCAATGGCGCGGCTGCGGAGAGGCGCGGCTCCTTCTTCCGCCACCGGCGGCGGAGCCTTGCCTCTCCCTTCGGGAGAGGTGCCCCAGTGCGCACACTGGGGCGGAGAGGGTCACTTGTCCTCGATGACCAGCACGTTGACCGTGCCGCTGACCTCGTAGCCGAGCTTGGCCTTGACCTGATAGCTGCCGAAGGTCTTGATGGGGTCGGCCTGGACGATCTTGTTCTTCTCGATCTCGATGCCGAACTGCGCCTTGAGCGCGTCGCAGATCTCCTGCGAGGTGACCGCGCCGAAGAGCTTGCCCGCGCCGCCGGCTTTCGCACGGACGACGACCTGCACGCCTTCGAGCTTTTTGGCGTTTTCCTGAGCCTCCGCCTTCTCGCGGGCGATCTGGGCGGCCTTGGCCTTCTCCTTGAGCTTGAGGGCGTTGATGTTGTCGGTGGTCGCCTCGGCGGCGAGACCGCGCGGGATGAGGTAGTTTCTGGCGTAGCCGATGGAGACCTCTTTCAGCTCGCCCTTCTTGCCCTGACCTCTGACGTCGGTATTGAAAATAACCTTCATATCTGTTTCTCCCTTCGGAATGATATACAATGTGATTTATAATATCTGGTCTGTCTTCTCTATATGAATGGTCCGATAGTATTTTCCGGTGCCGGGCTCCGTAAAAACGGAATCTGTCGTTATTTGAACATTTTGTTTTATAAACTTGTCTATACGGCTGAAATCAGGCGCTTTTTCTCCGGAGAAATCACATGCGTAAAACACAAGCTCAGACATCGTTTCATCGGTCGCCATGCTGAATATGATATCGTCCGAATCAGCCTCAAGCTCCAGCCTGTCATGTCCTATCTCCATAAAGGTCTCCCACAGGATTTCCTCTATGGCGGCCCTTGACAGTTTGATCACGCGAACTTCATTTTCTTCCAGATGATCTGTTTTTTCCGGCATGTGATATCCTCCGTAAAACCTGACAATTGACTACGACAAATAGTCATCGATGGCTTCGCGTACCTTCTGCATGGCCTCCTCGGCCGTGATGTCCGCAAACTGCGCGGCCGCGGCGTTGCGGTTTCCGCCGCCGCCGAGCTTTTCCATGATGAGCTGGACGTTCACGTCCCCGATGGACCTGGCCGAGGCGAAACAGCCGCCGCCCGCCGCCGGGACCACGACGATGGACGCCTCCACGCCGGAGATGTTCAAAAGCTCATCCGCAGCCTTGGCCGCGATCACGCGATCCTGCGCCTCCTGCGGCGCCGCCAGGGCGACGCCCCGGTAGATCTCCGCCAGCTGGAGGATCTTGTACTTGGCCACCGTCTGCGCCAGATCCGACTGGAACAGGCGCTTGACGAAGATGGTGTCCGCTCCCTCGCTTCTGAGCCACGAGGCCGCGTCGAAGGTGCGCTCGCCGGTGCGGAGGGTGAAGTTCTTGGTATCGAGCACAATACCGGCCAGCATGGCCTCGGCCTCGCAGCGCAGGACGTGGTTCACATCCGGCAGCTCCTGCAGGATCTCGGCTATCAGCTCGCACGCGGAGGAGGCGTAGGGCTCGATATAGCTCAGCGCCGCGTCCTGGATATAGGTGGCGGCCACGCGGTGGTGGTCGAAGACGGCCACGCGCTGGCACTGGGTAAGCAGGGCCGGAACCTCCACCTGTTCGGGGCGGTTGGTGTCCACCACCACGAGGAGGGTGCCCGGCTCGATGCGCGCGGGCAGCTCGGCGGGGCTGATAAAGGCGTCGCGGTACTCCTGCTCGCGCCGGATCATATCGGCCAGGGGCTTTGCCGCCGAGTGCTGGATGTCGGCCACGATGGCGGCCTTGATCCCGCGCTGTCGGGCGATGCTGTACACGCCGACGGCCGCGCCGTAGCTGTCCATGTCGCCGTTGCGGTGGCCCATGATGAGCAGGCCCGTCGCCTCCTGGATGAGGTTGGAGAAGGAGTTTGCGGTCACGCGGGAGCGGACCTTCGTGCGCTTTTCCACCTCGGAGCCGCGCCCGCCGTAGAACTCAAAGCCCATGCGGTTTTTGACGACGGTCTGATCGCCGCCGCGGGAGAGGGCCAGCTCCACCGCGTTGTCCGCAGCCTGGAGGCTCTCGGCAAAGCTCTCCGCCTCCGCGCCGAGGCCGACGCTGATGGTGGCCGCGATACCGGAGGGGCTGACCACGGCCTTGATCTCCTCGGTGATCTTGAACTTCTCCTCCTTGAGCTTCTCCATATGCTGGCGCTCCATGAGGACGAGATAGCGGTCGCGGTCATAGCGGCGCAGGATGCCGTGGAAACCGGCGCACCACTTGCCCAGCATATCCTCCGCCGCGTCGCGCAGATCGTTCTTGACGCGGTCGGGCTGGTTTTTCATCAGCTCATCCAGGTTGTCGATGATGATGATGCCGGCGACAGGGCGGGTGTTCTCATATTCGATGCGGATGTCGTCGTAATCCGTCACGTCCACCCAGTAGGTGATGCCCATGAACACGCTGTTCTCGGTCTCCTGCTCGGAGCGGATGAGCGTGCCGTGAAGCTGGTACTTGCGGCCGTTTACCTCAATGAGCGCGGGATAGCGGTCCTTGCCCTCCAGGAGCCAGCCGCCGGTAAACTGGGGGATGAGCTCGGCAATATTGGCGTCCAGGCGGGTGCCACTCTCGCCGCACATCTTGAAAAACGCCTCGTTTCCCCAGATGATGCGCGAATCCTCCAGCTTAAAGATCGCGATGGGGAGCGGGAAATTGATGAGCGTGCTGCTCTTGGCGCTCTCAGTCTCATAGATGCGGGACTCGATATACGCGGCGAGGCGTTTTTCCCTCCGGCTGCGCAGGATCAGGTTGACGATCAGCAGCAGAATGATCGCCCCGCCCGTCCCGGCCGCCAGGGTGTATTGCCCGTAGTTGACGGCCGCCGCCGCGAAAAGCAGCAGCAGCGCGTAGGGCAGTCGACCCGGTTCGACCAGCCGCCGCAGCGTCTTGTTCATGCGTGCACCTCCTCCGCAGATCAGATCATTCGCAAGGTGATGTTACATTATACCAAGTTTTCCGTCTGTTTACAATCATAAATTGCGCGCGCCCCGCAATAATACACATAGAAAGCCAAAGAAGGAGAGAAGCAAAATGAAGGCAGTGATCCTTGCGGGCGGTCTGGGGACGAGACTGCGGCCCGTGACCGGGGAGCATCCGAAGCCTATGGTGCCGCTGCTCGGCAGGCCGATGATGGAATATATCGTGGACAGGCTGCGCGACAGCGGCTTTACGCAGATCTGCGCTGCCCTGCACTACAGGGCCGGGGAGATCATGGCCCACTTCGGCGACGGGCGGCGCTTCGGGGTGAGCATGGAGTACCGCATCGAGACGGAAAACCTCGGCACGGCGGGCAGCGTCAAAAACTGCCGGGACTTTGTCGGGGGCGAGGACTTTCTCATCATCTCCGGCGACGCGGCCTGCGACTTTGCGCTCGAAAAGCTCATGCGGGCGCACCGGGACAAGGGCGCCGCGGTCACCATCGCCCTGAGCGAGGAGAGCCTGCCCCTGCGCTACGGGCTTGCGGTGACGGACGGCGAGGGGCGCATCCGCAGCTTTATCGAAAAGCCGGAGTGGCCGCGCGTGGTGACCGATCTTGTGAACACAGGGATCTACGTCGTGTCCCCCTCGGTTCTGGAGCGCATCCCGGAGGGGGTCTGCGACTTTGGAAAGGACCTGTTCCCGATGCTGCTGAAGGAGGGCGCGCCGCTCTTCGGTCAGGTGATGGAGGGCTACTGGCGCGACATCGGCACGCCGCAGGACTACTACCGCTGCTGTGCCGACGCGCTGGACGGGAAGCTCCGTCTGACGCCGGGCGAGGCCTTCCGCCGCCCCGCGCCCGAGCCCGTCTCGGACAGCGAGGAGGAGGGCGTCGTGCTCTGCTGCGGCTGTCTGGACCGGGCGCGGCTCATGGGGACGCTTTCGGAGCTGATGCTGGAGCTCGGGGCCGACTACGGCGACGGCATACGCCTGAGCGGGAAAAACTACGAGCTGCACATCAGCCCCAGCGCCGTGAGCTCCGCCGTGCGCATCGCGGTCAAATCACCGGACGCGGAGCTCGCCAGATCCCTCTGCCTCTCGGCGAAGGAAGTCGTGCAGAAGCTCAACATGTAAAGCTGACGGGAGGGCCGAGGCCCTCCCGTGATTCCATATTATTTGCCCATCAGCCAGGAAAAAATCAAAAACGCGGTTTTCAGCGCGTCGTGGCGGAGGCTGCCGTCCTCGATGCAGACCACGTCGTCCTCGATGAGCCGCGCCCCCAGGGCGAGGACCGCCTCCCGGTCGAGCTCCACCGCCGTCTTGTTCTCCTTTGTGAGATAGACCTCCGCGACGGCAGGGTCGATCATGCCGTTGTTGGCCAGCACGATATCCACCTTCCGCGCGCCAAGATAGCGGTTGAGCACCTTCAAATGGTCGCTGACCTTGTAATGATCCGTCTCCCCCGGCTGGGTAAAGAAGTTGCAGACATACAGGACCGGCGCCTTGGCCCGGCTTATGGCCTCCACCACCTCCGGGGCGATCAGGTGCGGGAGGATGCTGGTGTAGAGGCTGCCGGGGCTGAAGACGATGAGATCGCTGTCCAGGATGTGGGCGACGACCTCCTGGCTGACGTGCACGTCGTGGTCATAGTTGAGGCGGGCGATGCTGCGGATATTGCGGCTGACCTCCACCTGACCGAAAAATTCCCGCTCATGCGCTTCATTTTCCCCCACCAGTTCGACTTTTTCCTCAGTCAGCGGGAGCACCGTCCCCTTCACGTTGAGAAGGCGGCACATATAGCGCGTGGCCTCGGTGAGGCTGCCCTTGAGGTCGATGAGCGCGGCGAGCATGATGTTGCGCACCGGATGGTTGTAGAGGCTGCCGTCCTTGGAGAAACGGTAGCGCAGCAGGCGCGTGAAGTCCTCGTCCACGTTCGCCATGGAGATGAGCACCTTGCCCACGTCCCCGACGGCGGGGATATCCAGTTCCTTCTTGAGCACACCCGTGCTGCTGCCGTTGTCGCTGACGGCGATGACGGTGGTGACGTCCACGGGGAAGAGCTTCAGGCCGGACAGCAGGCAGGACAGCCCGGTCCCGCCGCCGAAAACGACGATCTTTTTCATGCGCTCAGCTCCTATCTGACAGCAGGGTTTATCTCTCTTGATGATCTTCTCGCACAGCTCCGCGTAGCTCATGCCCTCGACCGCGGCGGACTTGGGGATCAGGGAGTTCGGCGTCATGCCGGGCAGGGTGTTGACCTCCAGGCACCAGGCCCGCCCCTCTCTGTCCAGGATGAAGTCCACGCGGGAGTAGACCGACAGGTTCAGCATTCTGTGGAGGCTCAGCGCCGCCTCGCCGATGATGCGCTGCTCCTCCTCCGTGATGGGGGCGGGGCAGATCTCCCGCGCACCCTCCGCGCCGTTTTGATACTTGGCGACGTAGTCGAAATACGTCCCCTCGGGCGGAACGATCTCAATGGCAGGGAGGTAGCGGTCGTCCAGGATGGGCTGGGTGATCTCCCGGCCGTAGATTTTTTCCTCGACAATGACGCGGGTGTGGAAGCGCAGCAGATCCCGCAGGGCCTGTTCCAACTCCTCGCGCGTCTCCGGCAGGGACACGCCGATGGACGAGCCGCCGTTGACCACCTTCACCGCGCAGGGCACGGGCAGCTCCTCTTTAAGGCGCGGGATGTCCGTCTCGGTATAGCGCAGCTCCCGCCAGGCGGGGGTGCGGACCCCGGCGATCTCCATGGCGTGCTTGGCGACAGCCTTGTCCATGGCCATCGCGCTCGCCAGCGGGTCGGACCCGGTGTAAGGCACGCCCAGCAGATCGAGCGCCGCCTGGATTTTGCCGTCCTCGCCGTCGGCCCCGTGCAGGCCGAGGAACACGCAGTCGGCCAGCCTGCACAGCTCCATCACGTTTTTGCCGATGCGGCTCGGCCCCTTCATCTCGCGGGCGGCCTTGACCTCCTCGATGTTCGGCGCGGTCTTGCCGATGGCGACCTGGCCGATGAAGCCGTCCGGCGCGTCGAAGGCGTCGGCCAGCTCCCCCTCGTAATTTTCAAGACCCATATAGAGATCGACAAAGATCGCTTTGTGGCCGACAGAGCGCAGGGCCTTGCAGACGGACGTGCCCGTGACCAGAGAGACATGGCGCTCGGTGCTGACGCCGCCGCCCAATACAACAATTTTCATACGATTAACCTTTTCCTGATAAAATATTACTCGCTGCCGTCAGAACGTGGCCCGCCTGCGCCGAAAAGCGAGGGGACATTCTGCCGCGCGGCATTCCGTGCATGTTCGGCGCACAGCGCCTGAAAGGGAAGGGGGGCTTGCGGCCCCTCTCCGTCACTCCGTGGCACCTCTCCCCGACGCAGGGAGAGGCAAGTTTTTCTCAAAAGTCCTTCACCACGCGCGGGACACGCTTGGACACCGCGCACAGAAGCTCATAGGGGATGGTCTGCGCCGCGCGGGAAATGGCGTTGAGATCGCTTTCCGCGCCGAAAATCTCCACCTCGTCCCCCGCCTTGACGTCGGGCAGGTCGGTGAGATCGACCATGCACATGTCCATGCAGATGCTGCCCCGCTGCGGGGCGAAGCCGCCGCCGACAGAATAGGCGCATTTGTTGGAGCTCAGGCGCGGCAGGCCGTCCGCGTAGCCGATGCCGAGCACGCCCATGCGGGTCTCGCGCTCCGTCGTGAAGCGGCGGCCGTAGCTGACCGTGGTGCCGGGGGCGTAGTGCTTGACCGTCAGCACGCGGGTGACAAGGCGCATGCAGGGCCTGAGGCCGAGCTTGCCCTCGTCGTCGCCGTAGCCGTAGAGCAGCAGACCGGGCCGCGCCATGTCCAGCGCGAATTCCGGCATGTAGTGCAGCACCGCGCCGGTGTTGGCACAGTGGCGGATTTTGAAGGAGACGCCCGCCGCCTCCGCCGCTTCGATCACGGCGAGGAAGACGCGGTACTGCTCTCTCGTGTAGCGCTCGTTTTCCTCGCCCGCCTCGTCCGACACGGCGAAGTGGGTAAAGACGCCCTCGACCTCGAGCCCCGGCAGCCTGCAGGCGCGTATCAGCTCAGCCGTGCCCTGCTCATAGTCCCGGCCCGTGCAGAGAAAGCCGATGCGGGACATGCCGGTGTCCACCGCCATGTGGACCCGCAGCGTCCTGCCGAGCCTCAAAGCCTCGGCGGAAAACGCCTCCGCCTCTTTCATGCCTGTGACCGCCTGGGTAATGTTATGCTCGGTCAGCGCCTTTGTATACTCGCCCGGCGTGTGGCCCAGAATCAGGATCGGCATGGTGATCCCGCCGCGGCGCAGCTCCAGCGCCTCGTCCAGACAGGCCACCGCCAGATAGTCCGCCCCCGCGTCCTCCAGCAGCCGCGCCGTGTCCAGCGCGCCGTGGCCGTAGGCGTCCGCCTTTACCACGCCGAGGAAGCGGCAGCCCTCCGGGATCGCCGCGCGCAGGGCGCGGTAGTTGTGCAGGATGTTTGCGGGGCTGATCTCGGCCCAGCAGCGTTTTTGTTCGTTCATGTGTGTTGCCTCCCGTCAGGGTAAGGTGCGCTTACAGATGCATCGGCTCGCGCTCCCGCGCTCTCAGCCACTCCCGCACACGGTTGAGCGGGGTGACGCGGCGCATGAAGAGCTTGCCGGTCTTGTCCTCCACGAAACGGCGAAACTCGCCCTCGCGGTCTTTCAGTCCCTCCTTCGGGACGCGGTAGCCGCCGTACTGCGTGCGGAAGAGGTAGAAGGCGTCGTAGTCCTCCCCCAGCGCGAGGACTTCCCCATAGGGCAGGGCGTCAAGCTCCTCCCCGTCCGGCAGGGTGAAGATGCGCATTTTCTTCTTTTCAAACACATAGCGCGACGCGGGCAGCGGCTGCCCCGCCGCCTCAAGCTGGTCGGCGATTTTTCGCGCGGTGCGGTTGGAGGCCGCGTAGGTGCTGGTCATCAGATAGCAGGCGTAGGCGATAATCAGCAGGCTCCACCAGCTCCCGCCGCCGTAGAGCACGGCGATCACGATCAGCAGCACGCTCACAAGCCCCTTCGCCGTGCGGTTGCGGCCGCAGAAGAGATCGTACTGCATGTGGGCCAGGGCCGTCAGGCTCTGCCGGTCGTGGTGCATTTCGACGTCGAACGCGGGCATGGCCCGTCCCTCCTCCCCGCCGGGGTCAAGTTTATAATAGATATTGTATTTTAGCACGTCCGCCGGAAAAGCGCAAGGAAAAGCAGAGCTCCGCTCTGTTCTTATGCAGAGCTGAAACACAGTCTGTGTCAAGAACATATCTTTTCCAAAAATGACGCTTTGTTTTTGTGAAAGCCGACAAAATCAGCGCTGAGAAAACCGGTTTCTATTGACAGATATATGCACGCTGGTGTAAATTTAGCTTGTCTTAAAGGTTTGTTAACACTTTATAATGCTTGTTTTTTGAAGAGAGGGATCCCTCTCTTCGCTCTTGCCGAAGGCAAGGGCGAAGAGGCGCGGGCCGATTCTTCTCCGATTTGGGCGCATATGGGTGCTGACGGCCGAAAACACACAAAAAAATGAAAAAGGAGACATCAGACAATGAAGAAACTGCTCGCCCTGGTTCTGACGCTGACAATGATGGTCGGCCTGTTCGCTGTCGCCCCCGCGGCTTTCGCCGACGACGCCGACGACTATTACATCGAGCTGACCTATTCCAACGTCTTCAACCCCAAAGAGTGGAACTACAAAGCCGCCGAAAAGTTTGCCGAGATGGTCACCGAGCGCACCGAGGGCCATGTGAAGGTCACCTTCCACGGCCTCAACGAGCTCGACTGCTACCGTGACTCCGTCGTCCACGCCGTCAACGGCGACAAGTGGATCGGCCTGGAGGAGCCCTCCCTCTTTGCTGACTGGGTCGGCGACTGCGCCGTCCTCGTCGGACCGATGCTCTACAACAACGACGAAGAGTACAACTACGTCATGGATTCCGACATCGTCAAGGGCGTGAAGGAAGCTCTTGCCGAGGAGAACATCCACATCCTCGACACCCACTACTCCTTCGGCTACCGCTCCGTCGTCACCAACCTCGACATCACCAAGCCCGAGGATCTCAAGGGTGTGAAGCTGCGCTCCACCACCGCCTCCCTGTTCATCAAGACCATCGAGTGCCTGGGCGCCACCCCCGTTCCCATGAGCTTTACCGAGTGCCTGTCCTCCATCTCCTCCGGCCTGGTCGACGGCTTTGAGGGCTCCACTTCCACCCTCGCCGGCGCCGGCGCTCCCTACGAGCTGGTCAAGAAGGTCGCCCTGACCAACCACTTCATCGCGACCCGCTGGCTGTTCATGGCCGAGGACGTGTATCAGGATATGCCCCAGAAGTGGCGCGACATCCTCGATGAGTGCGCGCTCGAGTGCGGCGTTTGGGAGCAGACCCAGTGCGCTGACGACGAGGCCGTCCAGATCGAGAAGATGAAGAACGAGGCCGGCGTGACCTGGAACGAGGTCGACATCGATGCCTTCACCGCCGCCTGCGCCCCCGTGTATGACTGGATCGTGGAAGAGTACGGCGCCAATCCCGAGCTGCACGAGCAGCTGGTTGAGCTCATCAACAACTTCCGCGCCGAGAAGGCCGCCTGATCCTCTCACCCGCGTCAATCTTTCACAGTGACAAAGACTGGACTGCCCGTTTCTGCGGGCAGTCCATGTCCGGTATTATGACCGTAAGGATTTTTGCCTATGAAAAAGAAAATCACCCCAAAGTTTATTTTTACCAATCTTGACGCGATCATCTGCGGCACGACGCTGACCCTCTGCGTGATCCTGGTCAACGTCAACGTGGTGTTCCGCTACTTCCTGAACAGCCCCATCAAGTGGACGGACGAGGTCGTGACGAGCCTCTTCGTATGGACGGTGTTCATGGGCAGCGCCTACGCCCACCGCCGCCACGCCCATCTCGGCGTCGACATTGTGGTGAACCTGGTCAAGGGCCGCTCCCGCCAGGTGATCGAGTTCATCGTCGCCGTGCTGGAGATCGCGATTTTGCTGCTGCTGACCTATATCAGCGCCCAGTATGTGCTGAACCTGATCTTTAAGCGCGGCATCATCTTCCAGATCAAGGACGGCGTTTTTGCCTGGGGCAAGGTCAAGCTCACCTACACTGACACGCTGCGCATCCCCAAGTGGTACACCGGCGTGGCCGTGCCGCTCGGTTTCGGTCTCTCGCTCATCTATGCCATTGTGGATTTCCTGCGCTACAATCTGCACATCCTCAAGCCCAAGGCGTCCGATGAGACGGCCGTCGCGGAGGAAGGGGGCGCTTACTGATGGAACTGACCTTTGTTAACCTGATTCCCGTCTTCCTGGTCTTCATCCTCTACTTTATGGGCATGCCCATCGTGTACGCGCTCTTCGGCTCCACCTTCTTCTACTTCCTGTTCATCAATACCAGCGTCCAGCCGTGGACGATCCTGCAGAAGGTGATGAACTCCACGCAGTCCTTCTCCATGCTGGCCATCCCCTTCTTCGTCATGTCCGGCTCGGTTATGAACTTCGGCGGGATAAGCGACAAAATGATGGACTTCTGCGAGTGCGTGACCGGCCACATGAAGGGCGGTCTCGCGCAGGTCAACGTGCTTTTGAGTATGCTGATGGGCGGCTGCTCCGGCTCCGCCAACGCCGACTGCGCCATGCAGTCGAAGATGCTGGTGCCTGAGATGGAAAAGCGCGGCTACTCCAAAGCCTTCTCCGCCGCCATCACGGCGTCCAGCTCCGCCGCTACGCCCGTCATTCCCCCCGGCGTCAACCTGATCGTCTACTCGCTGATTGCGCAGGCGTCGCTGGGCCGCATCTTCGCCGCGGGCTACGTCCCCGGCATCCTGATGAGTATTTCGATGATGATCGTCGTGTCCATCATCGCCCACAAGAGACATTACCCCACCACGCGCGACAAGTTCCCGCCGATGAAGGTGGTTTTGAAGCAGGCGTTCATCTCCTTCTGGGGCCTGTTCTTCCCCTTCGGCATCATCCTCGGTATGCGCTTCGGCCTGTTCACCCCGGCCGAGGGCGGCGCGGTGGCGGTGCTGTACTGCTTCGTGATCGGCAAGTTTGTCTACAAGAAGCTCAACTTTAAAGAGCACTTCATCCCCATCCTGCTCGACACCATCGCCGGTACCTCCAGCGTCGTGCTGATCATGGTCTCCGCCTCCACCTTCGGCAACTACATGAGCTACATCAACCTCCCGAAGATCGTCGCGGCCTCGATTACCACGCTCACCAGCAACAAGTATGTCTTCCTCATGCTGGTCAACGTCGTGCTGCTGGTCATGGGCATGTTCCTCGAGGGCGGCGCGGCCCTGATGATCGCGACCCCGCTGCTGCTGCCGGTGGCGCAGAGTCTCGGCGTCGACACCATCCACTTCGGTCTTGTCTGCATCGTCAACATCATGATCGGCGGCATCACGCCTCCCTTCGGCTCCATGATGTTCACCACCTGCGGCATCACCGGCTGCCGGATCGGAGACTTCATCAAAGAGGTCTGGCCCTTCATCCTGTGTCTGTTCCTCGTGCTGCTGCTGCGTCCCCGACCTGATCTACGGCCCGATCAACACGACCATCTCGATGTAAAACCGAACACATACAAAAACGGAACGCTCCGCGCGTTCCGTTTTTTGTATGCCCCGAGGAGTTGACCCTGGTTTTTGCCAAGAACGTATCTTCTCCAAAAACGGTGTGCCTTTTTTGCGTTCCGGCGTCGTGGAGGCGTAACGATTTTGCATGTTAAACAATTAACATGCCCAAAAAATCTGTGCAGCTTTTATGAAAATAGTCAAAACTTTTCCTGCAATATCTGGTAGTATTGACAAAGCAATGCCATCAGGTGTAAATTAGACCTGTCTTAAAGGTTTGTTCACATTCAGCCGTTTTCCTCTTGCCCCACGCTGGTACAGGAGGGGCGGACGGCGGAGGCGGACGGCCTGAAACGGAAATCAAAAAAATAGAAAAGGAGCATCGGAACATGAAAAAAACACTCGCGCTGATCCTCGCACTGTGCATGGTATTCAGTTTCTGCGCAGTATCCGCCTATGCGGACAACGACTTCAAGCTGACCATGAGACTTAGCCACGTCTTCGGTCCGACCGAGCAGCTCGCCATCTCCATCCAGGAAGCAGCCGACAACATCCGTGAGAAAACGAACGGCGCTATCGACATTCAGGTCTTCCACAGCAGCCAGCTCCCGACCTACAAGGACGGCCTTGAGCAGGTCGCCAGCGGCGCCAACTTCATCTCCGTTGAGGACCCGTCCTACATCGCCGACTATGTCCCCGACTTCAACGTCCTGGTCGGCCCGATGATGACCAGCAGCTCCGACGAGTACGAGTATCTCATCAACACCGACACCGTGAAGGAGATGGTCAAAAAGCTCGAGGCCGACAACATCAAGGTTCTCGCGCTCGACTTCTTCTCCGGCTACCGTTTCATGAAGACCAATAAAGAGATCTACACGCCCGATGATCTCAAGGGCATGAAGATCCGCGTTCCCAAGTCCCAGCTCTTTGTCGACACGCTCAACGCCATGGGCGCCAACGCCGTGCCTATCGGCTGGGACGAGACGCTCTCCGCCGTGACCCAGGGCGTCGTGGACGGCCTTGAGGGCACCATGGACGACTTCCTCAACGACGGCTCCGGCGAGGTCGCCTCCGTCGGCTCGCTGACGAACCACTTCATCGGCACCTGCGGCGTCTACTTCCCGCTGAACGTCTGGGAGACCATCCCCGAGGAATACCAGACCATCATCCAGGAAGAGTTCACCGCCTCCGCCCAGCGCATGATCGAGAAGATCAACAGCAGCTATGAGGAGACCAAGGCCAAGCTCGAGGCCACCGGTCACACCTTCAACGAGGTCGACACCGACGCCTTTGCCAAGGCCGTCGCCCCCGTCTATGAGAACATGAAGGGCGTTACCCCGGGCCTCTATGACGAGTTCCGCGCCGCGATCGCCGAGTTCCACGCGGCTGAGAAGTAAACGCAAACGAAACGCGGAGGGGAGTGGAGGCTGCGCTTCACTCCCCTTTTTATTCCGGCTTCGAGGTGAAACATGAAAAAAATCACACCGAAATTTATCTTTGAGAATATTGAGGAGATCGTGGCCTCGCTTCTGTTTATCGTGACGCTGGTGCTGGTCATCATCAACGTGCTGACGCGCTATGTGTTCCGCACCGGCATCCCCTGGGCGGAGGAGATGGCGACGAGCTGCTTTGTCTGGACGGCCTTCATCGGCTCGGCGGCCTGCTACAAGATGCGCGCCCATGTAGGGGTGGATATCCTCGTCAACAAGCTGCCGCTGCGCACGCAGAATGTTGTCAAGATCATTGTCGATATTATGATGGCCTTTCTGTGCGCGTATCTGTTCTACCTCAGCTGCATCTATCTCAAGCGCTCCTACCGCAAGCCGACGGCGATCCTGGGCGTGTCCTCCGCGTGGGTGTCCTCGTCGCTCGCCATCAGCTTTGTGGACATGGCGGTCTGGTCGGTGATCTTCATTTTCAGGGATCTGAAATCCATCCGAGAGCATGGCCGGGTGATCGGCCCGGAAGAGGAGGCGTGAGAACATGATAGGATATCTCCCCATTATCATCGCGTTCGTTCTGTATTTCTCGGGCTTTCCCGTCGCGTTCGCGCTGATCGGCTCGGCACTGTTTTACTTCGGCGTGATCGACCACAACTCCCCGGTCGACCTGATCTTCCAGAAATTCGTCACGAGCGCCCAGTCCTTCCCGCTTCTCGCTATCCCCTTCTTCGTCATGGCTGGCTCCATTATGAACTACGCCGGTATCAGCGGAAAGCTCATGAAGATGGCGGACGTGCTGACCGGCCACATGAAGGGCGGCCTTGCGCAGAGCAACGTCCTGCTGAGCTGCCTGATGGGCGGCGTGTCCGGCTCCGCCAACGCGGACGCGGCCATGGAGTGCAAGATGCTGGTGCCCGAGATGGAAAAGCGCGGCTACTCCCGCGGCTTCTCCGCGGCGATCACGGCGGCCTCCTCTGCGGTCACGCCCATCATCCCGCCCGGCATTGACCTGATCATCTACGCGCTGCTGGCCAAGGTCTCGGTGGCAAAGATGTTCGCCGCGGCCTATCTGCCCGGCTTTGTGATTGCGGCCTGCCTCATGGTGAGCGTGCACTTCATCGCCGTCAAGCGCGGCTACCAGCCCTCCCGCGACAAGAGGGCGACCGGAAGAGAGATCGCCCGGCAGTGCGCCGACTCCCTGTGGGCGCTGCTGTTCCCGCTCGGCATTGTGCTGGGCATCCGCATCGGCCTGTTCACGCCGTCCGAGGCGGGGGCGTTTGCCGTGGCCTACTGCCTGTTTGTCGGCGCGGTGATCTACAAGGGCCTCAAGTGGGAGCATCTGCCCAAAATCTTTGTCGAGACCATCAACGGCACCGCGACGGTCATTCTGGTCATCGTGGCCGCCAACGTCTTCGGCTACTACCTGACCTGGGAAATGATCCCCATGCACATCACCACGGCTCTGCTGAACGTGACCTCCAACAAGTGGCTGATGCTGATGATGGTCAACGTCCTGCTGCTGATCATGGGCATGTTCCTCGAGGGCGGCGCCGCGCTCATCATCGTCGCGCCGCTGCTGATCCCGGTCGTCACCAAGCTCGGCGTCGATCCGATCCACTTCGGGGCCATGTGCATTGTCAACATCATGATCGGCGGTCTCACGCCGCCCTTCGGCTCGATGATGTTCACCTGCATGTCGATTACGGGCTGCAAGCTCAACGAGTTTGTGAAGGAGTGCTTCCCCTTCATCATCGCGGAGATCATCGGTCTGCTGTTTGTCACCTTTATCCCCGGCATCTCCATGCTTTTGCCGAACCTGATATTTGGATCATAAAGAGGTAACGTGTTATGAGAGTATTTGCACACAGAGGCTACAGTGGGGCCTATCCCGAAAACACCATGCTGTCCTTCCAAAAGGCGGTCGAGGTCGGGACGGACGGCATTGAACTGGACGTCCATGCCACCCGGGACGGCGTGCTGGTCGTCCACCATGACGAGCGTGTGGACCGCACCACCGACGGCGTCGGCCGCATCTGCGATTTGAGCTACGAGGAGCTCCGCCGTCTCAACGCGGCAAAGCTCTGGGCGGGCCGCCACGCGCCCCAGAAGGTTCCCGCCTTTGAGGAGTACTGCGAATGGGCGGCTTCTCAGGCGATCGTGACGAACATTGAGATCAAGACCGACAACACCTATTACCCGGACATTGAGCGGAAAACCTGGGACATGATCGTGAAATACGGTCTGGAAAAGAAGGTTCTGTTCTCCTCCTTCAACCACTTCTCCATGACGCGCATGAAGGAGATCGTCCCGGACTATGTGGAGCTCGGCGCGCTGGTCGAGCATGAGAGCGGCGTGAAGGTCTTCCCCGGCGCTTACTGTCGGGCTGCGGGCTTCCACTGCTACCATCCGCCCGTCGCGGGACTCAACGACGAGAACGTAAAGGACTGCAAGGACCACGGGATCAAGATCAACGTCTGGACCGTCAACGACATGGACGCGCTGGAAAAGCTCTACGCCTGGGATGTGGACGGTATCTTCAGCAATTATCCGAGCATCCCCATGGCCTGGCTGGCCGCGAAGAAATAATCCGGGAGCGGCTGTCAGCTTTTCGGAGAACAACCGAAGATCAAAAAGAAAGTACGGTGAAATCGCCATTTGACGAAATCACCGTACAGTTATTTGCGAAACAAAACCCGCGGGAGCAGCTGAGCACCGTCCCCCCTCCCCCTTGCATCCCTCTCCCGCTGCGGCTGCGGATGCGGATGTGGTTGTAGCTGGGGATGGGGATGCGGTTGTGGTTGTAGTTATAGTTATAGATGTAGATGTAGTTGTAGATGGATACGGGCCGATGTTTTCGTTATCGGGTGATATCGGGAGATATCGGGCCGATGTTATCAGTCGATCTTTAAGCAGACCTCGATCCCGCGGTCAAGGTGTTTGACAAAAGTGCGCGCGTCGTCCAGAGAGCCGACGATGCTGCCGTAGTGGGTGGGGATGACCGTATGCGGGTGCATGGCGTTGACGAAGGCCGCGGCCTCCTCGGCGTTCATGGTGTAGGTGCCGCCGATGGGGACAAGGGCGATGTCGCACTGCACTGCTTCCCCCTCGGGGATGCGGTCGGTGTCGCCCGCGACGTAGACCATGTGCGGCCCGATCTCCAGCACATAGCCGAGCCAGCCCTTGGCCTTCGGATGGTTTGGCTTGTTGGTGTTGTAGGACGGCACGCCCTCGATCTCAATGCCGAGGATGCCGAGGTTTTCCTCCGCCTCCAGCGTGCGGAGCTGAGCGGGCGCGATCCCGGCGTCCAGGGCCTCCCGCTTCATGGACAGGGGGCAGACGAAGATGGTCTCGGGCTTTGCCGCCTTGCGGAAGTCCTCGGGCGAGAAGTGGTCATAGTGAGGATGGGTGAAGAGGATGAGATCGGCGTCGTGCCGCTCCTCTTTCAGACGGAAGGGGTCGATGTAGGCGATGACCTTGTCGTCGATGCGGATGCTGCTGTGTTCGTTGATCGTGATGTTGTCGAGCATATTACGCCTCTCCTTCCTCTGCCTCGCGTTTGATCCTGTCTTTCCAACATTTATGGCACATGGCGATATAGCGGTCGTTGCCGCCGAGCAGGACCTGGCTGCCCTCGGTGACGATATGGCCGCGCTCGTCGATGCGGGCGTTGACGGTGGCCTTGCGTCCGCAGGCGCAGACGGTCTTGATCTCGGTCAGGGAGTCGGCCAGCTCCATGAGCCGCTGCGCGCCGGGGAAGAAGTGGGTCAGAAAGTCGGTGCGCAGGCCGAAGCAGAGCACCGGCAGATCGTCCTCGTCCACCAGCTCCCGCAGGCCGTCGATCTGGGCCGGGGTGAAAAACTGCGCCTCGTCCGCGATGATGACGTCGTGCTTTCCCGCCTTGCGATAGGCCGCGACGATGTCCTCCTCGGGCGTGATGATCTGGGCTTCCGCGCTCAGGCCGATGCGGCTTTTGATGGTGGCGGCCCCGTCTCGCGTGTCGATGCTGGGCTTGATGAGCCAGACGGACATGCCCAGCTCTTCATAGTTGAACCTGGTGATCAGGGCCTGGGCTGACTTGGACGAGCCCATCGCCCCGTATTTGAAATACAGCTTAGCCATGTTTTCCCTCCAGATGAGCGCGGACGCGCTCCATCAGCAGCTCCAGCGCGACCTTGTTGTGGCCGCCCTCGGGCACGATGATGTCGGCGTTGCGCTTGCTGGGCTCGACATAGCGCTCATGCATGGGCTTGACGGTGTTGAGGTACTGGTTGACCACGCTCTCAAGGCTGCGGCCGCGGTCCCGAACGTCGCGCACGATGCGGCGCAGGATGCGCACGTCGGCGTCCGCGTCAACGAAGACCTTGATGTCCATGAGGTCGCAAAGCTCTTCGTTCTCGAAGATCAAAATGCCCTCCACAATAATGACGCGCGCGGGTTTGACCGTGATCGTCTCGTCCGAGCGGTCGTGCACCGAGTAGTCGTAGACCGGACACACCACGCTGCGCCCCTTCTTGAGAGCGCGCACCGCCTCGATGAGCTGGTCGGTGTCGAAGGCGTCGGGCTGGTCGTAATTGAGCTTGGCCCGCTCCTCATAGGGCATGTTGTGGTGGGCCTTGTAGTAGTTGTCGTGATAGATGACGGAGACGTCGGAGCCGAAGCGCTGTATGAGGCGGCGGGTGATGGTGGTCTTACCGCTGCCGGTGCCGCCGGCGATACCGATGACCATGACCTTGTCCATGGGAAATACCCCCTGTTTCTTTTTCTCCCGTCTATCTTACCATATTCAGCGCCGCGTTTCAATTTGACTTTTCACATTTCTGCTATATAATAGAAGAAAAACACAAAGCGAAAAAAATAAAGGAGGCAATCACATGACCCCTCATAACAACGCCAAACCCGGCGCCTTCGCCAAAACCGTTCTCATGCCCGGCGATCCCCTGCGCTCAAAGTATATCGCCGAGACCTTTCTGACCGACCCCGTCCTCGTCAACAACGTGCGCGGCGTACAGGGCTACACCGGCAAGTGGAAGGACGTGCCGGTGAGTGTGATGGCCTCGGGCATGGGCATGCCCTCCATCGGCATCTACAGCTGGGAGCTCTTTGAGAGCTACGGTGTGGAGAACATCATCCGCGTCGGCTCTGCCGGGGCTGTGCAGGATCGCGTCAATGTCATGGATATCGTGATCGGGCAGGCCGCCTGCACCAACACCAACTACCTCCAGCAGTTCAACTTCCCCGGCACCTTCGCCCCGATCGGCGATCCGACGCTCATTCAGCACGCGGTCACCGCCGCCATGGAGCACGGCGCCACCTGGCATGTGGGCAATCTCTATTCCTCGGATAATTTCTACCACCCCAAATCCTACGAGGGCACCCGCGCCGTCAGAAGAATGGGCGTGCTGGCCGTGGAGATGGAGGCCGCCGCGCTCTACGGCAACGCCGCCTATCTCGGCAAGAAGGCCCTGTGCATCTGCACCATCTCCGATCACCTGTTCAAGGGGCAGGAGCTGGGCCCCGAGGAGCGCCAGACCGGCTTCAACGAGATGATTGAGATCGCCCTCGACACGGCGGTCAAGGCGTCGAAATAATACCGATCTTCAATAAAGCGCTTGAAAACAAGCGTTTTATGCGCAGCGAAGGCTGCGCCGGGCAAAGCATAGGCTTTGCCGAAGATTGGTATTGCACGGCTTCTTCAAAGGCGCTTGTCGCCTTTGCCTGTGAGCCTGATCGCTCACAGGCAATGAAACGATTTCCAATCATTTCATTAAAGGATAGTATAATAGAAGAAAGCCCGCCTTCCGTTCGGAAGGCGGGTATTCTCATTCACGCGTCTACGGTTCCAGCAGATAGGGCTTGAGCTTCTCGGGCATGCCCTGCTCCATATAATAGGCCAGGCGCTCGGGCGGGATGCCCTGGGTCTGGCGCGACCACTCGGAGAAGACGTGCAGGCCCGCGGTGATGTACATGCGCAGGTAAAAATCCAGTTCCTCGCTCAGCGCCGTCTGGCCGGAACGCCTTTGGACAAAAGCCGCCATCAACTTATAGACAATCTCGGCGCTGAGCTCCAGATAGCGGTTTTCCGGGCTCAGGCCAAAGCCCGTGCTGATATACCCGGCGTTTTCGCTGAAAACGCGGATGACGTCCTCGGTCAGCTCATGAAAGCTGTAGCTGCCCTTTTCGATCTTCGCCAGGGTGCGCTCGCCCACTCTCTGGTGTATCCAGATAATCAGCTCGTTTTTATCGTGAAAATGGTTATAGAAGGTCTGCAGCGACAGTCCGCTCTCCTCCACGATCTGCTTGACCGTGATGCGCTCCAGCGACTCCTGCTTTGCGAGGGCGAGCAGCGTATCCGCAAAAATATCCTTCGACGTCCGTTTTTTCAATGGCTCTCCCCCTCTCTCATTTCAAAACGCTGAGCACAAGCTCCTCCCAGCCCGCGTAATCGCGGCTGCCCACCAGGAGCTCCGACAGGGCGTTTCCCTCTCCGTCAAGGAAAACCGTCGTCGGCACATAGCCGGTGGCGAAGACATCAAACTCCTCACAGCTGCGCAGGATCGGATAACTCGTCCCGGCGTCTGCCAGAATCTCATCCACCTTGTCTTCCATCCCCTCTTCGCTGTACACGCCGAGGATCAGCAGGCCCCTGTCCTTATACGCCTCGTAGAGCTTTTCAAGCTCCGGCATCTCCCGCACGCAGGGAGGACACCACGGTTCCCAGAAGCTGAGGATCACAAGGCTGTGTCCGGCAAGCAGGGTCTCGTCCGCCGTATTCCCCGCGCGATCCACGGTCTTGAACCGAAGGGCGGAGGCAGGCGCTGCGCCCGGGGCGCTGCCCCGATCCTGCCAGACTGCGCGCGACAGCGCCAGTGTAAGCGCAAGCACCGCGAGCAGCGCGGCCAGCACGGGAATCTTCTTCACGGGAGGCCCCTCCTTTCCAAGCGGCAGCGTATTACCGATCAATTCTATCAAAAACCTGTTGTTTTCGCAAGAACGAAATACACTGATTTCCGGATGAAAAAAAGTTTGTCTCCGCCGCAAAATCTGTTGTCGTGCATTTGACGCTATGATATAATAAGAGCAGCAATTGCAGATTACGGATTTACCACCATCAATAAAACGAGGAGGAAACACATGTACAAAGAAGAATTTGAACGCTGGCTGGGCTTTGAGCTGGAGGACCCCGACCTTCTGCCGGAGCTTCTGCGCGTCAAGGACAACGACGACGAGATCAAGGACCGCTTCGCGGTGTCGCTCAAGTTCGGCACGGCGGGTCTGCGCGGCACGCTCGGCGCGGGCACCAACCGCATGAACATCTGGGTGGTCCGTCAGGCGACCCAGGGCCTGGCCAACTGGGTGCTGACCCAGGGCGGCACGCAGACCGTGGCCATCTCCTTTGACAGCCGCCTCAAGAGCGACGTGTTCGCCAAGGAGGCCGCCGGTGTCCTCGCCGCAAACGGCATCAAGGTCCGCATCTACGACGCGCTCATGCCCGTCCCCGCCCTCTCCTTTGCGACCCGCTACTACAACTGCAACGCCGGCATCATGGTCACCGCCTCCCACAACCCCGCCCGCTACAACGGCTACAAGGCCTACGGGCCCGACGGCTGCCAGATGACCGACGACGCGGCCGCCATCGTCTATGACGAGATCCAGAAGACCGACGTGCTGACCGGGGCCAGGCGCATGTCCTTTGCCGAGGGCGTGGAGCAGGGCCTGATCCGCTTTGTCGGCGACGACTGCAAGAAGGCCTTTTATGAGGCGATCGAGGCCAGACAGGTCCGTCCGGGCCTGGCGGCAAGCTCCGGCCTCAAGCTGGTCTACTCCCCGCTCAACGGCAGCGGCCTTGTCCCCGTCACCCACGTGCTGGGCGACATGGGCATCACCGACATCACCATCGTACCCGAGCAGGAGTACCCCAACGGCTATTTCACCACCTGCCCCTACCCGAACCCCGAGATCTTCGAGGCCCTGAAGTACGGCCTGAAGCTGGCGGAGGAGACGGGCGCGGACCTCATGCTCGCCACCGACCCGGACGCCGACCGCGTCGGCATCGCCATGCGCTGCCCGGACGGCAGCTACGAGCTGGTCTCCGGCAACGAGATGGGCGCGCTGCTGCTCGACTATATCTGCGCGGGCCGCATCGAGAAGGGCACCATGCCCAAGAACCCCGTGGCCGTCATGTCCATCGTCTCCACCCCTCTGGCCGACGCCATCGCCGCCCACTACGGCGTGGAGCTGCGCCATGTGCTGACCGGCTTCAAGTGGATCGGCGATCAGATCGCCCAGCTCGAGGCGGCGGGCGAGGTCGACCGCTTCATCTTCGGCTTTGAGGAGAGCTACGGCTACCTGGCCGGCCCCTATGTGCGCGACAAGGACGCCGTCATCGCCTCCATGCTCATCTGCGAGATGGCCGCCTACTACCGCAGCATCGGCTCCTCCATCAAGCAGCGCCTTGAGGAGATCTATGCCCAGTACGGCCGCTACCTCAACAAGGTCGACTCCTTCGAGTTCCCGGGTCTCAGCGGCATGGACAAGATGGCCGGCATCATGTCCGGTCTGCGCGAGAATGCCCCGAAGGATTTTGCGGGTATCCCCGTCGTCTCCGTCACGGACTATGCAAAGCCCGAGGAGACCGGCCTGCCCAAGGCAAACGTCCTGATCTACAAGCTGGAGGACGGCTCCACCGTCATCGTGCGCCCCTCCGGCACCGAGCCCAAGATCAAGACCTACTTCACCACCAAGGGCGCGGATCTCAGTGAGGCCCAGGCGAAGAAGGACACCCTCGCCGAAGCCTGCAAGCCCATCCTCTCCTGATCCGTCCCGCATGTCACACACGCCGCCGGGTTTCCGGCGGCGTGTTTTTACAAGCAAAGCTCTTTACTTTTTCCGCGCTTGACGATATAGTAAAGATGAACAATCACGACGAAAGGATGTGCTCTCCATGAAAAAACTATGTCCGGCATTGTGCCTCATTCTGCTGTTTGCGCTCCTTCTCGCCCCCGCGTCATACGCAGCGGGGAGCAATACCGACACGCTGCTTCACTGGGACATCAAAATCGCCGTGCCCGACGGTGCGACCGCCGTGCTCGAGGGCTCGTCCTACTACATCTACGCGGACGAGGCGGGCTATCTGCCCTATGTCATGTTGACGAGCTACAGGCGCGACTCAGCCCGGGACTTTGTCGACGAGTTTACCGACTACATGCGCACGCAGTACGCTGATCTTCGGGTGACGTCCGAACCCCGGTCTATCCGCATTGGGGGCAAGGCCTGCTGGGAGGTCGACTACGCCTATTCGATCAGCGGCTATGAGGCGAAGGACCGCCGCATCGCCGCCGAGAACAACGGCCGGGTCTACCTCTTCTGCTCCAAGGAGATCGAAGAGCTCGGCATGACCGTCGGGACCATGCTAGAGGACGTGATCGCAGACAGCGTCTTTCTCACCGACGGCAAAGAGCCGGAGCAGACGCAGAGCTCCTCAAAATTTGCCGACGCCTATCTCTACTGTCTGGACAGCGGGATGCCGAAGTACTGGCTGGATCTCAGCGGCCGCATGTCGGACAGCCCGGTGCTGCACTGCTGGTTCCGTTCGGGCGATCCCACCTTCTATGAGACCTGGTACATCCTGGACCTTGACACAGCCGACTACCGAAACGGCGTGGTGGACATCCACAAGGTCACGGACGCCTACGGCTTTGACCACTCCGACTGGTTCAAGGCCCTGCGCTTCCGGCTGGACGGGGACGAGCTGGTCCTTGAGGTTGAACGGGACGAGCGCACCCTCGCGGGCGGCGCGGAGGACAACGTGCTGACCGGACTCTACCGCATGAAGGAGGCCGGCGTCGGCTGCCTCTACCAGTACCGCGAAAACGGCCTGCGCCTTAAATACTGGCTGGACACGGACGGCCGGAATCTTCTCCTGCACGCCCTGTTTCGCGGCGAGGGCCCCGATTTTTATGAGAGCGTTTTCACCCTCGATCTGGCAAGCGCCGAGAGCACGGACGACAGGACGCTTGTCTTCCGCAAGGTTTACGACAGCATGGGGCTTGACGTGTCGAAGCGCTTCAAAGCCCTGCGCCTTGTGGTGTCCGACGGCAGCCTGACACTCGAGGTGGAGCGGGACGAGAGCACCATGGCCGGCGGCGCGGAGAACAACATCCTCACCGGTTCCTATGAGTTCACGCCCAAGACCGTCCTCGCCCCGCCGGAGCCCGGCCCCTACAGCGAGGCGCAGCTCGGCACACTCGCGCAGCTTTACTACTTTACAAATAACGGCTTCTACCCGCCCAGAGCCGAGGTCGCCGCCAACGGGGACGGAACATATAACGTCCATCTCTTTGAGGTGGTGAGTCTCGGCGGCCTCACCCACACCGCCACCTCCGCCTGGTATACGGTGGACGCTTACGGCATGGGCTTCAACGACATCACCGGCGAGGAAGTCTCGCTGGTCCCCATGACGCTTAACATTTCATAAAAGGGAGAGATACACATGGAAGAAAAATGGTGGCAGAGAAGCGTGGTCTATCAGATTTATCCGCGCAGCTTTCAGGACTCCGACGGTGACGGCATCGGCGATCTGCCCGGCATTACAAGCCGTCTGGAATACATCCGGGATCTGGGCACGGACACGATCTGGCTCTCCCCGATCTATAAGTCCCCGAACGACGACAACGGCTACGACATCAGCGACTATCAGGACATCATGACCGAGTTCGGCACCATGGCGGATTTCGACGCGATGCTCGAGAAGGCCCACAGCCTGGGGCTCAAAATCGTGATGGATCTGGTGGTCAATCACAGCTCGGATGAGCATAAATGGTTTGTCGAATCCCGCTCCTCCCGGGATAACCCCTACCGCGACTACTACATCTGGCGCGAGGGGAAGAACGGCGGCGCGCCCAACAACTGGGGCTCCTGCTTCGGCGGCAGCGCCTGGAAGTATGACGAGCAGACCGACATGTACTTCCTGCATCTCTTCTCGAAGAAGCAGCCGGATCTCAACTGGGATAACCCCGTCGTGCGCGACGAGGTGTTCAACATGATGGACTGGTGGCTTCAAAAGGGCATCGACGGCTTCCGCATGGACGTCATCAGCCTGATCTCCAAGCCCGAGGGTCTGCCCGACGGTGAGCCCGGCCCCACCGGCTACGCGCCCTTCCTGCTCACGGCCAACGGCCCGCACGAGCATGAGTATCTGCGCGAGATGAACCGCCGCGTCCTGTCGAAGTACGACCTGCTGACCGTGGGCGAGTGCGCGGGCGTGACGCTTGAGGAGGCCAAAAACTACGCAAATCTCGACGGCTCGGAGCTCTCGATGGTCTTCCAGTTTGAGCACATGGACGCGGACTTTCACCCGGTCTACGGCCGCTATGCCGAACAGTGCAAGAACCTGCCGCGGCTCAAGGCCACCCTCGCCCGCTGGCAGAAGGAGCTGGACGGCGTGGCCTGGAACAGTCTCTACTGGGACAACCACGACCAGCCCCGCGTTGTCTCCCGCTATGGCAGCGAGAAGCCGGAATACCGGGAGCTGTCGGCCAAAATGCTGGCGACCTGCCTGCACATGATGCAGGGCACGCCCTATGTCTATCAGGGCGAGGAGCTCGGCATGACCAACTATCCCTGGACCAGCATCGACCAGATCAACGACATCGAATCTCTGGGCAACTACCGCGACCTCCACGCCAGGGGCTTCATGACCGAGGAGCAGGGCGTCGCCATGATGCGCCAGCGCAGCCGCGACAACGCCCGCACCCCCATGCAGTGGGACGACGGCCCCAACGCGGGCTTCAGCTCCGGCACGCCCTGGCTGCCCGTGAACCCGAACCACAGCGTCATCAACGCCGCCGAACAGGTCAAGCGCCCCGACTCCGTCTTCTGCTTCTATCAGAAGCTGATTCGACTGCGCAGGGAGCTGGACGTGATCGTCCACGGCCACTTTGAGCTGCTTGAGCCCGAGGACCCCGAGCTCTTCATCTACACCCGCACGCTTGGTGACGAGGGCCTTCTGGTGATGTGCAACTTCTCGGAGAACGCGCGTGACTGGGCCGTCCCGGCAGATTACGCGGGCGCGGACGTGCTGATCGCAAACTACCCCTCACCCGCCGAATCCGGCAGGCTGCGCCCCTGGGAGGCCATTGTTCTCCGCAAGGGCGCGAAGTAAAGGAGTCCCCATGTTTCAATGGAACACAACGCGCGAGCTGACCGTCTTTATCACCAGCGACGAGGCGGCGTTTCGCCGGGTGGAGGCGGCGCTTGAGGAGGACGGCGTGCGCCGCCGGGTCTGGACCACATCGGAATACCCGGTGCTGGGCTGGACGCGGCTCGACCCCCGTCTCATGATTCGGAAAGAATCGCGCCTGCGCACGATATGGCACATTGAAGTCGCGGAGAACGACCGGCAAAATCTGATGCTTGCCAACATGGCCGTCCGCCGCGCCACGGGCCGGATCCAGAACGCCGTCCCCGTGAGCGAGATCATTTGAGTTTTTCCCAACGCTGCGGGAAGACAGGAAGGAGAAGCAAAATGAATAGACGTCGGCTGTTTTGTTTGGCTCTGCTTCTGCTCCTTCTGCTGCCCGCCTGCTCCCGAACGGTCAGGCCGTCCGACACTCCGGCACCGACGCCGGCGGCAACGCCCGCGCCGACACCCACACCTGTGCCGACACCGGTCCCAACGCCGGTCCCAACGCCGGTTCCGACGCCGGTTCCGCCCCCCAGTCCCGAGCCGACGCCTCCGCCGGTCACGCCGCTGCGGACAAACTACGTCCCGCAGAACACCCAGCCGCCTGCGGGCTATCCCGTCATCATCAAAAGTCCGACAAGCGAGTGGGTGTATATTGAGGGCTCCTGCTGGATGCAGGCGAACACGCTGGACGAGGCGGTGGCTGCCTGGATTTTTGTATCGCCGGATTTTGTGGATTACCGTTATGACGAAATCAACGCGGTCTTTCCCGATCTGATCGTCCGGGACGGCGGCAGCCGGAGCATGCAGATCCTCAACATTCCCTATGAGCTCGACGGCTGGTACTGCTACTGCCATTTCTATAACGGCGTCGGCACCGCCGATTCCCAGCCCGCGCAGATCCGTGTGTACCCGGATTGGTAAACTGCGCCTGTCTGCTGCTCAGTCTTTTGTGAATCTTTCGTTCATTCCTGTAGGGGCGACCCTTGTGGTCGCCCGGCTGCGAGACGTGAAGGAAACGAAAAACGCACGGCGAATTCGTACAAGCTGCGAATTTACCGTGCGTTTAGTTTATATTGCGGGCAACCGCGAGGGTCGCCCCTGCGGAAACTAACGATCACGTCCACAGCCATTCGCACGCTTTTTCCACGTTCTCGTCCGAGTATTCGATCTCGGCGGAAAAGAGGCGCAGGGCGTCGGGGCTGTATCTCTCCAGCGCGCAGACGAGGCGCACGGCATAGAAGCAGAATTGCAGACGCCGCCCCGCCTCCGCTTCGTCCTCCGCCGCGGCGAAGTGGCGGTAGACCAGATACGCCGCGATACGCGCGTAACGCCAATTACTCAGATGCGGCTCAAGCTCTTCCGTCTCTGCGGCGGCGAGCGTTTCAAGCAGCGCCGTCCAGCTCTCGTCCATGCGCTCAAGCGTGAGGAAAAAGCGCGCCGCCTCTTTCGCGTCAAACGCTTTGAGCGGCAGGCCCATCAGCGCGAGCGCGTCCGCCATCCGCTCTGTGAGAGAGCGCGCGTCGTCAGCCAGGATCGTGAAAATTTTCTCCCGCAGTTTGAGCAGCGGCGTCGGCTCCGCGTCGTCCTCCCCGTCACTCTCGGCGACGAGGCGCAGCGGCCCCTCCCCTTGCGTCAGCAGGCGCGCCGCCTCCTCGCAGCAGAGGCCGAGCCCCATCTCCGTCCGGCCGGGGTAATCGTTAAAAAAGCGCGGATGCAGGGCGCAGATGTCGCAGAGCCCATCTTCCCCGAGGGCGAGGATCAGGCGGCACAGGCCCTCTTGATTCAAAAAGGGGCAGCGCTCGTCCTCTGTGAGCCGAAAATGCGGCGTCGGCTCCGGGTCGATTTGCCTTTTCAGCTCCGCCCCGAGGGCGCCGCCGAGCTCCCGGTAGTACGTCAGGGTCTCCGCGTCCACGTCGATCTCCCAGCCGACGCAGCAGCTGTGGCGGCACGCCGCGGCAAGACAGTGAAACTCGTCATAGAAATCGGGCCGGACAGTGAGCATGGCAGAACCTCCGCGGGATGTTTTTTTCAGCATACCACAGGTCAAAGCGGTTGACAAGGCGGCCCCTTCCGCGGTATGCTCATAGAGTAAAAATCCCTCCGGATAGAGTGAAAGGAGAAGGACATGAACGAGAGAATCGACAAACTGCTGGGGCAGTTTCATGCGCTGTTCGGCGACAGGGAGGCCCGCGTCTGGTCGGCCCCCGGAAGAACCGAGATCGGCGGCAACCATACCGACCACCAGCACGGCAAGGTGGTAGCCGCGTCCGTAGATATGGACATGCTGGCCGCGGCGGCGGCAAACGGTGAAAACATCGTCCGTGTCAAGTCGGACGGCTACGATATGATCACCCTCACCCTCGACACGCTGACGCCCGTTGCGGGCGAGGAGGGGACGACCCGCGCCCTCATCCGCGGCGTCTGCGCCGAGGCGGCGGCCAGGGGCTATGCGGTCGGCGGCTTTGACGCCTGCGTAACCTCCAACGTCCTGCAGGGCAGCGGCCTGTCGTCCTCGGCGGCCTTTGAAATCCTGATCGGCGCGGTGGTCAACGGTCTCTTCTGTGACAGCCGCCTCACCGCGACGGAGCTTGCGATCATGGGTCAGGCGGCCGAGAATAAATTCTTCGGCAAGCCCTGCGGTCTGATGGACCAGATGGCCTCGGCCTGGGGCGGCGCCATCGCCATCGACTTTGCCGACCCCGCCGCGCCTGTGGTGACGCCGGTGGACTATGACTTCTCCGCCTCCGGGCACAGCCTGTGCATGATCAATCTCCACTCCGACCACGCCGATCTCACCGCCGAGTATGCCGCCATCCCCGCGGAGCTCGGGGCTGTCAGCGCCCATTTCGGCAAGAAGTACCTGCGCGAGGTGGACGAAAATGAGTTTTACGCCGCGATCCCCGAGCTGCGCCGCGAAGCTGGCGACCGCGCGGTGCTGCGCGCCATGCATATCTACAGCGACAACCGCCGGGTCGAGCAGATTGTGGAGGCCCTGGGGGCAAACGACTTTGACCGCTTCCTCGCCCTGGTGCGGGAGTCTGGCCGTTCCTCCTGGGTGTATCTGCAAAATGTCACCGTCCGCGGCAGCTCGCGCGAGCAGGCCGCGGCCGTCGCCCTCGCCCTGTGCGAAAAGGTACTCGGCAGCCGCGGCGCGTTCCGCATCCACGGCGGCGGCTTCGGCGGCACGGTTCAGGCCTTTGTACCCGACGACATGCTGGAGACTTTCCGTGCCCGGATCGAGCAGGTCTTCGGCCCCGGCAGCTGCCACGTCATGCACATCCGTCCGGTCGGGTTTACCGAGATTGAGCTCAAATAAATAAAACCGTAGGGGCCGATGCCCTCATCGGCCCGCCGTCATACGCCAATGTGCGTTGTTCAGCGGGTCGATCGGGGGATCGACCCCTACGATTTTCCGGTGTCATTACTTCTTGTACGCGAGATAATTCTCGGCGGTTTTGGTCAGACCCTTCTCCTTCAAAAGCGCGCCTACGCAGACGCGCACGTCCTGCGTGGAGATGATCTCCGACTTTTCCGTCACTCTCTGGAACACCTCGTCCGCGAGGATAGCGGCCTTCTTCCGGCTCAGACTCTCCCCCGTCCCGGCGTTTGCCTTGAGTATGGAGCTGATGACCTTCTCGTCGTCATAGACCGCGACCTTGCCGTTTTTCTTGGTGATTTTCATGCGGTTCCCTCCTCTTATTTACGCATCCGCTGCCCCAATCGGGGCTGTCTCTGTCTATAGTATACCACATGTTTATCCCCGTCACAAGCGCACACGTCAAAATCCCCCGGCCGAGGCCGGGGGATCGTGTTGTTTTTCAGCCCAGGAGGACTTCGACCTTGACCGTCGTGCCGGGGGCCCTGACGGGGATGAGATTGCCTTGAAAGAGCTCGCCGTCGACGCGCAGCTCTTTGACGCCATGCTGGGCGGCGTCCGGGTTTTTCACCGTGATCTCATAGACCGCGCCGCGGTATTGGCGCGTCAGCGTGAAGCCCTTGCAGCCGGAGGGGACGCAGGGGTCGATGCGCAGGCCGTCGAGCGTCGGCTTGACGCCGAGTATGGCCTGTGAGATGGACAGGAAGGTCCAGGCGGCGGTGCCGGTGAGCCAGGAGTTTTTGGCCTCGCCGAAGCTGGGAGCGTCCTTGCCCGCGATCATCTGGCTGTAGACGTATGGCTCGGTGCGGTGGATGTCGCTGATGTCCTCGATAAAGGCCGGGGCGGTGCGGCGGTATACCTGAAAGGCCCGGTCGCCGTGGCCGAGCTCGGTCTCCGCGCAGACGATCCAGGGGTTGTTATGGCAGAAGATACCGGCGTTCTCCTTGTAGCCGGGGGGATAGCTCGAAATCTCGCCCAGCTCAAGGTGGTAGCGGGTATAGGCGGGGTTCAAAAGCACGATGCCGTATTTGGTATCCAGCCGCTGCTCCACGCTTTCAAGCGCCCTGGCCGCCTCACCGGTCTGAACGCCGATCCCGGCCATGACGCACATGCCCTGGGGCTCGATGAAGATCCGGCCCTCCTCGCACTCTTTGCCGCCGACCACATGGCCGAAGGCGTCGTAGGCGCGGCGGAACCACTCGCCGTCCCAGCCCGCATCCAGCACGGCCTTCTCCACGGCCCCGACTGCCTCCAGGGCCTCGTCCGCCTCGCTGTCAAGGCCGACATGGCGCAGGATATTGGCCCAGTCGCGGCCGTATTTGACGAACATGCCGCCGATGAAGACGCTCTCCGCCACGGGGCCCTCGCTGGGTCCGGTGATCTGGAAGCTCTCGCCGGGGTGCTCGGAGAAGCAGTTGAGGTTCAGGCAGTCGTTCCAGTCGGCCCGGCCGATGAGCGGCAGGCCGTGGGGGCCGAGGTGGGTGCGGGTGTAGGTAAAGCTGCGGCGCAGATGCTCCAGCAGCGGCTCCGCGAGTGCGGGGTCATTGTCAAAATCGACCTGCTCGTCCAGGATGCCGAAGTCGCCCGTCTCGCGCAGATAGGCGTCGGTGCCCGCGATGAGCCAGAGGGGATCGTCGTTAAAGCCGCTGCCCACGTCCAGATTGCCCTTTTTGGTAAGGGGCTGGTACTGGTGGTAGGCGCTGCCGTCGGGAAACTGCGTGGCCGCGATGTCAAGGATGCGCTCACGCGCCCGCTCCGGGATCATGTGGACGAAGCCCAGCAGATCCTGGCAGGAGTCGCGGAAGCCCATGCCGCGGCCCATGCCGCTCTCGTAGTAGCTGGCCGAACGGCTCATATTGAAGGTGACCATGCACTGGTACTGGTTCCAGATGTTGACCATGCGGTCAAGCCGTTCGTCCCCGGTGGCGACCTGATATTTGCCCAGCAGGCCGCTCCAGTGCGCGCGCAGGGTCTCCATCGCCCGATCAAAGGAGGTGTCGTCGGCGTAGCGGGCGATCATGGCCTCGGCGCGGGTCTTGTTGACGACGCCCGGGGCCGCCCACTTCTCGTCCTGCGGGTTTTCAATATAGCCGAGGCCAAAGAGGATGCTCTCGCTCTCGCCGGGCTTGAGCTCCAGGTCGAACTCCTGCGCGGCGATGGGCTGCCAGCCATGGGCCACGCTGTCGGTGCAGCCGTCTCCGAAGACGGCCTCGGGCCGCGCGGGGCTGCCGTAGACGCCGAGGAAGGCTTCACGCTGCGTGTCGAAGGCGTCGGGCTCGCGGTTGGCCCAGAAGACGGCGTAGTGATCGCGGCGCTCGCGGTACTCGGTCTTGTGGTAGATGGCCGCGCCCACGACCTCCACCTCGCCGGTGGAGTAGTTGCGCTGAAAATTGGAGGCGTCGTCCATCGCGTCCCAGAGGCAGAACTCGAGGTACGGGAAGAGCTTGAGCGCCTTGTCCGCCCCGCTGTCGTTCTTGACGGTGACGCGCATGAGCAGGCAGCTCTCCCCCAGCGGGACCATCAGCTCCTGCCGAACCTCGACGCCGTCCTTCGCGCCCTCGATGATCGAATAGCCCAGGCCGTGGCGGCACTCGTAGCGGTCAAGCTCCGTCTGCGCGGGCTGCCAGCCGGGATTCCAGACGGTCTCGCCATCCTTTATATAGATATGGAAGCCCTCCTGGTCGAGCGGCGCGTTGTTGTAGCGGTAGCGGGTCAGGCGGCGCAGGCGGGCGTCCCGGTAAAAGCTGTAGCCGCCCGCGGTATTGGAAAGCAGGGTGAAGAAATCCTCACTCCCCAGATAGTTGATCCAGGGCAGCGGGGTGCGCGGCGTCGTGATGACATACTCGCGCCGGGCGTCGTCAAAGAAACCGAATTTCATATTTCTCCCTCCGCGTAATCGTTTAAGTATAACTATAGAGTAACGCATCCCCTGTAAAAAAGCAAGCGTTATTTTGAATAAAGTGGAATTATTTTGGAAAAACGTCTATTCTTCGGTATCTGCTCACTGTATTTGATTAACGCTGTTACTCAGCCCTTGTGAGAAATTTACAAAAAGCGAAACGCCCGATTGTCCAATGCGCCGATTTTCTTAAAATATTGGAATTTTTCTGCAAAAGTACTTGAAAAGCACGCTTAGAAAGAGTAAATTCAAGTCAGCGTAAACGATTAAGTCAAGGGGCTGATTTTCGTAGCCCGACATCGGCGAGGAGACGAGAGAGCGCATCCTGCGCACGGCGGACGAGCTGGGCTATATGGCCAACGCCTCGGCCCGCGCGCTGAAGACGAAGCACAGCTACAACATCGGCGTCCTCTTTGTCGACCCCATGCACGGCGGTCTCGCGCATGAGTTTTTCTCCATCATGCTCGACGGCATACGCCGGGAGGCCGAGAAGCACGGCTACGACATCACCTTTATCAACAGCTCTGTCGGCCAGCGCCAGACCAGCTATCTGCAGCACTGCCGCTACCGGGGCGTGGACGGCGTGGTGATCGCCTCGGTCGACTACTTTGACCCCATGGTGACGGAGCTGGTGCAGTCCGAGCTGCCCGTCGTCACCGTCGACCATGTGTTCAACAACCGCATCTCCGTGGTCTCCGACAACCTGACCGGCATGGACGCGCTGGTGCGTTATGTGTACGGGAAGGGGCACCGGAAAATCGCCCTGATTCACGGCGAGGTGACCAGCGTCACGCGAAACCGCCTGACCGGTTTTCACCGCGCGTGCGAGGAGCTGGGTCTCACGGTTCCGGAAAAGTGGATGCGCCGCGGTGTGTTCCACGATCCCAAGGGCTGCTGTCAGATCACAAAAGAGCTTCTGAGTCAGCCGGAGCTGCCGACCTGTATTTTCTTTCCCGACGACTATTCCTATATCGGCGGCTACAACGCCATCACGGAGGCGGGGCTGCGCATTCCGGAGGACATCTCCGCCGTGGGCTACGACGGCATCCCGCTCTCCCGGATCATCAGTCCCGTGCTCACCACCTGGCTGCAGGACGCGGACGGGCTCGGCACCGTGGCTACGGCCCGGCTGATTGAGCAGATCGAGCATCCGCGCACCGCGATCCTCGACCGCGTGATCGTGACGGGTCATCTCCAGGAGGGCGGCTCGGTCAAAGACTTATTACTCCGGTAATGAAATATTCCCATGCCATACGGTTGCACAGCCGGAGTAATAAGATTAAATATGCCATTTTTCTCGCCCCTGGCGGGGCAACCGAAAAATATGGCAATTATTAATTCGGCAATTTCTTACGTTTTTGCAGGAGATTTGCGGTTATTTAATTGCCGAATTAATAAATTAAAGGGGCACTTGGCAGATGAACAGACAAAAGGCAAGAGAACTGGCAGAGGCTCTCGTCAGCCGTATGACGATCGAGGAGCGCGCCTCGCAGCTTCGCTTTGACGCCCCCGCTATCGAGCGGCTGGGTATTCCCGCCTACAACTGGTGGAACGAGGCCCTGCACGGTCTGGCCCGCGGCGGCACCGCGACGAGCTTTCCCCAGGCCATCGGC
>CADAAM010000006.1 GCA_902785905.1 Oscillospiraceae bacterium | reverse complement strand
GCCAGGATGCCGATGTCGTGGATGTCGGGCTCCTCGGGATAGCCGTCACAGTCGCAGTCGATGGAGATGCGGTTCATGACGTTGATGAAGACCACCTGGTCGCCGAGATAGTCGCAGACACTCTTGGCGGCCTCGGCCATGGACTCGAGAAACTCAAGCTGCAGCTCGTCATGCCAGTGGGTGTCGCTGGTGCCGCCGGAGTGAATGCGCACCTTGCCCATCGCGGAGGCGAGGCCGATGGAGGCGTTCTTGATCGCGCCGCCGTAGCCCGCCATGGCGTGTCCCTTGAAGTGGGACAGCACGATATAAGAGCCGTAGTCGGCAAAATGCGCGCCGACGAGGTTGCCCTTCAGGCGCGTGCCGCCCGTGACGGGGAGCTCCATGGAGCCGTACTCGTCAAGGATCTGGAAGTCCGCGATGTCCGTGTAGCCGTGGTCCTCGGCCACCTGATAGTGCTCGGCCGTCGCCGAACGGAAGCCCGCGTAGGCTGTGTTGCACTCGACGATGGTGCCGTCGACCAGCTGCACGAGGTCCTTGATCAACTCGGGCCGCAGATAGTTGCTGTACGGCGGCTCACCGGTCGAGAGCTTCACCGCGACGGGTCCGGCGGGCTTCCAGCCCAGCGCCTCATAGACCGCGACCAGCCCCTCCGGGGAGATGTCGTCCGTAAAGTAGACGACGGGTTTTTCCGCTTCGTCCGCATACGCCGCCGAGGCCGCAAGGATGCTCAGGGCAAGGCACAGAACGATCAGCAGGGAAAGCGTTTTTTTCATGGATTCTACCTCCTGCACAGTTTTACAAAATCAGGTTGACCGTGACGCCGGTCACGATTGCGAACACAATGACGAAGGCCCAGTAGAGCAGAAAGCGCCTGAGCCCCAGCACGATTTTCAGCGCGCCGAGATTGGTGATCTTGGTCGCGGGGCCGGTGAGCATGAAGGCCGCGGCGCTGCCGACGCTCATCCCCTCCCAGAGCCATTCCCTCAGAAGCGGGATCGTCCCGCCGCCGCAGGCGTAGAGCGGCACGCCGACGGTCGCCGCCATCAGCACCCCCCAGGCTTCATTCCCGCCGAAGAGGGCGGTCATGCGTTCGGGCTGCACATAGCGCTGGAAAACGGCGGACAGCAGAACGCCGAGGAAAAAATACGGCCCTGTCGTCCGGATGTTGCGCCCGACGTTCAAGAGATAGCGGATCAGAAGATTCGGGTGCGTGTCGTGGCTCTCGCGCTCGGCAAAGCCGGAGAAATCAAAGAAGCTCCTGTCCCGGTAAAACAGATGGATCAGCAGCCCCGCCACGCAGCCGCAGAGAAAGCAGGACACGATGCGCACCGCGAGCACGGTCGGCCCCAGGGCGGCGCTGTAGACGATGAGCTGGGGATTGAGCAGAATGGACGCCATCATAAAGGCGGCCAGCCAGTCGTGGCGCATGCCCTGGCGGGAAAAGGAGGCGGCGATGGGGATGGTGCCGTACATGCACAGCGGCGAGGCGATCCCCAGCAGGCAGGCCGGGACAATGCCAAAGAGGCCCCAGGCCTTCCCGCGCATTCGGCTGAAAAGGCTGTGAATGCCGTCCTTGGCAAAGACGGAGATGAAGGAGCCGACGGCGATGCCCAGCACCCAGTACCGGAAAATCTGGCGGAGCTGCAGCTCGGAATAATACCAGAGATAGATGAACTCCCGACGGAGAATGTGAAGCAATTCGTCCATGATGTTCTGCGTTCCTCAATATGATAGGCGCTGTTCCTGTTTTCCGGTATTTTATCACAACTAAAACGGAGAAAGCAACTGGATATGCAAACGCCCACCGTCTTTCTAAGAAAGAAAAACGACAGCGCCGCCCGGATGTCGAGTACACAGAGAACATGGCACAAGAAAAGCCCCTCGAAGAATCGGCCGTCAGGCCGATTCTTCGGGGGGTGATCGTCTTTGTGGAAATACAGGCGATGCACAGAAACTGCCGCGCCGCTACCTCGAGAGCGTTGTGAGGGGGATATCTCTGATCCTGCGGAAAGCGATCGCGTTGATCGTCAGGGAGAAAACGGCGCAGAGCACCGCGGCAATGACCCAGGCCATGGGGAAGGGTGCGCGGACGAACATGATCTGCGAAACCTCAACCTTGCGGACGATAAAGCTCGCAAAGGGTACGCCCAGGAGGACGCCCAGGACGATCCCGATTCCGCTTGTCAACACGGTCTCCCGGATCAGATAGCCCACGACCTGACGCATGGAGAAACCGTTGACACGCAGGACAAGGAGCTCGCGCATCCTGCGGCTGACCTGAATGTTGCTCAGATTGAGCTGGATCATGAACGCGAGCGCGATTACCATGAGAATGATAATCACCACGACAAGGTTATACATGACGAGAACCTGCTGATACTGCTCGATCTCAGCATCGGAACGCTCAATGCTCCTGACCCCGGCAACGTTGGACAGCAGCTCACGGACTGCGGCCTCATCGGCCCCGTTGAGGCGCAGAAGCCAGCAGTTTTTCTCCGCCTCACCGCCGAAGAGTTCTTCATAGTTCTGCGCGGAGAGAACGACATATTTTCCGATGTGGTTCATAAACACATCCGTAACCTGTGCCTCGCCGTTTGCCATGCGGGAATTGAGGAGCTGAATCTTCCGCCCGGCGGGAAAGCCGTCCTTTTCCCGCATTTCCTCCGTGACGGCAAGGCCGGAATCCGAGAGGGCGACAGGCGCTCCGGCGGTATCTGCCATGTGGAAAAAGGACTGGAAATCATCGCCCAGTACATCGACCGCAAAAAGCTGCACACCGGTTTGCCCTCCGCCGTCGGTACCGCTGACGATGCACGGTTCCTTGTGAACTGCCAGAAAATCGACATCCAGATCGCCGAGGCGGCCCTCAAGCTCTGACACGGTTTCCCCGGCTGCGTCTGCCTCCACGATCATGTCATAGAGCCAGATCTCATGCAGCTGATTATCCAGTGCGCCGGCCAGTCCCTGCCGCATGGTGATGCCGGTGCCGATCATGAGAACGCTTTCCAGTACAATGACGATGGAGACAAGGACGCGGGCCTTCTCATCGCGCATGTTGCTGAGAATCAGGTTGAGATAGATCCCCCCTCTGCGGGGCTTTGCGGATTTGCTGCGCCGGGGCTTCGGCTCACTTCCGTTGATCAGGCCGACCGCCGAGCAGCGGATCAGCGCGTTGCAGGAAAAGAACACGACGACAGAAGCGAGCAGCGTCGTTGCCGCGAGCATCGCCGCAGCAAGGCCCGGGTCGAGGATGATCGGCGCATGGCCGAACAGATAGCGTGTGCGCAGCGAACCCAGAATGACTTCCTCCATCGCAAGCGCGCCCGCAAAGCCGAGTAGCTCGCCGATTACCGTCGCGGATATACCGAAGAGCAGGAACTTTGCGCGCACCTGCGCGTTGTTCATGCCGAGAGCTTTCAGCGTACCGATCTGCGACTTCTGTTCCTCCACAATAATGGTGACGGTGGAGAAGCAGACCATGAGCGCAATCACCGCAAACAGCGGCGTAAACCAGGTCGTGATGGAGGCAAGAGCCTGATAAGAGGAGTTGAGGCCCAGAAAGGAGGCGCTGACATTGCGGTTTTGTACCACCCAGCTCACCTCGGGGACGGAGACTTCCATGTTCGGCCCGGCAGCCGCCTGGGGGCCCAGTGCGCGCAGCTGTTCTTCCGCCGCGGCCCGCATAGACTCGGCAAGGCGCTCCTCGTCCGCTTCCTTCAGTGCGGGGCGCAGCGCTTCCAGTGCAGCCTCGGTCGGGCTGACGACGTCAAAGTACGACAGGGCAAGCTGGTTTGTCCCCTCGGGGAGTTTCGCATCCACCAGGGCGTTGGTATAGTCGCTGCCCAGCACGTCCCGGTCGAACGCGGAATCGGAGAGCAGCGCGTAGTATTCCAGCTCCCTCGTCACATGATCCGGATGGGCGACAATGCCGGTCACGGAAAAGCTGCTCTCTCTCAAAATACCTGCCTGTTCCGGTCGGGAGGCACGCAGACGCACAGTATCGCCCACAGAGAGGGAGAGCTTCTCCATCAGATCGCGGCACAGCGCACATTCACCTGCGCTTTCCGGCGCGCGGCCCTCCTCCATCACGGGGACGCTGACACGCAGCGTCGGAGAATATAGTCTGAGTTCAAGAGAATCATCGCCGAACGACAGGCTTCCCGCAAGGTTAATCACGCCCTCCGCGTTCGCAACGCCCTCTGCGCTGCGAATGAGCGTCAGATCCTCTTCGCTTACGCCTACATTGGATACCATGTCGAAATCCTTGTAATGCCGGCGTTCCAGAAACGCTGACGAAAAATCGAGCAGAGAGACCCCGGCAAAGCGTATGCCAAGGATACCCGCGGTGCCGATCATCATGATCGCGACAATGGAAAGCCAGGAGACAAGTTTCACTTTGATGCCGAGGATCGCGTCTTTTCGCTGTATTCGTTTCAACTGCGTTCACCCCAATCCGTTACCACGAGAGCTCCGCCGCGTGCAGCGGAGAGTTGTTGATACGAATACTGGAGATCTGCCCGCCCTTGAGTTTGATGACCCGATCCGCCATCTTGGCAATCTCTGCGTTATGTGTGACCATCACGACGCTCTTGCCCTGACAGCGAACAATGTTCTCGACAATTTCAAGCACTTCCTGCCCGGTCTGAAAGTCCAGGGCCGCCGTCGGCTCATCCGCGAGGATGAGCTTCGGATTTTTGACAAGCGCTCTGGCAATGGAGACGCGCTGCTGCTGTCCGCCGGAGAGCTGAGAGGGCCGGTTGTATCGGCGGTCCGAGAGTCCTACCATGCCGATCGCCTCCTCCGAGGAGATGGGATCAAGGCTGTTCTCCGCGATGAGCTCCACATTGTCGATCGCCGTCAGATTCGGCATGAGGTTATAAGCCTGGAAAATGAAGCCGATAAAGTCCCGCCGGTATTCGGTGAGCTCCTTTTCGCCGGGGTGTGAAAAGTCTTTTCCGCCTACGGTCATACTCCCGCCGGTCAGTGAATCCATACCGCCGAGAATGTTGAGCAGCGTGGTTTTTCCGCAGCCGCTCTCGCCGAGAATCACCAGAAACTCCTGCTCGTAGACAGTGAGATCAACACTGTTCAGTACGCGCAGCACCGTCTCACCCGAGGGAAACTCCTTGACCAGATTCTGGAGGACAATGAGAGGTTTTTTGCCCTTTTTGTAATGGATCAGATAACCCTTGTCCTCAATGTCAAGCGAGACCAGAGCCGCAAGATTCCCGCTCAGGACCCGGTCGCTTTCGGTGAATTCGCCGTCTTCCTTGTTGATAAGCTGTATGCAGCCGAAGACAGAGGCGCGTGTCGCCAGCGGAACAACAAGGGTGCTTTCTATTTTTACCCCAAGCTCTTCGTCCACCGAGGGAGAGAAGAGGGGGCTGTTCTGCGCGTTGTTGATCTGTACGATCTCCTGCGACTGGAAAACACGGCCAAGAATGCCCCTGGAGGCGTCTACGCACACGCCCGTCAAATCCGCCTGTCCGGCGCTTGCTATGCTGTGGAGTCGTCCGTCGTCCTTGCTTTCGAGCCATACCAGGCCGATCCCGGCACCGATGGTTTTTGTCAAAATGTTCAGGCAGTTGGAGAGCGCACTCTCCATTTGCTTCTCATCCTGCAGCGCTTCGGTTACGTCCCAAATCGCCTGCATGTATCCCGAATCCAGCTTTCCGCTCATATTTTCCCCCTCCCGATTCTTTCATTGGAAATCATCTGCGGCAGATCAATCCCGGCCTCTTTTCTGGCCTCGTCCCGCAGAGAGTTGACACCGATAAAAAACTGCCGCATCATGGCGACCAGCAGATAGCGCCCTTTCGATGAGAGGGTGATCGCCTCGTCGTCATCCCGGTCAAAGGCGCCCGCGGCTTTGAGAAACAGATACTCCGCCGGCAGGCCGGCTGCCACGGTGCAGCCAAAATCCTGCGCCCATTGCCGCTTGTCCAGACGCAGACCGAAAAGCTGCATCATGAGGCGATAGCGCATGTGGTCGCGCTTGTTGAACTTCACATGGCCGGAGGCACTCATTCGCCCGCCGTCGATCTGCTCTGCATAGCGGTCCAGACTGAAGGTGTTGACAAGACAGGTCCTGTTGAGAAAGGACATCCCCCCCGAGCCGACAGCCGCATACTCCTCATAGTCCACGACATATTCGTCGATCAGGGCGGCCTCCGCCCGGTTGAAGGTCCAGGCGGACCCAAAGCGGAACATGGCATCGGCACCCTCGGTGAGCTCCCGGCAGATGATGCTGTACAGCCGTTCCTCACGCGCATAATCCACAACTCCGAGGGCGCTCGTCAGCGTATGCTTGACGGCGGGCGAGACCATCAGCGGGTAAAACGTCACCTGGTTGCAGCCGCTCGCCTTGATCTGTTCGAGATCGTACAGCAGCATGTCCTCGGTCTGCGTGGGATAGTTGAAGATCATGTCCGCGTTCAGGGTCTTGAAAATCCCTTCCTCGCCGCAGGCGCGCAGACGTTCAAGAATGTCCGCCCCGGAGCCGTACTTCTCATAACGGCACATACGGCGCAGAAGGCCGTCGTCAAAGGACTGCACGCCGACACTCATCCGGTCCACCAGACCCCGCAGCGGATCAAGATAGTGCGGATTGAGATGATTGGGGTTGGTCTCGGTTGAGACGCTGCGGATGGAGAAAAGCTCCTTCGCCAGCGTGATCGTCTCGGCCAGTTCGTCCGGCAGGATGGTCGGCGTGCCGCCGCCGATGTACATGCTCTCAAAATCATAGCCTGACTCCGCAAGCATGCGGATTTCCCGGCGCAGAGAGCGAAAGTATGCCCTGGCCCTGCCCTCTTCAAAGGGAAAGCGGTTGAAGCTGCAATAGGGGCAAAGACTGACACAGAAAGGAACATGCGCGTACAGCATGTAGACTTTGTTTTTGTTTGGCGCAGGCAGGCGGCTTTCCCGCCACGGCTTCATATTCAGATAGTGCCTGTTCATTGTCTGAACGGCGAGGGACAGAAGACGCTCTGAAATCATTTAAGCCTCCACCTCCAGCAGGCGAACGAGCGCACGCATCGCGTCCGTGTTCCGATCATCCGGCAGAGCGTCCAGCAGCGCGTCTGCCTGCGACCCGAGCTTTTTCAGACAGGCGGCGGTATAGGCCACGCCGCCCGCATCTGCCACGATGCGCCGGGCTTCCTGGAGTTCCGAAGCGCTCATCCCCTTTTTCTCCGCCAGTGACCGGAGCCTGTCCCCGCAGCGGGGATCAGAAAAGCTGCAGATGGCCGGCAGGGTATAGATGCCGTCGGCAAAGTCCTCGTTTACCGGCTTTCCGAGCTGCGCCTCCTCCATCGTCCAGTCAAGAAGATCGTCCCGGAGCTGGAACATACTCCCGATCAGCAGACCAAATTCCTCCAGAGCACGGCTTTCCCGTTCCCCGCGGCCGACGATGCGGCAGGCCATTTTGCAGGCGGTGGAGAAAGCGTAGGCTGTCTTGCCGCGGATCGCGTCAAAATACGCCTCTTTGCTTACGTCGACGCTGCCGCGGTTTTCGTGCTGGATCATCTCGCCGTCGCAGGTGGCCTGTACCGCGTCCATCAGCTCTCTTGCGGTGACTTCATAGCCCAGGTCCGCCAGCCATGCGAACACGGTCATGAGCAGATAGATGCCGCTGCATACAGCGATCGGCTTGCCGTATTGCTTCTGTACCGTGGGCTTGCCGCGCCGCAGCGGAGAGTCGTCGATCAGATCGTCAAGGATCAGGGAGGAACTGTGGATCAGCTCAAGCGCTGCCGCGGCGCTCAGCAGCTCGTCCTGCCGGTCGGTCGGGCAGTCTCCCGCAGCGAGCAGCATGAGCTTTGTGCGGATCATTTTTCCGGGCGTGTTCACCACATCCGTCAGCAGGCGCCTCATCCCCTCGTGCGCCTGCATGCCGTCCAGCGCCCGCAGCATCCGGGAGCGGATCTCGGCAAGCGTCGGCTCCATCTGTAAATCAAATGCCTGTATCAATAGAATCGCCCCCTGTGTCTTTCCTGCCCAGCACATACGCGCAGGCTCCAAACATAAACGCCTTCTCACCGCAGATCGTGAGTCCGGCTCCGCCCATCAAATCCCGCAGTTTGTCCGTGCTGATAAATTCGCGCGTGCTCCTTGTCAGCCAGTTGTATTCCTTCCGCCTGCGAAACCCGCCTCCGAGAAGCGGCATGAGCTTTGAAAAATACAGATCGTAAAACGGACGTACCAGCAGTCCCCGCGGGACGAAGGAATCGATCACCAGCATCACGCCGCCCGACCGGAGAACACGCGCCGCTTCCCGGAGCGTCCGGGAATAATCGGCGGTATTGCGCAGGGCGAAGGAGATGCATGCGCCGTCAAAACTCGCGTCCGAAAAGGGCAGATCCATGGCATTGCCCTGCCGCAGCGCAAGAAGCGGAATCCCGCGGCAGCGATCCTCTGCCACACGGAGCATGTTCGGGGAAAAGTCCAGGCCCGTCAGCTTTGCACGAGGACGTTTCGCAGAGAAGATGCGGAGCATGTCCCCGGTTCCGCAGCCGATATCCAGAATGGAACACGCGTCCGGGAGCAGGGCACATAACGCGCCGGCGGCACGGCGCTTCCAGCGCAGGTGCGCACCGATGCTGATGCGCTGGTTTGCACCGTCATAGCCTTCGGCAATATTTTGAAAAACACGGAAGACAAAGTCTTCTTTTTCTTGTTTATCCAAAGCACTCACCCCATCAGGAACGCAGCGGCGTAGGAAAAACTCAGCAGGATGACGAGATTCGTGATCCCGGCCATCACAAGCCCTCTTTTTTCCTGGCCGAGCGGGAGAACGTACTGCCTGACAAAATGACTCATAAACACCGGCATTTCCAGGGCGTAGACCAGTGCGGACAAGCCGCGCCCCTCCAGCAGGAAAACCGGCAGGGGACTGAGCAGCCAGAAAATGAGCATGATCCGGTACAGGCGATCTGTGCGCGCTCTCCCAAGCAGGCAGGGAAGCGTCCGGCGCCCGGCAGGGATGTCGCGCTCAATATCACAGCCGTTGTTGGAGAGCATGATCATGCCGATGCCGATCATCACGGGAAGGGCTTCAGCCAGCACGGAAAAGCGCAGCAGGCCTGTCTGCATGAATACGCCTGCCAGCGTAATCAGCCCGCCCATCACAAAGCCGGAGACAAGCTCACCAAGGGGCAGATAGGAGATCGGCGTTTTGCCGCTTGAATAGGCGACGATGACGAGCGCACCGATCAGGCCGATCACAAGCGGAACCGCCCCGCAGCGGAAAACCACGTAGATGCCCGTCAGAAAGGCGCAGAGCAGGAAGGCTATTCCCAGCCTTTTTGCCGTCTCCGGCTTGAGTCCGTAGACAATCACCGCGTCTGTCGGGTCCGGCGAGTTATCGAGCGTGTCGGTTCCCTTCACAAAATCCGCGTAGTCGTTCAGCGCGTTGACCGACGATTGCATCAGTATCGCGATCACGAACAGACACAGCGCCATGTCCGCGCGGAGCATGCCCGCCTGCTTATAGCTGATGGCAAGCGCAAGAACACAGGGCATGACAGAGGCGGACCAGGTATGCGGCGCAGCCAGATTGACTGCGTTTTTGAGTGCTTTGTTCATAGTTCCATTTACTCCCGAATGAGATCCGGAGCCTTTTTACAGCCGGACATTTCAGATAATGTTTTTTAAATAATATCATATAATATGCCAATTTTCAATGCCTGCGCTGCAAGAACCGCCGAACTATAAAAGGCCGTGAAAGATAGGAAGAGCGGGCATTTGCTCCCCGCGCGAAGTATTGCCCGATCAAACCGTGGATCGTCGAAAACGATCATTCTGCTGCTTTTCAGGAACAGTCCGGGGATGCCGTTTCTGCGGCGACCGATACTTTGTGTCAGCTTATGCTTCAACTGTCATCCCGGGAGAGACAAAACAGTTCTCCCCGAAAGCACATCAATTTCTGATTGATGCGCTTTCGGGGAGAACGGGAAAATCGAAAGCGGGATTTTATTTACCCTGACGGCCTTTGGCGAATATGGAGAAGGCAAACTTGTAGGCGAGGGCGTACAGGCAATAGGTGATGAGGACGCCGAAGCAAACATCCGTCAGGAAGTGGGCGTTCATGTGAATCCTGTTGTAGCAGTATACGACGACCCAGACGACTGCAAACGCAAAGAACAGATTGTTGAGATGCCCTTTTTTGCCTTTGATTACATCTGCCAGCATGGGAAGGGCCAGCATGATCGTGGCCTTGGTCATGTGACCGCTGGGCCAGGATCGGAAGGAACTCTCATCCTTGAGATAAGGGATCATGTCCCACCAGTTCCTGTACTCGCTTGCGGGATCGTCAAGAGTGATCAGATATTTGTATCTCGGACGGCAGCCGACGATTTTGAGCCAGGAGTTGATAAACTCGCTGAAGATGCCGGCGACCAGGATCACGGAACCGACGGCGAGCAGCAGGTCCGCATTCTCATCGTCGAGGAACAGATAAGCCAGATAGGCTGTCAGGCACGCCAGGGCAACCCAGGTCAAGAAGCTGAGCGCCAGGGGGAGAAAGGAACCGGGCTCTCCCGGAGTGTAGCCGTAAACCGCGCGAAGGTACTTGCCGCTGGTATCAAGGAAGCTGTAAACCGTCCAATACAGGGAGAAGCCCAGCACACCCCACGCCAGGGTGTTGAATCTGCTCCCTTTTTTTCTCAGTCCCTTGAACAGGCACATGCCCGCGACGGGATAGAGCAAATGGGAGATGATATTGCCGTAGTGCTGATGAAAATCGCCAATGGCGTTTATATTGGAGAGCGCCACGGAAATCTGGTAATCGTAAATGCTGCCGATGATGATTCCGACGACCAATACGAAACAGACCATATAGAATACAGAGACCGGCATACCGAGAATAGTCTTTTTTGTCATAAATATTACCCCATCTCATGATTTTTGACAGGCAAAGCTGCCATACGTTTTTTCAACTTTTAATAAAACACACATACGCCGTAAATCGCACCACGGCACATGAAAGCTCATAACGCACGGGCGCTTTTTCGCATCTGTTTCGGTTGCCCCTCCAGGGGCGAGAAACAGGCGATTAAATCAAATCTTTATTGTGGAAGCGGAGTTATCACAGTAAAATTTTGATTATTATACACCACGGAGGCCACAGCCGCAAGAGGTTTTTCAACCAAAAAACCTCCTTTTTTGTGGCTGAAAACCTCCTTGAAACAGAGTCTGCTGATTCCTCCTGTACCCTTGAATATCTTTTCTTATTTCAACCTGAAAATCGGATGTAAAAAAGCCCGGAAACCGTTAAAGTTTCCGGGGAATTTCGTTTGAACCCTTTTTTGTCGCACAAGGCGGCGCAAGAGGGGGGATCAGGATTCACAGGGGAGAACCTCTTTGTGCTGATACTTGTAGAGTATGTGGAACTCCTTATGGCCCAGGGCTTCACTCTTGCTGGGAGTGCCGGAGGCCACATCTGCCGCCATGGCGGCAAGGGCGTCGGCGCTCTCGGCCAGACTCATGGAGCCGTCAAGGGTAGTGCCGGCGTTGAAGTCCATGTCGTCAATCATGCGGGCATATGTATCGGCGTTGCCGGTGATCTTAATGCAGGGGGCGACGGCATTGCCGACGACGTTGCCGCGGCCGGTCACCAGAAAGACGATGTGCGCGCCGATACTGGTCAGGTCCATGAGTCCTTCGTTGTCGCTGGGGTTGGTGATGCCGAAGTCCATAAAGTAGGGATCGGGTGTGGAGTCGAGCAGCCACAGGCCAGGATGGGGCGGCGGGCAGGAGACCTTGATAACGCCCTGGATGGGGCGCGTTCCGCTCTTGACCACGGCGCCCATGCTTTTTTCCTCAATGGTAGACAGGCCGCCGGCAAAATTGCCGGGGCTGATGGAGTACTGTCTGGCATGCCTGCAGTAATCCAGCGCCTTGTCGTAGGTGTGCTGGAGCTCCGCGCGCGCTTTTTCGTCTGCCGCACGGGAGGTGAGGAACCAGTCGAGGCCGATGGCTTCCACGATTTCCTCAAACACGGCGCTGCCGCCCGCATCCACGAGCCGGTCAAAGAAGCGCCCCACGACCACATTGCCCGCAAGCCCGCTGGTGTAGTCGCTGCCGCCGCACTCGGCCCCGATTACGAGATCGGAAAAGCCCATCTCCACACGCGTGGTATGTTTCAGCTCTTCCAGGGTCCGGCCAATCCATTTGAGGCCGCGGTCGATGGCCTTTTGGGTACCGCCCTCGTTCTGGATAAAGAACCAGTCGGCAGGCTTTTCCTCTTCGACCGCAATCTTTGCCAACCACTCCGGCTGCATGTACTCGCAGCCCAGGCCCACCGCCAGCACCGCGCCCACATTGGGGTGACGGATGAGGCTGATGATCTGATTGACGGCGTACTGGTTGTCGGTGCAGCCGTCAAAGCCCACCAGCTCCACATCATCACTGCCGCTGCGCTCCACGATCTGGCGCGCCACATGCTCGGCGCATTTGACGGTGTAGATCACCAGGAGGCGGTTGCGGATGCCTTTTTTTCCGTTTTTCCTGGCATAACCGAGCCAGGTGCGTTTCATGATGTCATTCATATTTTGTGTCCTTCGGCGCTCCGGTCCTGACGTCCAGATGGCTGCTTCTCTCGTCGTAATTGCTGCGCATCACATGCAGATGCACCCAGCTTCCCGCGGGGATATCGGCGGTGGCCCGCCCGATGGGGATGGCGTACTTGATGATGTTCTCCTCCGCCGGGATATCCCGCAGGGCGATCTTATGGCCTTTGGGAACCTCCGTTACGGCGGTGATGGACGGGACGGGGCTGTCGCCCAGAAGCTGCACCTCGCCGGGCTCAAGTGCCTCGAGCGCGGTGGCGACGGTATCGGCCCGTTCAATGACAAAGGCAGTTTGTTTTTTTGTCATGGACTACTCCTTATTTATCCTAAAATGCAAATCCGTTTTTGACGGGGCTTTGCCTCGGCAAAAACACCATAGGTGAGCCAAGCGAACCCTCGCGCCGACCAACCGGAGCGTCTCACGGAAGCGGAGGGCGATAAGCGCGAGTTACTCGATTGAAAACCGTGTTTTCAATCGAATCAATACCCGAATGCGAGCGCGCCGCCGTCGACGGCGAAGTCCTGACCGGTGATATAGGTCGCGCCGTCACCGCAGAGGAAGGCCGCCATCGCGCCGAGATCGCGGGTATCGCCGTAGGCGTGCAGAGGCATACGGTTGAGAATCTTCTGCTCGCGCGCCGCGTCCACCACCTGCTCGGTCATCTTGCTGCGGAACCAGCCCGGCGCGATGGAGTTGACGCAGAGATTGTCGTTTGCCCATTCGACTGCGAGCGCCCGCGTCATGGCGAGCACCGCGCCCTTGCTGGTGCAGTAGGGCACCACCTCGGAAAAGCCGAGATGGGCGCTCATGCTGGTGATATTGATGATGCGGCCCTTGGTGGGGCTCTTTTTCAGATAGGGGTAGCACAGCACGCTCATCTGAAAAACATACTTGACGTTGGTGGCCATGATGGCGTCGAAGCGGTCTTCGGGGAAATCCTCGGCCCGGCACTTGAAGCTGACGCCGGCGTTGTTGATGAGAAAGTCGATGTGCCCGTCTTGCTTTGCCGCGATCTCCGCGAGGATGGGCCGCATGGCCTCCTTATCCGAAATGTCGCCCTTGAGATGGACGACGCCCTCCGCGCTCACACCCGCGTCCTTCTTCGGCGCGCCGGTGCGGCTGATGACATAGACGGTGGCCCCGGCCTCCGCCAGAACGTTTGCCACGGCAAAGCCGATGCCGCTGCTGCCGCCGGTGACGATGCCGGCCTTGCCTGCAAGTGTGGGAAAGCTCATGATGAAATCTTCCTTTCTGTCTTGAATAAAAGCAATTGTAATGATAAACTTGGAAAAAACGTTTCGGAAAGCGTGAACAACCATGAATAAAATCACGATCCGCGATGTGGCGGACAAGGCCGGCGTTTCCATCAGCACCGTGCACCAGGCCCTCAACGGGAAGAAGGGGGTTGGAGAGGAGACAAGAAAGCGCATCCAGTCCGTTGCCGATGAGCTCGGCTACCAGCCGAACCCCATGGCATCCAGCCTCAAGCGCAAGACCCGGCAGATCGGCATTCTGCTTCCAAACTCCTCCTACTATGACACTGTATGGAAGGGCGTGCGCGACTATCTGGGCAGTGTCCCGAACATGAACATCGAATGTACCGAGCTGCCCTTCGGCGACGGGGAAAACCCAACGCGTGTTTATAAGCGTATTTATGCGGCACTCGAGGAGAAAAAGCTGGAGGGCATCCTCGTCACCGGCCATTCAGAGCTGTTTTCCGCACGGGATTGGGAGGAGTTTTACGCGCGGGACATCGCGGTCTCGCTTCTCGGCGCGGATATGCCGGGCAGCCACAGGATCTACTGCGTGATGCCGGACTATGAGATCATCGGCCGCACCATGGCGGAACTGCTTTTAAGCCGCATCCCGCCCTACGGAAGCATCGCGCTCTGCGCCGGAAATCCCAAGTGGGAGCCGCACGCGAAGGTCGTGCAGGGCTTTGAGGATTACATGCAGGAAAACGGCGCGGCGAACAACATCTACCGCTGCAACACCTGGGACGAAAAGGACGAAAGCTATCTGGAAATATTGCACATGATCTCCCGACCGGACGTGGCGGCCTGCTGCAGCGTCCTGTCGCAGAGCAGCGTCCTGTTGGGGCGCGCGCTGATGGAGACAGGAAAGCAGAACGTGATCTTCGGCGTCGGCAGCGATCTTTCCAAAGAAAACGTCGCCTTCCTGAAGCAGGGCGTGTTCAATAACCTCATCCAGAAAAACCCCTATGCCCAGGGCTATCTCGGCGTCAAAAATCTGGTGGAATACCTCATGCTGGGCCGCCAACCGGAGCCGGACAAGCTCTATGTGGGCAGTGAGGTGGTCTTTCGCAGCAATCTCAGCATGTATCTGAACAAAAGCTATCGGTCTTTATTGCGATAAGGGTATGCAGAGGGGCGCTTACCCCTCTGCTTTTTTAGTCAAGCGTAAGGCACTTGTAGCTCCGGCAGGACTTTTCGATCAGATCCCAGTCCAGCTCAGCGCCCACGCCGGGGGCGTTGGGGACGTGGATGACGCCGTTTTCGTCGATGGGCAGATCGCCCTTCATCGGCAGACGGTAGTTGTCCTCGGGCACGAAGTATTCAAAGAACTCGCAGTTCTTGATGGCGCAGCTTACGTGCAGGTTCACCAGATCCATGTAGTTCATGGTGGTGGTGTGGATCTCACAGTTGAGGCCGAAGGACTCCGCCAGATGCGCGATCTTGAGCGTGCCGGTGATGCCGTCCTTCCAGCTCACGTCGGCGCGGACGATGTCGGCGGCGCGCTGGGCAATGACCTGCGCCACGCCCCAATGACAGCCGCGTGTGGTCTCGGTGGCGGCGATGGGGATATCCAGCGTGCGGCAGAGCTCGGTGTACTTCCAGAGCTCAAAGTCGCGGAAGGGCTCCTCAAACCAGCGGTAGTTGAGCTTCTCAAGCTGACGGCCGACGCGGATGGCGTCGTCGAGGGTGTAGTCGCCCACGGGGTCGGACATGAGGATGAAATCGGGGCCGACCGCGTCGCGCACTGCCTGGTGCACCTCCATGTCGAAGCTGACCGGTCCGCCGGGGTGGGGCTTGTAGGCCTTGATGCCGCGGGACTTGTAGTACAGGGCCTCGTCCACATAGGTCTTCACATCGGGATAGAAGTTGGAGCTTGCGTAGACGGGCAGACTGTCGCGGTAAGCGCCGATATATTTATAGAGGGGCAGGCCCGCTTCCTTGGCGCAGATGTCCCACAGGGCCACATCCACGGGGCCGGGGAGGAAGACGGGGAAGAACGCCTCATGCCGGTCCACGACCCAGAGCTGCTGAAAGATGGCCTCGCGGTCATGGGGATCGCGGCCGAGAACGACAGGGCCGATGCTCTCCTGAAGGTACGCCTCGCTCAGCGCGCCGCTGCGGGCGGCCATGCAGGTGGCCACGCCTTCGATGCCGGTATCGGTGGTGAGCTTGACGACCAGCACGTCCCAGCCCATCTTGGCGCCGCCCTGGCGCTTTTCGTCGAACAGGCTGTGCCCGCGCTCGACCCACCAGGTTTCAAATTTTGTAATAACCATATTATGTACTCCTTCCTTCGTATGACCCGCAAAATGTGCAGAAAAAACGTTTCGCATTTATTATAAAAAAACCCTGTCAAAAGTAAAGAGGCGAACAAAAAAATACGGGATTTTTGTGAAAGTAAGACAAATCAAACTCAATGCTTTTATACAAATTAGCAGAAAATGTCAGGCGAACAGCTGAAACCGGGGAAAACAGCTTGACGTTCTCCGGCACTTATGGTATCTTTTTAACGAAAAGAGACGAAACGTTTCGGCTTATACGAAACAGAGGCTTCGCTCTCAACACAAGACAATCATAAAATGGAGGAAACAGTATGAAAAAAGCACTTTCCCTGATGCTCGCGCTGATGCTCGTGTTCGCGCTTGCCGCTCCCGCCGCCCATGCCGACGGCCGCGTCCTGAGATGGAACGAGGTCAACGGTGAGACCTACGGCGCCACCGTCGCCGCCCACGCTTTCGCAGACAAGCTGGCCGAGATCTCCGGCGGCGCCCTGACCATCGAGCTCTACACCAACGGCACTCTCGGCTCCGAGGCCGAGTCCATGCAGGGCATCCAGATGGGCACCCTCGACATCTTCCGCGGCAACGCCTCCTCTCTGCCCAACTACGGCGCTGAGGTCATCGGCTCCACCGGCCTGCCCTACGTTTTCAAAGATATGGCCCAGTTCGAGGACGTGGCTGAGAGCGAGCTCGGCGACAAGCTCCTGCAGAGTGTTGCAGACGCCGACTGCGGCTACATCGCCCTCGGCTGGCTGGTCGAAGGCCCCCGCAGCCTCTTCATCACCCCGAGCGTCTATGAGAAGCTCGGCAAGCCCGAGAGCTTCAGCTTTGACATGATGAACGGCCTCAAGATCCGCGTTCCCGAGACCGACCTCATGGTCAACACCATGAAGGCCCTCAACGCCTCCGCCACCCCCATTGCCTACGCTGAGCTCTACACCTCTCTCCAGTCCGGCGTTGTCGACGGCGCTGAGAACGGCGTTACCTCCTACATGGACAACTCCTTCAACGAAGTCGCCCCCTACTTCATCACCGACGCCCACACCTTCGGCTGCGGCGTGATCCTGGTGTCCGAGGATACCTGGAACTCCCTGAGCGAAGAAGAGCAGGGCTGGATGAAGGAAGCCGCCCTCGAGGCCCGCAGCGTCTGCTATGAGTACAACCAGAAGCAGGAGCAGGCTTGCTTCGATTCCTTCGAGGAGAAGGGCATCAAGCGCCTCGACGTGACCGACATCGAGAAGTGGCAGGAAGCCTGCGCTCCCCTCTACGGCCAGCAGAGCGAAGAGGTTCAGGCCATCATCGCCCAGATCCAGGGCGGCGAGTATTGATTCGCTTCGCGAATTCCTGTGCCTTGAAATAAGCAAAGCAAGGCTCTCCGCCGATGAAAGCGGAGAGCCTTTTTTGGAAAGGAGCAAGCTTTGACAGCTTTTCGTAAACTATGGAAAAAGGTTGACGCCTGTGTGTTCGGCATTGTCAAATACGCCTGTGTGGTCATCCTTGCGGCGCTGGTGGCGGTGGTGTTCTCCATCTTTTTCGGCCGCTACGTCCTCAGCCGCTCGCCTATCTGGGGCGAGCCGTTCTCCCTTCTGTGCCTCGTGTGGATGAGTCTTCTGGGCTCGGCTCTCGTTGTGCGCCGCAACGAGCATCTGCGTGTGACCATGTTCGATGAGCGCCTCGGCGAAAAGGGTGTTTTCCTCACCGAGCTTCTCAGCACCTTCTGCATTGTCGCCTTCTCCGTCTTCATGATCTATTACGGCGGCAAGCTCACCCAGAAGGGCGCGCGGAACAACATGGCGGGCGTCAATGTGCCTTATTCGGTCATGTATGTGTCCATGCCGATCACCGGCGTGCTCAATCTCTTCGCTGTCATCGGCGAGTGGCTGGAAAGGAGTGAAAAGAAGTGACGACTGCCGGTATTGCGACGCTGATCCTCATCGGCGTTTTCCTTCTGCTGGTGTTCCTGCGCGTGCCGATCGTTTACTCCATCGGCATTGCCTCGCTGATCGACTTCTTCTACCTGGGCATCAACCCCATGCAGATGGCCCTGAAATTTGTCAGCAACTTAAATTCCTACACGCTTCTGGCCGTGCCTTTCTTCATATTGATGGGCGAGCTCATGAGCGCCGGCGGCATCACCGACACGCTCATTGAGTTTTCCAAGGAGCTGGTGGGCTGGTTCACGGGCGGCGCCGCCATGGTCAACGTGGTCGCCTCCTTCTTCTTCGGCGGCATCTCCGGTTCTTCCTCGGCGGACTGCGCCTCCCTCGGCCCCATTGAAATCAAAATGATGGAGGAGCAGGGCTATGACCGCGCCTTCTCCACCTGCCTGACCATGGCCTCTTCGGTCGAGGGCATCCTGGTTCCGCCCTCCCAGAACATGGTCATCTTCACGCTGGCGGCGGCGGGCGTCACCACTGTGTCCATCGGCCAGCTCTTTGTGGCGGGCTATGTCCCCGGCGCGGTACTGTCCATCGCGCTGATGATCTACTCCGCGTACTATGCAAAAAAGAACAACATCCCCACGACCGGGCGCTTCAGCCTGATGGGCACCATCAAGGCTTTCGGCAAGGCGATCTGGGGCATGCTCGCGGTGCTGATCGTGGTGGTCGGCGTCATCGCCGGCGTTTTCACCACCACCGAGTCCGCCGCCTGCGCGGTGGTCTGGTCGCTGGTGGTTGGCCTGTTCATCTACCGCGGCTTCTCTGTCAAGGATATTCCGAATATCTTCATCAACGTCGTCACCACTCTCGGCAAGGTCCTGATCCTGCTGGGCGTGTCCGGCGCGTTCACCTACCTGCTGACCTACCTGAAGATCCCCGGCAAGGTGGCCACGGCGCTCTTCGCGATCACCGACAACAAGATCCTGATCCTCATCATGCTCAACGCCATGATGCTGATTCTCGGGTGCCTGATCGAGATGGCCTGCCTGATCCTGATGCTCACACCGGTCATACTCCCGATCTGGGTACAGATGGGGCTGAGTCCCATTCACCTCGGCATCGTGATGGTTCTGAACCTCGGCATCGGCCTGCTGACTCCGCCGGTCGGCTCCACGCTGTTCATCGGCTCGGCCATCTCCGGCATCAAGATCGAGACCTTGTCAAAAAAGATGGTGCCGTTTTACATTACCATGGCGGTCGCCCTGATCATCCTGACCTACTTCCCCCAGAGCTTCATGTGGCTGCCGAGTATGCTCTATAATTAATTCATTGCGAAACATGATTTCGCAATGAGAGGCTCGCGCTTATCGCACTCGGCTTGCGGGGGAACGCCTCGTTTGGTCGGCGCGAGGACTCGCACAGCTCGCCTCAGGGTGTTTTTGCCGAGGCAAAGCCCCGTCAAAAACGAATATGAATTGTGAGGGCTGTGCGCATGTATTCTATTTTTGTAGGAGAAGAAAATGATTACCTGGAAAAATGACGACGAAATGTTTTCTCTCATGAAGGAGAAACTGTACACTCCGGTAGTGGGCGACATCCTTGACCAGATGGGTTACCGTCACCAGTTTCTGCCGGCGCAGATCCGGCCTCTGGTGTCACAGGTTCCCATGGGCTGTTATGTGAAGGACGACGAGCCCAACAATCGCCTCAAGGTGGCGGGCTATGCCTGCACGGTGCTGGAAAACGATATCTATGGTGAGCCGAAGAAGCCATTCGGCTACATGACCGAGGCCCTGGACCAGCTCAGACCCAATGAGATCTACATTGCCACCGGCGCGCACAACAGCGCCCTCTGGGGTGAACTGCTGACCGCCACCGCCAAGGCCCGCGGCGCGGTCGGCGCGGTGCTTGACGGCTACACACGCGACACCCCGCAGGTACTTGAGCAGAACTTTCCTGTCTTCTGCTCCGGCACCTGGGCGCAGGATTCCTCTGTGCGCACCTACGTTTTCGACTACCGCTGCGACATTGAAATCGGCCAGGTCACCGTGCACGACGGCGACATTGTCTTCGGCGACGTGGACGGTGTGCTCATTATCCCCAAGGAGATCATGCATGATGTCATCGAGCGGGCGCTTGAAAAAGCCAGCACCGAGAAGACCATGCGCAAGGCGGTCGAGGGCGGCATGCCCGTAACGGAAGCATTTGCCAAGTTTGGCGTATTATAAAGGAGAAGAAAATGAAATTTACCGATGAACAGATGAAGGATTTCAATATCAAAAACTGGTATGACCTCTCCGGGCAGGTCGCTGTCGTGACCGGCGGCGCGTCCGGTCTGGGCCTTGCCATCACCCGCTGCCTTGTCAGCGCCGGAGCCAAGGTCTGCGTGATCGGCTCCCGCCCCGCGGAGACCGCCGCCCAGACCTTGGGCGAGTTCGGCGACAGCATCGCCTATTACCAGTTCAACATCACCGACACAGCCCATACCCCGGAGCTCGTGGAAAAGATCCTCGCTGACCAGGGCCACATCGACATTCTGGTCAACAACGCCGGCAACCACTGCAAGAAGTTCATCTGGGACATGACGGTAGAGGATTACCAGAACGTGCTGGATGTGCACCTTGTGGGCGCCTTTGCCCTGACCAAGGCCGTTGTGCCCCAGATGAAGGAGCGCGGTCATGGCCGCATCATCTTTGAGGCCAGCATGACAAGCTATATCGGCCAGCCCATGGTGGCGGGCTACTCCACCGCCAAGGCGGGCTACCTCGGACTCATCCACACCCTCACGGCGGAGCTTGCCGAGTACGGCATCACTGTCAACGCCATTGCGCCGGGCTGGATCGACACCCCCATGTTCCACAAGGCCACCGACAACGATCCCCCGCGCCTTGCCAAGATCATGGGCCGCATCCCGGCGAAGTCCGTCGGTGACCCGATGGACGTGGGCATGTGTGCCGCCTTCCTCTGCTCCGATGCCGCCCGCTACATCAGCGGCACCTGCATCCCCGTCGACGGCGGCGCGCTGATTGGGTTCTGAGCCATGGTCAAGATCGAAGGAAAATTCAATGAGGAGCTGTACCTGACAAACGAGACGGGCCGCTACCTCTATCACAGCTACGCTGAGCATCTGCCCATCATCGACTACCACTGCCACCTCAATCCCAAAGAGATCGCGGAGGACAAGGAGTTTGAGGACCTGGGCGAAATGTGGCTCAGCGGCGACCACTACAAGTGGCGCTGCATGCGCACCTTCGGCATCGACGAGCGCTATATCACGGGCGACGCCAGCTACTACGAAAAGTACATGGCCTTTGCCGAAATCCTGCCGAAGCTCGCGGGCAACCCCATCTATATCTGGTGCGCCCTGGAGCTCAAGCGCTTCTTCGATATCGACGAGCCGCTGAGCAGGGCAAACGCCGACGCGATCTATCAGCGCACCAAGGCCCTCATCCGCGAAAAGCACATGACCCGCCGCTGGTGCATGGAGCACAGCAAGGTCCGCCTTGTCTCCACCACCGAGGATCCCATCGACGATCTGCGCTGGCACAAGCAGATTGCGCAGAGCGACTGCAAGACCCGCGTCGTCACGGCCTTTCGCCCCGATAAGGCGATGTTCCTTGCCGACAAGGGATTTGCTGACTATCTCACAAAGCTGGCCGCCGCGTCCGAACAGGCGATCTGTTCCTTTGCCGACCTGCTGACCGCGCTGGAAAAGCGCCTGCGCTATTTCAAGGAAACCACCGGCACCACCGTCAGCGACGACGGCATACCCTTCTTCGCCTGGGCGGACTGGACGGAGGACGAGGTGGAGACCATCTTCCAGAAGGCGCGGGAGGGCAAGCCCACAACGCAGGCCGAGCAGGATAAGTACCGCAGTGCGTTCCTCTTCAACATGGCACGCATCTACAAGCGCAACGGCTTTGTCATGCAGCTTCACATCGGCACCTATCTCGACGCCAACACCACCCGCGTTGCCCGCATCGGTCAATCCACGGGCTTTGACTGCTGCGACGACGCCACCGCCGTTATCAGCGTCGGCAGACTGCTTGACGCCCTCACCGCCATTGAGGAGCTGCCCAAGACGATCCTCTATCCTCTGGACGGTACGAAAATCGAGGCCTGGGCCATCCTCGCTGCCGGCTTCTGCGACAGCGGCACGAAGAGCAAGGTACAGCTCGGAGCCCCCTGGTGGTTCAACGATACGGTCTACGGCATCGAGCGGCAGTTCAAAGCCTGCGCCAATCTCTATCCTGTGAGCCTGTCTGTCGGCATGCTCACCGACAGCCGCAGCTTCCTGAGCTATCCGCGTCATGAGCTCTACCGCCGCGTGTTCTGCAACTACCTCGGCGAGATGGTGGAGCGCGGCGAGTACTTCTCCTCTGAGGAGAATCTCAAGGAAATCATCGAGGATGTCTGCGTGCGCAACACCAACGATTTCTTCGGCTTTGGCGTTGAGGGACTGTAAAGCATGAGCGCAAAAGCAAGCATCATTATCTGCCCCGGCGGCGCGTATCGGGCTCTCTCTCCTCGGGAGAGCGAGCCCGTTGCCCGCACCTTTCAGGAGCTGGGCTTTGAAACAGAGATCCTGCGCTATCCGTGGTCTGCGGCCGCTGCATGCTCTGGCGGACGCGGTGAAAAGGCAGAGGGATACACATCCCGGATTGCCGGTATATGTCTGCGGGTTTTCTGCCGGCGCGCATCTTGCCGCAACGCTCGGGGTCCACGGACGCACAATGGATCTGGAGACGCCGGACGCTCTGATCCTGTGCTATCCGGTCATCACAGCAGATCCGCGCTGGTGCAACGAAGAGAGTTTTCAGAATCTGGTTGGGGAAGGGGAGCGGGAGTTCTTTTCTCTGGAGAAGCATGTTTCTCCGGAAACACCGCCTGTTTTCCTGTGGCATACTGCCGCGGACGAGGAAGTCCCGGTCGAAAACTCGCTCCTGTTTGCAACCGCTCTCAGCAGTGCGGGCGTTCCCTTTGAACTGCACATATACCCGTATGGGCCGCACGGCCTGTCGCTTGCCACAAAGGAAGTGGAACAGGCAGAGAAGGGGCGTTTTCCTGATCCGCATGTCGCCGGATGGGTACGGTCGTGTTCAGAGTGGCTTACCGGCATCTGATGTTGGCACATCGCGTTCATTATTTGTAAGCAAATGATCGAAAAACCTGATACTCGAAGGCCTTCTTTCTGGAGATGTGCATCCCGGTGAGCGCAGCTTCAAGCGCAGCAGTCAGTATGCCAGGGCGTTACATGAAGTTGTGGAGGCCAACGACGCGCTGAACGACACGCTCGACGATGAGCAGTCAGAGCTGTTCGAGGAATTCATGACAGCCCAGCGGGAGGTCAACGTGCTGACAGACTGTGAGACCTTCTGCTATGCCTTCAAGCTCGGCGCAAAGATCATGCTGGACGTGCTGACCGAGGTTGAAATGAAAGAAATCTGAGTCACGCTCTAACTTGAAGACGGACTATAAAATCGTACCCCTTACCAAACAGGCGCTCGAAAGTTGTTGATACACGCGGCTTTCCGAGCGCCTGAATGCGTAGAATGCGAGCAATGCGAACCGGCACAGGAGAAGGCGCTTCGCTTGAAACACAGGTTTATGAGAAGCGTCTTTTCCCCAGTCAAAGTCGGGAATAATGAATCGTCCGGTGTATTGACTTTACGTCCAAAATTCAATAAAGTTGGACGCAAAATGGAGCAGAATTGGCGAGGAATTTCGCAAATGCGTAAGGTAATTATCAATTCTACTCCATTAATTGCATTGTGCAAGGTTAAACAGCTCGATAAGAGCGAGCAAACCAGCTTGATAAGAGCGAGGCAGACCGCAAGTTTTTGTAAAAAACATTTGACAAGTCACCGTTTTTCTGGTAATAATAACGCCAGTGTGTAGCGAAAGCGTAAATCCGGCTGTTCGCTGCACATTTTAATTTTATATGAGAAACGATACAAGCTCTGTGCTGATACGATACATGATCCGCACAGGGCTTGTCTGCGTTTTGAGAGGAGAACACATGGAAGCAAAATCAAATACTTTTCTGGAAACCGAGCCGCTTGGCGGACTCATGAAGAAGTACTCCATCCCATGCATCATCTCGCTTGTGGTGGCTGCGCTTTATAACATCGTCGATCAGATCTTTATCGCAAACGCAAGTTACCTCGGTTCTTACGGAAACGCCGCGAATACCGTCGTCTTCCCGTTGACGGTCGTGGCCCTTGCTATCGCGGTCATGATCGGCGACGGTGCCTGCGCCTTTGTGTCGATCTCACTTGGGGCAGGCAATCAGGAAAACGTGCATCGCAGCATCGGCAACGCCATTGTCCTGTGCCTTGCCTCCAGCCTGATCCTGACCGTGGTTTACCTGCTGGCCCCCGAGATGATCCTGACATTCTTCGGCGGCAAGGTGAACGCGGAGACCTATGCCTGCGCGAAGGAGTATTTCTTCTGGATCGCGCTTGGCATGCCCTTTTATATGTTCGGCCAGGCTATGAACCCCATTATCCGCTCTGACGGCAGCCCGAAGTTTGCTATGGTTTCTACTGTTGCGGGCGCGGTTGCCAACATCATCCTCGACCCCATCTTTATCTTCCCGATGAAGATGGGCATGATGGGTGCGGCGATTGCCACCGTGGCGGGGCAAATCCTCACCGCAGGCCTTGCTGTGTGGTATCTCTTCCACATGAAGGCAGTGAAGCTCGAAAAGAACAGCTTTATGCTCAAGGGCTATCTGATGAAACGCTTTCTGGTGCTTGGCATCACGAGCTTTTTGAGTCAGATCTCGTTGGTAATCTCCATGGCGGCGGTACAGAACATGTGCACCAAATACGGCGCACTCGACCCTATCTTCGGGCAGGCCGAATACGCGCAGATTCCGCTTGCGGTGCTGGGCATCGTGATGAAGTTCTTCCAGATCGCGATCTCCATATCTGTAGGTTCGGCAGCGGGCTGTATCCCCGTGGTGGGTTACAACATCGGTGCCGGGCGCAAGGACAGGGCCAAAGGTCTGTTTGCGCTGCTGCTCAAATGGGAGACTACAGTGGGCTTCGCTGCCCTGCTGATCGTGGAGCTCTTCCCGCGGCAGCTGATCGGTATTTTTGGTGCCGGCAACGAGAGCACGTATTATACCGCCTTTGCCATTCGCTGCTTCCGCGTATACCTGTGCATGCTGCCGCTTGCGACAGTCAACAAGGGGACTTTCATCTATCTCCAGGCGCTGGGCAAGGCGGTGCCGTCCATGGAGTTATCGATGGTGCGTGAGATCATCTTCGGCGTGTTCCTGCCGATCCTGCTGCCCCTCATCTTCGGCTTGAACGGCGTGCTGTATTCCTTCCCCGCGGCAGACGTGCTGACGTTTATCCTTACAGTTATCATTGTGATCAGAATATATCGTGAACTGAGCGGCAGAGATGACACGTATGCCTGTGAAGTCGGCTTATACTAGAACCTCATGAAAACCTTTAGAGGTTCTTGTATGAGACGTGTTTTCAGCGTTTCACGCTGAAAACGCCGCGGGAACTGCGGCTTTCTTGATTAAAGAATTTAATCAAGAAATAGTATTAGGGGCAGCAGAGGCAGCAGCCAGGTAAGTATATACAGCAGAGCAGATATAGAAATAACGCCGCAGTTCAAGATGAGCTGCGGCGTTATATGATTTCAGACGAATCAGGTCTCTGCAGAGCCACCCTCAGGACGAACTCATCTCCCTCAAGCCGGCAGGAAAGCATCCCGCTGTAATGCTCCGCCAGAAATCGCATATTCCGGAGTCCATAGCCGTGATTTCCGGCATCTTCTTTCGTGGTCACCGGTAATCCATCCCGAAAGTCCGGCGCAGTGAGAAAGGTGTTGCGCACCGACAATACCACTGTATTCCCGCGCTCCGAGGTGTGCAGGCGGATCGAACGTCGTCGGGGGTCCGGGATTTTGCGACAGCTCTCAATAGCATTATCCATGGAGTTGCCGATGAGAGTGCAGAGATCCAGCGGCTTAACAAAGTCCAGCAGGCTCCCGTCCACATAAGGAATGCACACGATGTTTTCGGCAGAACACACGGCCAGCTTTTCTCCCAGAATCATATCCACCACCGCGTTGCCTGATGAAATGGCATTCCCGTAGGGCTCGATGCTCTTCATGAGCTGGTCGATGGAGCCGTCCAACTCCTGCCCGCCCTCTTTATGGGCGCGCAGATAGAGCAGGAAGTTCTTCATATCATGGTACTTGCGATTAAGTTCGTCCACGTCCTGCAGTTTCTGCTCAAATATCGCCTGCTGCCGCTGCAGGACACGCTGCATCTGCTCCTCACGGCGCTTTTCATATTCGCTGGACGAGTGTCCGATCTCGGCCGTCAAAGTGATGACAGCGACGAGGCAGCAGTCTGTCATCACGATTTGATCCAACTTGTTGTCCTGGCTGATGCTCTGACCGGCGATGGTGCGGATATACAGGAAGGGAATCACAATGGCTGCGACCAGAATGACATCGAATACATTCAGATGAATTTTGCGGATCTCCGGCATAAAATGGCGGATCATCCAGACAAGGGCACATTCCAGCAGGGACAGGGTCAGAATAAAAGGGATGCGAAGTGCAATGCTTCCTTCGTACAGGTAATTTACACCCCAAAGCATTCTTGAAACACTGCTGACAAGCGGCCAAATGCAGTTATCCGACAAAAGCAGAACAAATGCCAGGAAGCAGCAGATCGCCCAGGGGGCGTGGCTCCATAACACCAGAAAGAGCGCATAAAGAAGCCAGCATACTGGGTCTATATCGTCAAGTCTGAGGAAAGCCTCAACGCGGCTTTGACCCAGGTAGAATATATGCGCGACAAGGTCATTCCCAAGCTCCAGGCGGCAAGCTGGCATGATGTACGTCTGTGCCTTGAGATGCAGCACAAGATCCTCAACGCCGAGCTCAGTCTGCGCGCGAGCCTTGCCCGTCAGGAGACCCGCGGCCTGCACTACAGGGCGGACTTCCCGTACCGTGACGATGAAAACTTCCTCTGCTTCATCACCCTGACAAAGAACGCCGAGGGCGGCATGGACATTGAGAAGGTGCCCGTCAAGGACGAATGGAAGGGCGATCTGAACGAGGATTACAAGAGCCGCTACACCTATTACTTCCCGAAAGAACTCGAGACGCTTGGCCTGCCCGCCGAAGAGGAAACCAGCGGCTGGGGCGGTAAAAAGTAAGGGAAAGACTCCCTCAGTCACTTTGTGACAGCTCCCTCAGGGAGGGAGCCTATAAGGAAAGGAGATTTGATTCATGAGTGTTGCGAGATACGATCTCAATAAATGCATCGGCTGCAAGTCCTGTGTGACCGTATGTCCGATGGACGTGTTCCGCTTCGATGAAGCGGCGAAGAAATCCGTCATTGCCTATCCCGAAAACTGTCAGAGCTGCGGGCAATGCTATGTGAATTGCCTGGGCCGGGCACTGACCATCGTCAACGACATGTACGGCTACGCCCAGACCAGCTACCGCGCCGCAACAACTGTCAACTTGAACCGGACCGCTCAGGCGGTGATCGACCGTAAATAATACTGATCTTCAACCAAACGATTTCTGATCGTTTTGTTGAAGAATAGTATAAGCCATACAAAAATGACCAACGACTCAAAACACTGAACGGGTCGTTGGTCATTTCTCGTTTCAAGGAGAGAAGTCCTGATTGAATGTCGCGCTCACCCATATAGGAGGGGGAGAGTCCCTTTTCAGTTTTAGCCTGAATTACATGATTTCAAGAACATCTCCCACGCAGAGCTCTTTGATCGGAACCGTATTATGAATCGCGGCGCGGGCGTGAAAGCAGGTGCAATGGCACGGACACAGGAGGCCGGGGTGCTGGCGGCGCAGATAGTCGGCGGTCATTTTTACTTGTGGTGTAATCTCCAGCAGGTGAAAACCGCCGATGATCCCGGCAATCCGGTCGTCGCCGCATACAGCCTTTGCATATTCGGTAATATTGCAGATGCCGGAGTGACTGCAGCCGGTGATGATCGTGAGACCATTTTCTCCGCAATAGACCAGCGCGGAATCGTCAAGCACATAGTCCGGCTCCCAAATCCCGTTTATAAGCCGCTCGCCGATCGGCGACTTATTTTCAAAACTGTTTGTTCTCGGGATCTCGCCCAGAAAGAAAAGCCGCTCGGTGAGAGCTGCCGGGACTGAGCTCGGCTCCAGCCGGAAACGAGAGGCAAGCTGCGCCTGTTCTATAGGAGTGCCGATGGATTCTCCATCATATCGCTTTGGCCTGAAAGCATCAGGATGAGCCAAAACCCGGATATCCCTGATATCTTCCGGCAGATAGCGCAGGCCCCCGGTATGATCGTTATGACCATGG